>DCFP01000137.1:0-3947 GCA_002319925.1 Holophagaceae bacterium UBA1801 | reverse complement strand
GGCGTGCTCACGGGCAAGGGCCTCAACTGGGGCGGCTCCCTGATCCGTCCGGAAGCCACGGGCTATGGCTGCACCTACTTCGCCGAAGAGATGCTGAAGACCCGCGGTCTCTCCTTCGAAGGCAAGATCGTTTGCGTATCCGGTTCCGGCAACGTTTCCCAGTACGCCATCGAGAAGGTGAACCAGCTGGGCGGCAAGGTCGTCACGGCCTCCGACTCCGACGGCACCGTCGTGGATAAGGACGGCATCAAGGGCGAGAAGTGGGAATACCTGATGCACCTCAAGAACGTCAAGCGCGGCCGCATCGCGGAGTACGCCGAGAAGTTCAAGTGCGAATACCATGCGGGCAAGCGCCCCTGGTTCGTGAAGTGCGACGTGGCGCTGCCCTGCGCCACCCAGAACGAAATCAACGGCGAGGAAGCTGAACTCCTCGTCAGCAACGGCTGCATCTGCGTTTCCGAAGGCGCCAACATGCCGTCGGATCCCGCCGCCATCGAAGTGTTCCTCAAGAACAAGATCCTCTACGGACCCGGCAAGGCCGCCAATGCCGGTGGCGTGGCCACTTCCGGCCTGGAGATGAGTCAGAACAGCATGCGCCTGGTGTGGTCTCGCGAGGAAGTGGATGCCAAGCTGCACCAGATCATGCGGACCATCCACCAGAACTGCTACGACACCGCCAAGGAATACGGCGACGCGGGCAACTACATGCTGGGCGCCAACATCCACGGCTTCGTGAAGGTGGCGAACGCCATGATGGACCAGGGTCTCGTCTGATCCACCCGCTTCGATCAGGACAAGGGAGGGCCATCGGCCCTCCTTTGTTTTTCATCAACCCTTGCGGGATGCCGCCGAGTGTGGTCTATTCGCTTCTCAAGCAATCAAGGCGGGCTTTCCATGGATGAGACCAAGACTCCTCCTCCCGGCCGGGGAATCGGCCACCCCAACCGTTTCCGTGGCTTGCTGCACCGGTTGTTCCAGTTCGCCAACCAGGGACTCACGCAGATGGAGTTCCTGCGGCTCACATGCGGCTTTCTCATGGAATTCTCGCTGGCGGATACGGCGGAAATCCGCCTGGAAGAATCCGGGAAATGCAGTTTCTGCAGGGCTGCCCAGGAAAACGGCATCTCGCACATCGATAGCGCCGTTCCGGAATTCCCGCGCCGAAGCGGTGACGACACGCCCCTTGAGAGGATCATCGGCGACATCCTGCACGGCGCGTTCTCTGCGGCGCCGCCCTTTTCCACGCGGGGAGGCAGCTTTTGGACCGGCGATTCCACGCGCCCCGTGCTGCTCTGGAACAAGGATGGCGCGGCCTCCACGCCTCAGTCCGTGGTGATCGGCGGCGAGTATCCCGCGCTGATCCTGCTGCCCATTCCGGTCGACGAAGAGAATCGCGGTGTGCTCCTCCTGGGAAGTCGGAAACAGGATTTCTTCAGCAAGGATGATGTCCAGTTCCTCGAAGCGGTAGCCGAGGCACTCGGCGTGGCCATCGCCTTCCAGTCCTCCCAGTGGGCGCTGCGGGAGCGCGTCAAGGAACTCACCTGTCTCTATGGCATCGCCCAGGTGGCCCGGCAGCCGAACACACCTCTGGAAACGAGCATGCTGGAAGTCGCCGCGCTCCTCCCGCCCGGTTGGCAGTACCCGGATATCACATCCGCGCGAATCCTGCTCGATGATCGCGTGTTCGCCACGCCGGATGCGGATCTGGCGCAGGACTCCATGACCGCCGACATCGTGATACACGGGCAGCGGCGCGGAACGGTGGAGGTTTCCTACAGCCAGAAAATGCCCGAGTTCGATGAAGGTCCCTTCCTCAAAGAAGAACGGAGTCTCATCGACGAAGTGGCAAGGCAAGTGGGCTTCCTCATCGAACACGACGAGGAAGGGATGCACAAACAGCAATTCCTCACTGGCGAAAACACGCGTTCCTGATGGGTTGCATGGTGTTCCAGCAAGGATGCCCGGTACCGAAATCCTTCTACCTCCGTCCCGTGGAATGGGTGGCCCGGGAACTGCTCGGACAGCATCTCCATCACGGAAACGTCGTGCTGAGGATCACGGAGGTAGAGGCGTACGGCGGCGCCGAGGACAGCGCGAGCCACTGCCGTTTCGGGCGCACGGAGCGCAACGCGCCCATGTGGAGGGAAGGCGGGCGGGCCTATGTCTATCTTTGTTATGGCCTGCACCATCTGCTGAACATCGTGACGGGACCCGAGGGCGAAGGATCGGCCGTGCTCATCCGCTCCTGCGAACCCGTCGATGGGTTGGCGACGGTCCTGCAAAGACGGGGGCACGTGAAGGGTCCAGCGCTGCTGACGGGGCCTGGCAAAGTGGCTCAGGCCCTAGGTTTGGATCGTTCCTTCAACGATCACCTGTTGTACGAATCTGGTGGGCTTGAATTGAGAGCAGGAGCCCCGCCCACGTCGATTCTGCGCGGTCCGCGCATCGGTGTCGCCTACGCCAAACCGGATCACCGGGAGGCCCTGCTCCGTTTCGCCATCGCGGAAACCCGCTGGGTATCGGAGCTCGGTAAGTTTCCTTCGTCCTGAATCCGTTCGCCCGGACAAACCGGTCGTTCGCCGGTATCCGCTGGATGGCCCCTTGGAGGGCGATGCGATACTGAACCGTTCCAATCCTGAGAACGGCAGAGGAATCCATGAAGAGCAACCCGATCAAGCCGGATGCCCTATCCATTGGCACGAAGGGCGGAAAGCCCCGCATCAAGAAACGATTCCCCTGGGGCTGGGTCGTCATTGGCGTGCTGGGGCTCGGCGCGGGCGTCTTCATCTATGGCGCCAAACACGCGCCCCTGACGCTCGCGATCAGCCACCCCGTTCCCTACAAGGCCGGCGAGCGCAACCCGATGCTCACGGCCAGCGGGTACCTGGTGGCCCGGCACCGGGCCACGCTCTCCGCCAAGGTAACAGGCCGCATCGCGTGGCTCGGCGTCGAAGAAGGCACACACGTCACCAAAGGGCAGGTCATCGCTCGGCTGGAATCGGAGGATCTCGTGGCCGACCGCGAACGCGTGCAGGCGAGCCTCCAGCAGAACGAAGCGGATCTGCAGCGCGCGCAGAACCTGTACAAGGAAGGCATCCTCGACAAGGCCAGCGTCGAGCACCTCCAGACGCAGGTGAGCACCTTGAAGGCGCAGCTGCGTTACCAGGACGCTAGCCTGGAGAACATGGTCCTGCGGGCTCCCTTCACGGGCACCGTGACGCAGAAATTGTCCGAAGTGGGCGAGACCGTGAGCCCCGGCAGTGCGGGTGGCGCCAATGCCATCAACGCCATTGCCACCCTCGCGGACTTCGACAGCCTCGAGCTGGAAGTGGAAGTGAACGAGACGGGCATCGTGAAATTGAAGAAGGGCATGCCCGCGGAAATCCGCGTGGACGCCCTGGATGTGGACCCCGGCGCGAAGCCGCTACGTGGCGAGCTGCGCGAGATCTATCCCACCTCCAACCGCCAGAAAGCGGTGGTGGTCGTTCGGGTGGCGCTGTTGGACAAGCATGAGGCGCTGCTGCCGGACATGGGCGCGAAGGTGACCTTCCTGGGTGAGCCCTTCAAGGAGGATGCGGTCTTCGTGGGCCGGGAGCAGGTGGTGCGCCGCCAGGGCAAGACCTATGTCTGGATCTACAAGAATGGCGTGGCGACCCTTTATCCCATCGAACTGGGTGAAGAGAATCCCATCGGTTTCATGGTGAAGGGTCTGCCAGCGGATCTGCCCATGCTCGTGGTGCCCCAGGAGGTCAACCTCGAGGAAGGCAAGCGCGTCAAGCCCAAGGAGATGTGACATGGCTGGGAATGGCGAAGCCATCATCCGGCTCCGGGCGTTGGCGAAGAGCTACTGGCGGGGAACCCTGGAAATCCCAGTGCTGACGGGCATCGATCTCGATATCCCCAAGGGCGGCTACTACGCGCTGATGGGCCCCAGCGGCTCGGGCAAG
>DCFP01000065.1 GCA_002319925.1 Holophagaceae bacterium UBA1801 | reverse complement strand
GGCGATTCGAATCCTTCCTCCAAAAATTGAGAAGGGCCGACTAGTGTCGGCCCTTGGCGAATGGCTGGGGAGGAAGGATTCCCCTTCGGGCCGCGCCTCTGGCTGCGCACGAGCATCGGCCTGCGGCCGAACGGCTTCTACAGTCCACAGGACTGTCGAAGCCTTGCTCTACCTGCGCGCCATAGGCGATTCGAATCCTTCCTCCAAAATTGCGAAGGGCCGACTGATGTCGGCCCTTGGCGAATGGCTGGGGAGGAAGGATTCGAACCCTCGGATGGCGGCACCAAAAGCCGCTGCCTTACCACTTGGCGACTCCCCAGGGAACCAAAAGTGTAGCGGGCAGATGGATTTCCGTCCAGCCGTGCCGTGCAACATACGCTGGAACTATTACCGGGGCAGCTTTCCTGGCATTTATCTCTCTCGGGTTTGCCTAGGGGTTTAGTTTGGGAGTGAACCCGAATTCGCCCACGCTCAATAGATCCGGTCTCACCGTGTTTTCTTCACCGGTCTCGATGCGGGAAATGGCGCGGTTCCCAGTGGCGGTCTCATAGGCCAGCAGTACCTGGCGTTCGATGGAGGCCCTGGCTTCGTTGTTCAAGGGATAGGCGATATCCTTGAAAGAGCCATCACGCTTGCGTTTGCTGGGCATGGAGACGAAATAGCCATCCTCGCCCTCGACGATCCGAAGATCCCCAACGAGAAAACAATCGTCGATGATAATGGCTGCGAAAGCGCGCAGTTTCTCATCTCCTTCAATTTTGGTAATTCGAATATCAGTGATGTTGAACATGCATTCTCCGATGTCCCTCGGACCATTCCAGTCTATCCCATGCCTGGCTGGGGCAGGCGATCGCGCATGGATTCGCTGGTAGCATGGATCAGCAGAAACAGATGGAGTTCGAAACGTGAGCCATCCCGCTGAACATAGGAATGACAGTCTGTCTCCCGCTGAAGCTGTGGACAAGGTCCTGAACGCCACTCACTGCGCCATAAAGGCCTTGCAGGAATCATGGGATCCCGGTCCCGTGACAGCCTGGGCGGACTATGTCCTGGCCAGCAAGGGAAGGGTCATCCTCTGCGGCATGGGGAAATCCGGCATCATCGCCCAGAAGATCGCCGCAACCCTGGCTTCCACGGGCTGCCCGAGCTTCTTTCTGCATCCAGCGGAAGCCTTGCACGGCGACCTCGGCATGGTGACCACAGACGACACCTTGCTGATCCTGAGCAACAGCGGAGAAAGCCTCGAGATCCTCAATCTGTTGCCGAGCTTGCTGAGACTGGGGATCCGCATTGCATCCATCACCTCGCGGTCCGATAGTCGCTTGGCCCAGGCTTCCAGCTGGTGTTTCACGTATGCATTGCCGTCAGGGGAAGGCTGTCCGTTGGATTTCGCACCCATGGCCAGCACCACCATCCAGTTGGTGTGGGGAGACATGTTGGCGGCCCATCTCATGGTTCGATCGGGATTCACCCTAGAGAAGTTTGCGCAATTCCATCCGGCTGGAAGTTTGGGATCAAAACTATTAAAAACAAAGGAATTAATGCATACGTCTTTTCCGGTAGTCGAACCTACGACACCGTTCTTCGAGGTGCTGTCGGCCATGACGAAGGGGCGGCTTGGCATGACAACGGTAACGGAAGATGGCCGCATCACTGGAGTGATCAGCGACGGAGACATCCGGCGTGCAGTCGGCAAGGCTCAGTCCGTGCAGGGGAACCCCCTGGATTTGTGCGCCTCGGAAATCATGACCCGGAATCCCGTGACCATCTCCAGTGATCTAGCCGCCATCGAAGCTGCAGGGATCATGGAGTCCAGAAAGATCACTTTCCTGGTGGTCGAAGAACACGGTCAACCCTCGGGTGTGCTTCACATACATGACTTGTTGACGGCCAAGGTCATCTGACCGCTCTTTTTCTCAATGTTACATAATATACATTATCGAAAGTAAAATCAGTGCCTACGACCCTCCTCAGATACTTCCTCAAACGCTGGATTTGGCCCCTTCTCGGGGGTGTCGTCTTCTTTGGCGGCCTGATGCTGGCGAACAACCTCGTCAAGATATCCCGGGATATCTTTGCCCAGGGTGCTTCCATCCGGTGGCTTGGCCCCATTCTGCTGACGTCCCTCCCGGAGACCTTCGCCATGGTGCTGCCCATGGCCGCCATCCTGGGCGGCCTGATCGGAACCCAGCACCTTTCGGAAGGATCGGAGATGGTGGCTTCCCAGGGATTGGGCTCAGGGATCGGCTCGATCCTGAAGCCCTGGGTGATCCTTTCCGTGCTCCTGGTCTCCATCGCGGGAGTCAACGCGAACTGGATCGTGCCGAAGGTCAGCTCGAACATGGAAAAGATCGAGAACCAGATGGTCGAGGAGGCAAAGACACGGTTTCTGAAACCAGGCGGGAGTCCCTATTTCCCTCCCAAGGATCCAAACACCGGCATCTGGGTCGCGCCCAATGGAGAAGTCCACTTATTCGCGGTTACGGACAGCGATGTGCAGCACCTCGTGGCTAAGAGCCTTGAATGGCGGCGGGAGACCGATGCCCAGAACAAGTCTTACGCCTTGTTGAACTTGAATGATCTCAAGGGATGCTATTACAAGAAAAACAACCAAAGTGTCGGGCTCTTTGCGCAAAAGTCGCAAAGCATGCGTTTTGATGATCTCCCTGCACCCTCGGCCTTTTTCGTTTCAACACCGGTTCAGTACATCTCGACCAGCGAACTGGTCTCAAACGTCGTCAACGCAAAAACTCCCTCGCTAGCCAATGGTGCTCTTTGGGTCTACGAGAGGATCCTCTATCAGACTTCCTGCGTGGAGCTGAGCCACCGGGTGACCATTCCCTTATCGGTTGTTGCTTTGTTGCTGTTCGGCATCGCCTTAGGGTTCGAGCATCCGCGCTTCCGGCGCGGGGGCGCACTGCTGAAGAGCCTTGCGGTGATTCTTTGCTACTACATGGTGTTGAAATATCTGGAGAGCTGGTTCCTCGCCGGGGACAGATCTCCCGTTCCTCTCTTCGTGCCCCCATTCCTTTTCCTTGGATTGGCCCTGGCTTTACTCTACAAGAAGACGAGACCGCATCGTTCCAGTCGATTGCGTCTCATTTCAAAAGTAACGGACTGGAATGACAATACTCTGGAATCCATAAAAAACACGGTTTCCAATAAGTGGGAAACCGTGGCGACCCTGCCATCGATCCATTTCACGGATCAAAGCCGCAAATCCGGAGTTCTGGGACGCTGGACCCGAAGCCTCTGGTGGCGGAGTTGGGGCGCAGCCCTGGGCACGCTCCTGACTTTGGATCTGCTGATGGAATTCGTGCCCATCGCCGGCGATCTGACCAAGACCAGCGGCGCTTACGGGGTCTTCTTCCGTTACTGGATTTTCAACCTCCCTTCCTTCCTGACCATCGCCTTCCCCGTTTCCTTCCTTCTCGGAGGCGTGATGGCCTTTTCCGATGCGGCCATCGCCAGGGAGTGGACGGCCCTTCGAGCCGGTGGTACCAGCCTGGTTCAGTGGATCGCTTCCGGCAGCCGAGCCTGGATCAGCGTCGTCCTGCTCACTTTTGTCATCCAGGCCGGGATTGCACCTATGGCCGTGAGCCGTGCCAGCGATATCTATCATCGAATCAAGCATCAAACCGTTCAAACTTATCAAACCAAACCTTGGATGCACCTGACTTCAACAGATGTGCTCTGGTTCCTGGAGCGAGACAATCGTTGGGGATTTTCGCTCAAGTCCCCTGGCTTTGGTCCCATTCTGTATCGCTGGAAGCGTGGCGAGGCCAAGGTTGATGAACTGCCATGGGACGGGCTGAAATTCGAACCGGGGGTGGAGGCATCCACCTTATTCCCCGACAAGGCCTTGAGAAATTCCGACAGCGCCGAGGAAACGAGCACCTTGGATCTATTCCACTGGCAGAAATGGGCTCCTGATCCTGAACGAGCCACGCTGCTCTGGACCCGCCTGCTTAACTGGCTGGCCGGTCCCTGCCTGATCTTCGCCATGCTGGCCTACACCTTCCCCCCGCCGCGTAAGGGGCGCGGTCAGGTGCTCGGTATCGCCCTCGTCGTTGGGTTGCTGTTCCTGGGCTTGCAGGCCCTTTTCGGGGGCGCAGCACGGGCGGGCGAGATTCCGGCTCTATGGGGTGTGATGGCGCCACTGCTCTTTCTTCTCGGATTCGGCTTCTTCAATTTGCATCGCTTGAGGACTTGATTTGATAGCATACGAAGGTGGATGAAACCTCTCGATCCGCTGCCGCAGAGCTGCTGAATCTATCGCTGGAGCAAATCAGGACAACACCGGGCGTGTCTCCTGGGACCCGAGTCATTGCTGCCATGTCCGGCGGCATCGACAGCTCGGTGATGGCCGCCCTGCTTCACTTGGCCGGCCTGGAGGTCATCGGAATTTCCATGCAATTGTTTGATAAAACCTGCGGCGGGACTGTCCAACCCGCTGCTGGAAAATGCTGCACGCTTGATGATTTCTCGGATGCAAAAAAGGTCGCCAATCACCTGGGATTCAATCATTACATCATGAACTTTGAATCCCGCTTCAAGGGGGAAGTCATCGACCCTTTTGTTGCCTCCTACTTGAATGGTGAAACACCAAGTCCTTGTATTCTATGTAATCAACATCTTAAGTTCGACTCCCTTGTTCGGGTTGCCGACGAGATGGAAGCCAAATTCGTGGCCACGGGTCATTACGCAAGGATTCATGTGGATTCAGGGGACTATCACCTCCTGAAAGCCCTGGACGCATCCAAGGATCAGAGCTACTTCCTCTTCTCCCATACCCAGGCCACCCTTGCCCGGACCCTTTTTCCTTTGGAATCCCTCAACAAGACGCAGGTCCGGCTGCTGGCCAGATTCTTGGGACTCCACCTTTCCGAAAAGCCAGAGAGCCAGGAAATCTGTTTCGTCACCCAGGAACGGTACGACCAATACATCGAGTCGATGGGGGCCGATCCCAATCTGGGACAGGGTGAGATCAGGCATGCCGATGGGAAGGTCCTCGGAACGCACGCCGGCTTCTGGCGCTTCACCGTGGGCCAGCGGAAGGGCATCGGCATCGCCTATCCCGAACCGCTCTACGTCATCCGGACGGATCCGGCCACCAACACGGTCTGGGTCGGCGAGAACCGATACCTTTTCGAGGAGGCACTTTGGGCCAGGGATGTTTCCTGGTGCCTCGAGCCCAAGGAGAAGACCTTCACTTGCGCCGCCAAGCTGCGCTCCCGGAGTCCAGAGACCCCCGCCACCGTGGAAAAGCTGGGTAACCATCGCGTGAAGGTATGTTTTCTGGAGCCTCAGCGCGCCATCACTCCTGGACAGGCGGTCGTGTTCTATCGAGGATCTGAGGTCCTGGGCGGAGGCTGGATCTGTTCCTCCGATCGGGCTGGCGCAAAAGGCTAAAAAGAACAGCCTTCCTCGATCGCCCTTCCATGCCTATGTTTGGGATCAGAGGTCGGTGTTTGACTGGGGAGATGTCGTAATGAACGAAACACCGGAAGCCAATCCGATGCCCATGTTGCCTGGCCATGGGCTCAGACGCATCGAGCATTACGCCCTGTACCTGTTGAACGGGATGGCTGCCGCGGGTAGTGGCGGCTTGACCGACGAGGATATCGATCTCGCCATCGACATGGCCGAGCGCTTGGCGGGAAGGCTTATGGAGCGCGGACACATCAAGCCCCAAGAGTGATTCCGTTCCCCGCCGCGCATCGGAGACGGTTGGTTGCCGCGCCGTTCGATGCGAACATGCCTCATCATGGATCCTCGACTTCCTGTTCCCATCATCGGCCTCACCGGCGGTATCGCAGCGGGCAAGAGCTACGTGGCCGCCGCGATGAGAACCCGCGGCTGGACGATCCTGGATGCTGACCAGGCCGCCCGCGATGTGGTCGGCCGCGGCACGGAAGGGCTGCAGGCGCTAGTCAAGGCCTTCGGCAAAGAGGCCCTGAGGGTAGATGGCACCCTTGATCGCCCCTGGCTGGCGAAGAAGGTGTTCGCCGATCCTGCTTCACGGCGGGAGCTGGAAGCCCTGCTGCACCCCCGCATCGAGGCGCATCTCCAGAAAATGCTGAAATCCATCCCCGTGAAGACCAAGGGCGTCATCCTGGACGCGGCCCTCTGGGTGGAACGCGGAAAGGCCCATCATTTCGACGCTTTCTGGGTGGTGGACGCACCCGTGGAACTGCGGATCCAGCGATTGATCCATCGGGACAGGCTATCAAAGGAACATGCGGTGGCCCGCCTCGCGGCCCAGACCGGCACGGCGGAGAAACAACTCCATGCGGACCGCGTCATATTCAACGATGGCCGGGACATCGAATCCCAGCTGGAGGAGGCTGAATCGTCCATTCTGGCAAACTGGAAACGCCTGCGATCCGCGCGATGGAGTTCATTGATGGCTGCGCCTTTCACCCCTGAACAGCTTCACGAGATTCTTTCGAGCCTGCTCTCCAAGGGCGGAGATTATGGCGAAATCTTTGTGGAAAAGCGCCGCGCCCAGGCCCTGGGCATGGACGATGGCCGCATGGAGGATGTGCTTGCCAGCGAGACCTTCGGCGCCAGCCTCCGGATTTCGGAGGGCGAGACCACGCGCTTCGCGGATCTCATCGCCCCGGATTTCAATGAATTGAAGGAGGCTGCCCTCCTGCTGGCAGCCCCGGGTTCAGGGGCTTCTACGCAGGTTCCCACACTAACGATCCTCGAGCATCCGACCCCCAGCCCCATCGAGCGCGATCCAGCCTCGGTGCCGTTCCCGGAAAAGGTCGAGCTGGTGCGGAAGACGGAATCCATTGCCAGGAATCACGGAGAGACCCTCAAACCGGGCGCCATCCGGCAGGTTGCGGTGGGCTATGGCGATTCCACCCAAAGCGTCTGGATCGCCGTCGCGGACCGGAAGAACGGCGACTGGAAGGCCACGCTCGCCGAGGATCACCGGACCCAGGGAGTTCTGCGCCTGAGCGTCACGGCAGGCGAGGGGGATACTTTGCAGACGGGTTTCAGAGCCCTGGGCGAGACCCGCGGTTTCGAGCTGTTTACCGAGGAAGCAGTCACGCACACGGCCCAGGAAGCCGTCCGCATGGCCCTCCAGGCCCTCATCGCCCAGCCCGCCCCTGCAGGGACCTTCCCGGTCATCCTCTCCAGCAGCGCTGGCGGCACCATGATCCACGAAGCCTGCGGCCACGGACTGGAGGCGGATCTGGCCCTGGCGGGTGTCAGCGCCTTCGCGGGCAAGCTGGGCACCAAGGTGGCCGCGGACGGCGTGACGATCATCGATGACGGCACCCTGCCCCACAAGCGCGGCTCCAGCGCCTGCGACGACGAAGGCCAGCCCACGGAGCGGGTCGTGCTCATCGAGAACGGAATCCTCAAAGGCTACCTGCAGTCCCGGAAAACAGCCCGGCGCATGAGCGTGCCCCCCACGGGCAACGGCCGCCGCGAGAGCTACCGCCACCTGCCCATCCCCCGCATGCGCAACACCTTCCTGGCTCCCGGGCCGGAAACCCCCGAAGTGATCCTGAAGGACCTCGAGCGGGGCCTCCTGGTGAAACACATGGGTGGCGGCCAGGTGGACACCGTGACCGGCAATTTCGTGTTCCAGGTGACGGAGGGCTACTGGGTCGAGAAGGGTGAGATCAAGTACCCCGTCAAGAACGCCACCTTGAGCGGGTGCGGTCCCGACGTCCTGAAACAGATCACGCGCATCGCCGGAGACCTGGAGCATTTCGACATCGGCACCTGTGGCAAGGATGGCCAGGGCGTCCCCGTCTCCGATGCCATGCCCACGATCCTCTGCCCTTCCCTCGTGGTTGGAGGAACCGCGGAACCGCTGCCGGACGTGATCTGATGAAGTCCCGGATCAATCTCGTGCTGGGCGACATCACGGAAATGGCAGTGGATGCCATCGTGAATGCCGCCAACTCGAGCCTCCAGGGCGGAGGAGGCGTTGACGGAGCCATCCATCGTGCCGCCGGCCCTGAGCTTGCCATCTACTGCCGGAACCTGGGGGGCTGCAAGACGGGCTATGCGAAGCTGACGCCGGGGTTCCGCCTTCCGACCCGCGCCATCATCCACACGGTGGGCCCCGTCTGGCGCGGGGGCGACCACGGCGAGGATGAACAGCTGGCTTCCTGCTACCGGGAGAGCCTCCGCGTGGCCATGGAAAATCAGTTGGAAACCATCGCCTTTCCCGCCATCAGCACCGGTATTTACGGGTTCCCGGCGGACCGAGCCGCCCGCATCGCCATCCATGAAATCTGTGACTTCGTGGCCGCTCATGAACGGCCCAAGTCCGTTACCCTTGTGGCCTACGATCATGCCAGTCTGCGGCAATTGCAAAGCGCCTTCGACGAACGGTAGAGGTTCCCATGGCCACTCGCTTCATGCTCCAGCTCGGTGACATCACTTCCATGAACGTGGAGGCCATCGTTAATTCCAGCGACGGCAGCCTGGTGGACGGTGGTCCCGTGCATGCGGCCATCCACGAGGCGGCGGGACCGGGCCTGCGGATGGAATGCGAGCTGCTCCGCGGCTGCGGCGTGGGCGAGGCCAAGATCACCATCGGCCACAAACTGAATGCGAAGTATGTGATCCACACCGTGGCACCGACCTGGAACTGGGGGAGCGCCGCCGAAGAACAGGCGCTTGCCAGTTGTTACCGGAACTCCCTGGAACTGGCGGCCAGCCGGGGTATCCGTTCCCTGGCCTTTCCCAGCATCGGCTCCGGGAGGCAGCCCCAGATTCCCCTGGAGACAGCGGCCCCCATCGCCGTGAAAACCATCCTCCAGTTCCTGAATACCAGCATCCTACCTGAGAAGGTGGTGCTGATCTGCTACGACACATTCTCGTTCCAGACCTACCAGCGAGCCCTCAAGGAGGCCCTGCCCTGATGATGGATGTACCGCTCTTTCACCACTATTTATCCCAGTCCTTGGAAGAACGGCTTCAGGAGGGCATACAGCATGCGATGTCCCTTGGCGCGGATGGCGCCGAGGCTTATCTCTCCGTTTCCCGGAGCCGCAAGGCCAAGGTCCAGAACGGCGCCCTCGAGGACCTGACCACCTCCAAGCGCGGCGGTCTTGGCGTTCGCGTAATGAGGGGTGGACGCACCGGCATCTGCACGACCACGGATCTCTCCCGGCCGGACTTCAAGGACTTGTTCCAGAACGCCTGGGAACTGGCGGAACTGGGCGACAAGGATCCCTGGCTGCGACAGGCCGAGCCTTCAGGGGTAGATGACCTGCCCAGCCGCTTCGATGCCCGGACGGAAGAACTGACCTCCGAGCAGCGGATCGCGCGGGCGATGAACCTGGAAGCCGAGGCGCGCAAGGCATCCTCGAAGGTCGTGGCCGTGCGGGAAGCCTCCTGGTCCGACGGCGTGGGTGCGACCTTGCTGCTCACCCAGAAGGGCGTGCGCACCCACGATCTCGGCACCACCTGCGCCGCCAGCATCGAGCTGGCCGTCCAGGAGGGCGAAGATCGCCAGGCCGCCTGGCACTGGGACATGGGGCGGCACCCCGATTCCTTCAGCCTGGCCGCCATCGGCCAGGAAGCCGCGCGCAAGGGCGAGCGCAAGCTCAAGCCCGCGCAACTGCCCGCCGGCCGCTATCCCGTGGTGCTGCACCCCGAAGTGGCCGTGGATCTGCTCGGCATCGTGGCCGGCATGATGTCCGCCGAAGCCGTGCTCAAGCAGCGGAGCCTCTTCGTAGGCAAACTGGAACAGCCCATCGCTTCGCCCCTGTTGACGCTCATCGACGACGGGCGCCTGCCCCAGGGCCTCGGCTCGGAGCCCTGGGATGGCGAGGGCCTACCCACGCGGCGGAATGTCCTCATCGAGAACGGTGTGCTGAAGACCTACCTGCACACACTGAAGACCGCTGCCGAAATGGGCGTGGAACCCACGGCCACCGCGGGCCGCGGCGTGGGCAGCAATCCCGGCATCACGCTGTTCAATCTGTTCCCGGTCGCCGGAAACGTAACGCCCGAAGGGCTCTACCGCCAGGCGGGCAACGGCGTGCTCATCACCGAGATCATGGGGTTGCACACGGTGGATCCCGTCTCCGGGGACCTGAGCGTGGGCGCCAGCGGTGTGCGGATCCGGGATGGCGTCCTCGCCGAATCCGTGGACAAGTTGACGTTCGCAGGCAATCTCCGGGACTTCTTGACCCGCATCGTCGCACTGGGCAATGATCTCCACTGGTACGGCTCCAGCGCGGGGCTCAGCCTGCTGCTCGACGATATCGCCCTCGGGGGCGCTTGATTTCCATTCACGAAGAAAGGTCACTGATGTCCATCACCGCAGCCAAGGAATACCTTGCCTTCCCGCACCTGGAAGCCGAACTCCGCGCCGATCTCGAACCCGTCCTCAAGGCCGCTGAAGCCGGCGATGCCGCCGCTCTCACGGAAATCCAGGACCGTTTCTCCGAACCCTTGGCCTTCGGCACCGGTGGTCTGCGCGGCATCATGGCCGCGGGTCTGCGCCGCATGAACAAACCGAATATCCGCCGCGCCACCCTCGGCGTCGCTGCCGTGGCCCTCAAGCGCGCCCCCGACCGGAAGACAGCGCTGGTGGGCTTCGACACGCGCCTGCAGTCGGATGTGTTCGCTCGTGAAGTGGCGCGGGTCCTGGCCCAGGCGGGCTACGAGGTCTACTTGGGCTCCCGGCCCCTGCCCACTCCGTTCCTCTGCTACGCCATGCGCAAGCTGGGCACGGGCTGCGGCGTCATCGTCACAGCCTCCCACAATCCCAAGGAATACAACGGCTACAAGGCCTACGACGACAGCGGTGCCCAGGTGGTGACCCCCTGGGATACCGAGATCGAAGTGGAAATCGCGAAACAGTCCTTGGTGCCCGTGCCCCCCTCGCCCGAGGTAGACGCCCACATCAAGCCCATCCCCGCGGAACTCGAGGAAGCCTACCTGGCCATGGGATTGACCCTGCTCCAGAAGCCCCGGGAGTTCACGCCTGCCAAGCTGCTCTACACGCCCTTCCACGGCACGGGCATGGCTTTTGTGCCCGAACTCTTCAAGCGCGCGGGCATTCCGCTGGAGGTATGCGCGAGCCAGGCGAAGCCGGACGGCACCTTCCCCACGGCACCCAGGCCCAATCCCGAGGAACTCGCAGCGTACGAAGCCCCGCTGGCCGATGCCAAGCGCCTGGACGCGGACGCGATCCTCGCCAACGACCCCGATGCCGACCGCATCGGGGTGATCGCCAAGCGCAAAGGCGTGTGGGAGCTCATGAGCGGCAATGATCTCGCCGCCCTCACCCTGGAATACCTCTGTAGCCAGAAAGGACTGCGGGGCACGGTGGTCACCACCGTGGTCACCTCGGATTTCCTGGCCGAGGTGGCTCGCCATTACCAGCTGCCCGTCAGCTGGACCCTCACGGGCTTCAAGTGGATTGCCACGCGCCAGCACCGCCTGGTGGAGCTGGGCGAGCCCTACGCCTTCGGCTCCGAGGAATCCTTCGGCATGCTGCTTTCCAACGAGTTGCGCGACAAGGACGGCGTGACGGCCTCCCTCGTGGTGGGCGAGATGATCGGCCATTACAAGGCCAAGGGCATGAGCCTCTACGACGCCGTGGACGAGCTGCAGCAGCGGATCGGCGTCTTCCACAACCGGCTGGTGAACCTGGAAGATCCCCGGCCCGGCGGCGCCAAGCGCTTTGCGGAGGCCATGACGCGCATCCGCACCGCAGGTCTGACCAGCTTTGCTGGAGAGACCGTGGTGTCCTGGGAGGATTTCGAAAGCGGCGAATGGCATGGCTCCGAAGGCAGGATCGAACGAATCCTGGACCGGCCGGACCGGCGCGACATCGCCCAGCCCATTCCCTCCAGCAACGTCCTGAAGTTCCGTTTCCAGAGCGGCGCCTTCGCCGCCTTCCGCCCCAGCGGCACCGAGCCCAAGCTGAAGGTCTACCTCCAGAGCCGGACGGCGCCGGAGCTCCTGGATCGGATGGAAACGGAGGCCAGGAGACTTCTCGGTCTGGGTTGAACCAACTCGGTCGGTGCCTGCATGAAAGGACGGGAAAGCGGAATGCCCGAGGAAGCTGCCTGGAGCAGCTTTTTCGACGCTCCGGCCATCATCGGCAGGTTGTTGTCCCCAGGAAGCGAACCCTGTGAAAACGTGGTCGAATTCGGCTGTGGCTACGGAACCTTCACCATTCCCGCGGCCAAACTGGCCAAGGGCATCGTTTCAGCCCTGGACATCGATCCCGGGATGGTGGCCTGCGTCCAGCGGAAGGCCCTTGAGCTGGGTCTGGATAACCTTTGCGTGGAGCAGAGGGATTTCGTCGCTCAGAACTCCGGCCTTGGCGACGGGACTCAGTGCCACGCCATGATCTACAACCTGCTGCACTTGGAGAACCCGGTGGCGCTGCTCCGAGAGGCTGCGAGGACCCTGAAGCCTGGCGGCAAGATCTCCGTGATCCACTGGCGGAGCGATATTCGCACACCGCGCGGGCCTTCCCTGGCGATCCGGCCGTCACCGGAGCAATGCTCCGCATGGCTGCTTCAGGCCGGTTTCCATGTAATTCAGACCGTGGATCTTGAAGACCTCTGCCCCTACCACTTCGGGCTGGTGGCCACCCGCTGATACCGCTTTCAAGTCCGAATTTAGTCGAGCTCGATCACGCCGCTCAGATAGTTCACGGCGCGACCGCCGAGTTTCACGCGCTCGCCCAGGAAGTCGCACGTCAGTTCTCCGCCCCGCGCGGAAAGCTGGCGGGCGTTCATGCGAGTCTTGCCGAGCCGCTTGGACCAGTAGGGAGTCAACGCGCAGTGGGCCGATCCGGTCACGGGATCCTCGGGAACACCCAGCTTGGGTGCGAAGTACCGGGAGACGAATTCCACTTCCACACCGGGTGCGGTGACGATGAGACCCGCGGCATCCAGTTCCAGGATGGCATTCAGATCCGGCTGAAGATCCCGCACACTGCTTTCATCCACAAGCACGGCCAGGTAGGCTCTGGCTCTGCGGACTTCCAGCGGGGTCTGCCCGAGGGCCCGTAGCAATGCACCCGGCGTGTCACAGGGCTCCGTGGGGCGCGAGGGAAGATCGAGCACCAGCAGATCCCCTTCCCTTTCCACGGTGAGCGTTCCACTGTTCGTTTCGAAATGGATCACGGACCCAGCGAACTGCCGGTATTCGAACATCACGAAGGCCGTGGCCAGAGTGGCGTGGCCGCAAAGGTTCACTTCCTTCACGGGCGTGAACCAGCGCAGGCGGATGGAATCCTCGTCCATCACCACGAAGGCGGTTTCCGAGTGCCGGTTTTCCGCGGCGATCCGCATCAGCGTTTTGTCGGGCAGCCAGGCATGCAGCAGGCATACGCCTGCGGGGTTGCCCCGGAACTGCTCCGAGGCAAACGCATCAACGTGGTAGTAGGGGATCCTCACTGTTCACTTGCCTCCGCCCAGGCCCGCCGGGAATTTCGGAAACCCCGCGCTGGAGAGGGGGGGAGCCGGTGGCTGGGCGATCATCTGGTCCAGGCGCGCGGCTTCCCGTTCGTCCAGTTTTCGCGTGCTCTCGGCGGGCGGGAAGATCTCCGGCGCTTCCTCCTGGAGGAATCGGCGGGTCCGGGCCATGAGCGTGTCGATCTCCTGGAGGAACCGCACCCGCTCCAGTTTGAGGTTCCGGATCTGGATTTCCATCTCGGCCACGTGGTTCTGGGCTTCGCGGATCAGCTCGTCCGCCTTGAAATCCGCTTCCTTCAGGATGAGGGCCTTCTCGCGGTTGGCCGCGTCCAGGATCTCCTCCTTGGTCTTCTGGGCGTGCAGCAGCGTCTCGCGAAAGATCCGGTCCTGATCCTGGTACTGTTGCAGGCGTTCCCGGGCGTCCACGATCTCATCCCGGAATTTCTGGTTCTCGTGCACGATCTCTTCCCACTCGGCGGCAATCTCGTGGAGGAAGGCCCGCACCTCCGCCTCGTCGAGACCCCGGAAGGACTTCTCGAACTCGCGGCGCTGGATGTCCAAAGGTGTGAATTTCATGACCACCTCAATGGGCGAGGCCGCCCGTCAGCAGTTTCTGCAGGAAATAGAGAATCAGAATGGCGATCATCGGGCTAAAATCCAAGCCCCCCGCAGCGGGAATCAGGGCCCGGATGGGGTGCAGCAGGGGATCGACGATGCCATTCATGAGTTTCACAAGAGGATTCCGTGGATCGAGCTGGAACCAGGACATGATGCTCGACACGACCACGAGCAGGATCAGGAGATCGATCCCCCAGTAGACGAGTGCGATCACGATCAGCATAGGCACGGTCCTCGATTCTGCTCATGATAAACGTTCCGGGCGGTGAGAGTAAGGACCTGGGAGTGTGCCATGCGGATTGGAATTTCCTGTTATTCGACCTTCGGCGGCTCTGGTGTCGTCGCGACGGAAGTGGGCAAGGCCCTGGCAGCGCGGGGACACGAGGTGCATCTGCTCAGTCCCTCCGTGCCGCCACGGCTGCTGGGATTCGAGGATCGCGTCACTTTCCACGAAGTGACGGCGAGCCCTTACCCGCTTTTTGAAGCGGAGCCCTATTCCATCGCCTTGGCCTCCAAGATGGCGGATGTGGCGAGCCATCACGGCCTGGAGATCATGCACGCCCACTACGCCATTCCCCACGCCTCGGCGGCCCTGCTGGCCCGGCTGGCCGTGGACGGCAAGCTGAAGGTGGTCACAACCCTCCACGGCACCGATATCACCATCGTAGGATCGGATCCCAGCTACCTGCCCATGGTGAAGCTGGCCATCCGCGCCAGCGACGCCGTCACGGCCGTGTCCCAGTACCTGCGGGATGAGACCTACCGCACCTTCAAAGTGGATCGTCCCATCGAGGTGATCCCGAACTTCATCGCTCCCTTCGCCGGCCAGCGTCCCGACTGCCGCTCGTGGCTGGCGCCCTGTTCCTCGCCCATCCTGGTCCACATCTCCAACTTCCGGCCCGTGAAGCGCGTGATGGACGTGATGAAGGTCTTCGAGAAGGTCCGCGCCCAGCAACCCGCGCGCCTCGTCATGGTGGGGGACGGCCCTGACCGCGCCGAAGCGGAATCCTACGCGCGGGAGAAGGGCTTCGAGTCATCGGTGCGATTCACCGGCAAGCAGCTCGATATCGACACCGTGTTGGCCTGTTCGGATATCTTCCTGCTGCCCTCCGCCACTGAGAGTTTCGGCCTCGCCGCCCTGGAAGCCATGGCCCACAAAGTGCCGGTGATCGCCAGCCGCGTGGGCGGCTTGCCTGAGGTCGTGCGCCACGGTGTCGATGGCTATCTCGAACCCCTGGGCGATGTCGATGCCATGGCCGAGGACGCCCTCACTCTCCTGCGGAACTGCAATCTCCGGAAGACCATGGGCGCATCGGCCCAGGAGCGGGCCCTGTCGACCTTCGCCGAAGCCCCCATCATCGACCAGTACGAAGCCCTCTACGAACAAGCCCTGTCAGGCTCGAAAACGAGCGTGGACCTCGGAGCCAAAGCAAGGTAGACTGGCTGTTCCCGGCTGGGTAGCTCAGGTGGTTAGAGCGAGGGTCTCATAATCCCTAGGTCGACAGTTCGAGTCTGTCTCCAGCCACCAGAAATCAGCGGAGCCACACGGCTCCGTTTTTCATTTTCATATTGCACGAAGCGAGTCCCAGACTCGAACTGTCGATGCGCGCGGGCGGGCCGCAAGGCGCCCGAATGGAGCC
>DCFP01000161.1 GCA_002319925.1 Holophagaceae bacterium UBA1801 | reverse complement strand
TGGGCCGCTGGAAGACCATGCCCACGCGCTTGCGCAGGAGCACGGGATCCAGGCTGCGCTTGTAGATGTCCTCGCCGTCCAGGAGGATCCTGCCCTGGATGCGCGCGCCGGGCACTACTTCATGCAGCCGGTTGAGGCAGCGGATGAAGGTGGATTTGCCGCACCCCGATGGACCGATGAGGGCGGTCACGCGCTGGTAGGCGACCTCCATGGAGATGCCCTTCAGCACATGGGTTTTCCCGAACCAGGCGTTCACATCCTCGGCCTGGATCTTGATGCGCGCCTCGGCCTGGGGGGCGGGTTCCTCCGTCGCCATTTCCATGGGCTTGTCGGCCACGGCCTCTTTCTGGGTAAGGGTGGTCCTGAAGGCGGTTGGTGAAGGAAGCAAAAGGGTGCTCATGACTCGCCTTTCCGCCGGGTGATGACCCGGGCCAGCAGGTTGAAGGCAAGCACCAGCATCACCAGGACCAGGGCGGCGGCCCAGGCCTGGCGGTGCCAGTCCTCGTACGGTGAAACGGCGTAGGTGTAGATCTGCACGGGCAGGCTGCCCATGGGCTGGTCCAGCTTCAGCGAAATGAACCGGCTGCCGAAGGCGGTGAAGAGCAGCGGCGCGGTCTCGCCCGCCACGCGGGCGATGGCGAGCATGACGCCCGTGGCGATGCCCGACGCGCCCGTGCGGAGCACGACACCGAGGATCACGCGCCACTTGGGCAGCCCAAGCGCCAGACCGCCTTCGCGCAGAGTCACGGGCACCAGGCGCAACAGTTCTTCCGTGGTGCGCATGACGATGGGCAGCATCAGGATGGCCAGGGCTACGGCCCCTGCGAGGGCGCTGAAGCGCCGCATGCGCAGGACGATCAGCGAATAGACGAAGATGCCCACGGTGATGGATGGGACGCCGGAGAGCACGTCCGTGCAGAAGCGGACGCCCTTGCCGAAGGCGTTATCTCCGTATTCGGCCAGGTAGATGCCTCCCAGCAAGCCCACGGGAAGCCCAATGGCGCAGGCCATTCCCACCAGAATGGCAGAACCAGTCAAGGCATTGGCCATGCCGCCGCCCGTTTCTCCGACCGGTTTGGGCAGTTCCGTGAAGAAGGACCAGGACAGGCCCCCGATGCCTTTCATCACCAAGTAACCAAGTACAGCTACGAGAGGCACGATGGCCAGTAGCACCATGGCCAGGCTGCCCCAGCGA
The DNA here is from genome assembly GCA_002319925.1 of Holophagaceae bacterium UBA1801. GTDB lineage: Bacteria > Acidobacteriota > Holophagae > Holophagales > Holophagaceae > UBA1801. The sequence goes on along the minus strand of DCFP01000161.1, from coordinate 19,569 downwards.
GCGATGATGTCGATGAATTTCCTGCGGTAGTAGTGACCCATGTCAGTGCCTCGCCCCGTCGGGCCCGCGGCCCACGCGCCAGATGAGGAGCCGGGCCATGATGTTCAGCAGCAGGGTCACGCCGAAGAGGATGAGCCCCAGTTCCGTGAGGGTGCTGAGGTAGAGATCGCCCGAGGCCTCGGCGTAGTTGCTGGCGATGACGCTGGCGAGGCTGTGGCCGGGCGCGAAGAGGGACCAGGAGATCTCCGGGCGGTTGCCGATGACCATGGTCACCGCCATCGTTTCACCCAATGCCCGGCCCAGGCCCAGGATCACACCGCCGAGGATGCCGCTCTTGGCGCAGGGAAGCACGGCCTTGCGAACCATTTCCCACCGCGTGGCGCCCAGCGCCAGCGCCCCTTCGCGGATCGTGTTGGGCACGGCCAGGAGCACGTCGCGGCTCACGGAAGCAATCGTTGGCAGGATCATGATGGCCAGCACCAGGCAGCCCGCCATCATGCCGAAGCCCCGGGGAATGCCCTTGAAGAAAGGCGTCCAGCCGAAGAACTTCTGGAGCGTGGGCTGCACGAAATCCCGCAGCCAGGGCGACATCACGAAGATGCCCCAGAGTCCGTAGATGACGCTGGGAATGGCGGCGAGGAGTTCCACGAGGATGCCCAGGGGACGCCGCACCCACAGCGGCGCCAGCTCCGCCAGGTAGACGGCCACGCCCAGGGCCACGGGTAGCGCGATCACCAGGGCAAGCACCGAGGAGACCACGGTGCCGAAGATGTAGGGCAACGCGCCGTAAGAATCGAGAACGGGATCCCATTCGGTGGAGGTGAGGAACTTCCACCCGAAGGTCTTGATGCTTGGCACGGAGGCTCGCGCCATCTGGTAGGCCATGGCCGCCAGGAGCAGCACGGCCAAAGCCGCGAAGATGGCCGTCAGGAGCCGGAAGGTCCAGTCCCCGAAATTGCCACCCAGCAGGGCGCGGAGCCCTCCGGAAGAGCCTGGCTCATTCCGGGAGGGCATCTCGCCGAGATTGGGGGCCGCTTCAAAACAAACTGCACTGTTCATTTTGTTTTGACGCGGCCCCTTATACCGGCTGATCGAGGAATCAGCCAGGCTATCTGGGCGCGACGGCTTCCGTTCGAGTTCCATGTCACTTCTTGACGAGGAGGGGCTTCCCGTTGGCGGTGATCATCTTCAGGCGGGTCTCGATGACGGGCACCACATCCTTGGGCAGGGCCGCGTAATCAAGGGCGGCGCCCAGCTTCTGACCGTCGTGGATGGCCCACCAGATGTAGTCCACTAGCGCCTTGCCCTTGGTGGCGTCCTGCTGCTCCTGGTACACCAGGAGGTAGGTGAAGGCGGAGATGGGATAGGCGGCCGGGTTGGGGCTATCGGTCAGGGAGAGGGTGAGATCGTCGGTGAGCTTCTGGCCAGCGGCAGCGGCGGTGACGCCCTCGAGTGCCGGGGTCATGAACTTGCCGGCGCGGTTCTTCAGCACGGCCACGGGCATCTTGTTCTGGTTGGCGTAGGCCAGCTCGACATAGCCGATGCCGCCGGGTGTGCCCTTCACGAGGCCGGTGACGCCCTCGTTGCCCTTGCCACCGAGGCCCACGGGCCACCTCACGCTCTTGCCGGAGCCGACGCTCCCCTTCCACTCAGGGCTGATCTTGGCCATGTATTCGGTGAATACGTTGGTGGTGCCGCTGGCGTCCGAGCGGTAAGCCACGGTGATGGGCGTGGCGGGGAACTTCACGCCAGGATTCAGAGCGGCAATCTTGGGATCGTTCCAGTTCGTGATCTTGCCGAGGAAGATATTGGCGAGCACATCCTGGGACAGCTTCAGGCCCGTGCCGACGCCGGGCACCTCGTAGGTCAGCACCACGGCACCCAGGGTCATGGGAATGTGGTAAAGCTTCGCAGGCGCCTTGGCGGTTTCCTGGGGCGTCATCTCCGCATCGCTCGCGCCGAAGTCCACGGTGCGCTCGATGATCTGCTTGATGCCGCCACCGGAGCCGATGGACTGATAGTTGATCTGGACCGAAGGATTGACCTTCTGGTATTCAGCCATCCATTTCGAATAGAGCGGATAGGGGAAGGTCGCGCCAGCCCCCTGCAGGGAGATGGTCTGGGCGGAACCAACGGCGGTGACCGCGCAGGTCAGAACCGCGAACAGAGTGTGTCTGAGTGTCGTCATCGTCTTTCTCCTGTGCTCCCAGGCTATGGGTCCGGTGTGACAGCTCTGTGACGGGGAGATGACGGAACCGCGACGAGGCCTGGGATACTCATGCCTAGAAGAAACTCGGAGAACCCACGACAGCTCGGAACGAAGTGACCGGATCGCCGGACACCGAATTTCCAGAGCCCGCGAAATGGCTTATCATCGGAATAATTCATTCACGGATTGCAGGACTCACCGCAAATCTCCCGCGTTGATGCTGGCCCTGATGCAAGGAAGGGGCTGCTTGCAGTACCTAGAAATCAGCCTTTCCCTGGCAGGAGCTGGACCGATGACCTTGGGTGCGAGTCTCTTCAGAGCGCTAAGGACTTGCCTGTGCGCCGCGATTTTCTGCTGGTCCGGTGCCTGTTGGGCTTTGGACGTGAGCCTGGATTCCACGGAAGTTACCGTCTTCCTGCGCCCCGACGGAAAGGCCGACATCACCTACCGATTCCAGTGGTCGACCGCTGGCGACATGCACGGCTTCTACTTCCAGGGCGAACACGCCCTGAAGGGATTCAACGATAGCAAGTGTTATGCGGATCTACCTGGAGGGAAGCGGGCTCCCCTTTCCATCACCGAGCTCGGATCCGACAATTACGATGTTGTCCTGGCCGGTGGCCGCAGCTTCAGCGGCACGGCGTATTACGTTCTCAACTTGGCCGCCGATCTCATGGAAGCAGGCGAGGTGGCCCGCACGAACTCACCGGACAAGGGCGACCTCATGGTCTTCAGCTGGGCTCCTGTGGTGTTCGAATATCCCATGGGCCATCAGACCATCGAGGTGGTGCTGCCCATCGAGGTCAAGGGCAAGACCCTTCCCCTCAGCACCTTCGACGATCTCGGGATCCTCACGGAGCCCTCAGTCAACCGAGATAACCGCATGGACTGCCTGGGAAGCAAGGGCGAGGGGAAATACTATTTCACGGCTCGCTTCCACCAGGAAAGTCTTCCGGCCTACGAATCCCAGCTCATCACGTTCTACGTGCCCCTGTCGAAGCTGCCGGGATCCTTCGTGTCCGCATTGGATGCCAGCGGTTCCCAGCGCGCGTTCGGAAGCCAAGGCGAGAACACGAATTCGGCGCCCGTCACGACCGCACCTTCCTACGAAGAAGTAGGGAATCCCGGGCCGGGCGAGCGCTCGGATCTGCAGGGGCGGTTCCGGAACAGCCCCATTTCGACGCTGATTCCCTTCGGGCTGATCCTCATCGCCGCTCTGGCCTTCGCTATCATCCGCTACCGGCGCTTCACGGATGCAGCCTCCCTCGTTTCCAGCATTTCCTGGACGGGGGACTCCTGGACACCGCCCAAGCTCTTCTCGGGCAGCTACCAGGTGCCCGGAAAGATCGCGGAAGGACTCCATCCCGTGGAAGCGGCCATGCTCCTGGAACTGCCCCTGCCCCGCGCCGCAGCCATCATGATCGATGGCCTGGAACACTACGGAATGCTCAAGGTGCTCGCATTGAACCCGCTGCACATCCAGGTTCTCAATACGCCTGCGGACTCCCTGCCCCTGGAAAAGCTCTTCCTGGCCGCCTTCGACAAGGACGGTTTCGTGGTCCCAGGCGCCATGTCCGCTTTCTTCGAGAAGGTTCTGGCCGGACTCCAGGAGAAGGTCTGGGACGCGGATCTGGAGGCCACCAAGGCTTTCTACCGCAAGCTGATAGCAAATCCGGAAAAGCCGAAAGCCGCGCCGGTCCAGGATCAGACGATCACTCACGGCTATTCGCCCATCTACTACCGGCCATACTGGTGGAGCTATTCCCAGATCCATTCCGACCCATCCCATCGCGTGGTGGTCCTGCCCCACGAGCTGAACAGCGGCTACACCGAATTCATGGCCAGCGCCTCCTGCTTCTCGGGCTGTTTCTCGCCGCCCGACATCGGCACCGTCAACGCGTGCTACTCGGCCTGCCACAATGCCTGCCATTCTGCCTGCCACTCCGCCTGCCATTCCGCATGCCACTCGGCCTGTCATTCCGCATGCCACTCCGCCTGCGTTTCAGGGGGGGCCCATTGACCCGCATTGACCTCTCCTGGGCCGAAGGCTTCTGGCGCGGCATCCAGCCTTACGTCCATCTGCGGCAGGAGGATCACGTTCTAATCTTGCCGCCGAGCCGCGTTTTCAAGCTGAACCCCACGGGCTACCAGATTCTGGACTATCTTTCACAGGGCGGTCGGCTGAAGGATCTGCCCCTGAAGGAGGGCAACCGGCTGGCCGAAGTGAATGATTTCTTCAGCATCCTTCGCCAGGTTTATGACGGAGAGACCGAAGCCGTGGAGCGGGTTCCCTACGATTTCGATTTCACCCGGCTGCCCATTCTGGGCGAGATCGCGCTCACCTACCGCTGCAATCACGCCTGCCTGTTCTGCTACGCCGGTTGCGGCTCCGCGGGTTCCTGCACGACGCGCGAAAACGGGCAGGCACCTATGACGACCGCGGAGGTCAAACGCGTCATCGACCTCTTCAAGACCCGGGCCAAGATACCCTTCTTCTCCTTCACGGGGGGCGAGCCCATGCTGCGGGAGGATCTGGCGGAACTCGTTCGGTACGGCCGGTCCCATGGATTCAGGATCAACCTGATCACCAATGGCACTCTCGCCACACCAGAGCGCTGCACGGACCTGGCGGAGGCCGGTCTCTCCTCGGTGCAGGTGAGCCTGGAGGCGCCAGAGGACGGTCTGCACGACCGGCTTACCGCCGTGGCCGGTTCCCATCAGCGGGCCCTGGCAGGCATTCGCGCATTCCAGGCGGCGGGCATTCCTGTCCAGACCAACACTACGCTCACGCGCCTGAATGCCTCCGTGGCCTCAGAAATGCCGTCGTTCCTCGATTCGATCAGTGTGAAACGGTTCTCCATGAACCTCTTCATCCCGTCCGTCCAAGGGCCGGTCACGGAATCCCTCTTCCTGCCTTACACAGGCCTGGGCACGCTTGTGGATGACATTCGCAGAGCGGCCTTCCAGAAGGGCCTGACCTTCCACTGGTACTCGCCCACGCCTTTCTGTCACTACAACCCTGTGGCCCGGGGCATGGGCAACAAGAACTGTGCGGCCATGGATGGGCTCATTTCCGTTTCTCCCACCGGCGATGTGCTGCCCTGCTCGAGCTATGCCGAGCCTATGGGCAATCTGCTAACCGAAGACTTCGACGCAATCTGGTTCTCGGCCCGGGCCCGGCATTTCAAGCAGAAGCGCTACGCACCCGCGGAATGCGAAGGCTGTCCATCCTTCGCGGCCTGCCAGTCCGCGTGCCCGCTGTACTGGGCCTATGCGGGCACCGACGAGCTCCAGGGTAAGAACCCCACCCAGTCGATCCTGCACGAGATATCCCCATGCACATGACCTACATGTTCAAGCCCGCGCTCAAACCCTGGCTGCGTCTCACTCTGGCGTTCGTCCTGGCCGTGGCCGGGATCGCGTTGCAGATCTGCGTCCACTGGCTCCTGGGATGCCTCGCTGTTTTCGGTGGGGGCATGTTCCTCTGGGCACGGGGCTTCACGAACAAGCCCGATGACATTGGTCTCGAGGACTGGCGCCCCGTCACCTGGAAGGAGATCGATCGGATCACGGAAAATCTGGCAGGATCTCTGACCCTTCGCAAACAGCTGCCCTTCCTGGCCTCCATGCGGGGAGCCTTCGTGTTCTCGGGAATTTTCATCTTGCTTGCGTTCATCTCGCTGATGGCCGAAAGCGAGTTCATGGCCGTGGCCTGGCTGGACGGTCTGCTGTTTCTGGCGGTTCCACTGTTCACGGGTACCGTCCAGATCTGGATCCCCCGGGATCTCATGCTCAAGATGGCCTGCGTGCGATGGACCCTGGGTTACAAGCGGCCCGACTGGCTGGTGATCACGCCCTACCTGCGGCTGGACAAGGACAAGGAGAGCCACCAGATCCCCGAAGACGTGCGGCTGCTTCTGGAGCGCCGTGACAAAGCGGCGGACATGATCGGCATCCAGATGCAAGTGGCCATAAACAACGGCCCGAACGGAGCGGTGCCTTACCTCTACGCGGTCGCATTGACCCGCGGCACTGGGGCTACTTATCAGAAACTCGGGAAGACCCATTTCCAGGGATACGTGACCGAACAGCAGACATCGGGCGAATACGGAACCGTGATCCTGCGTCAGGATACGAGCGGAACCGGCTACTGCACCGATGAATCGGATTGCGGCAGGCTGCTCGGCCTGTGCCTGGGACTCCTGGAGATGACGAAAGCCTAGAAGAAGGGCAGGATCAGGTGATAGAACCCCGCGGCCAAACATGCGCTCACGGGGATCGTGAGGAGCCAGGCCACCATGATGTTTCCTGCTAGGCCCCAGCGCACGGCGGAGGCGTTCATGCTGGCGCCCACGCCCATGATGGAGCCGGAAATGGCGTGGGTCGTGCTGACGGGAATGCCGAGATGAGCCGTGGTAAAGAGCACGATGGCCGCGGAGGTTTCGGCGGCGAAACCGTGGATGGGCTTGAGTTTGGCGATGCGATGGCCCAGGGTGCGAATGATCCTCATGCCGCCTGATGCCGTTCCGCAACCCATCATGATGGCGCTGCCGATCTTGACCCACAGCGGCACCTGCACATTGGAACCGTGGGCCACGAGCTTGCCGAAGGTGATGAGGCCGAGACAGATGACCCCCATGGCCTTCTGGGCGTCGTTCTGGCCGTGGGTGAAGGCCATGGCCGCCGCGGATAAGAGCTGCAGCTTCCGGAAGGCCTTGTTCACTTTCACGATGTGCATGCGGCGCACGATCCAGAGAATGAGGATGATCAGGATCGAAGCCATCAAGAACCCCAGCAGTGGAGAGATCACGATGAATGCCGCGATCTCCTTGAGCTTGGTGGTGTGAAGAGCCTGGATCCCAGCGTGGGCGAAAACGGCGCCGGTGAGACCACCTATGAGTGTGTGGCTAGTGCTGGATGGAATGCCGAAGTACCAGGTGAGGAGGTCCCAGGTGATGGCGGCCATGAGCGCCGCGATGATCACGGCGGGAACCACGAACTGGGATTCGGCGATGCCTTTGGCGATGGTGGTGGCCACCTGGGTGCCCACCAACGCGCCGGTGAAGTTCAGGATGCCCGCCATGAGGATGGCATTCCGGGCCGAGAGCACGCCCGTGGAAATGACCGTGGCGACTGCGTTCGCGGTGTCATGGAAGCCGTTGATGAAGTCGATGCACCAGGACAGCAGAATGATGGCGATGAGGGCGAGGGGGATGGCGAATAGCATGGAAGGACTCGATCAAGAGTTCTTCATGGCCGTGGACCCCACCACCCGGGCCGCGTGCTCGATGCGGTCCATGGCCGATTCCAGGATGTCCAGCAGCTCCTTCCACTTCATCAACTCCACGGCGGAAAGCCCGTCGTGGAAGATTTCCGCCAGGGCCGTGTGATAGATCGCGTCCGATCGGTTCTCGAGATCATGGATGTCGCGGATCATGGGGCGGATGTCCTGGGGCCGCGGCATGTCCCGCAATCGGATGATCAGCTCCACAAGCAGTTTGCAGCCCTCCACGACCTGGGAACTCATTTCCAGAAAGGGCTCGCGGATCTTGCCCACGCGGTACAGCACCAGCCGTTCGGATATCACGTCCAGATCGTCCACGACATCATCCAATGCATGGGCCAGAGCCATGAGATCCTCGCGCTCGATGGGCGTCACGAAGGTCTTGTCCATCTTCTCCAGGATCTCGCTGGTGAACTCGTCACCCTTGTGCTCGAAGGCCTTCATCTGCCGGCGCAGCTCCGCGTAATTGGCGGGATCCTCAGTCCGGATCTCCTTGTCGAAGTGATGCGCGGCTTCCCCCACGTTGGCGGCGGAGGCCTCCAGCAGGTCGAAGAAGATCTGTTCGTGCGGCTTGATCCAGCGCATCAGGCTGTTCAAGGACATGGTGGCCTCCCAGGGTCAGATGGTCCTTGAAACAAGGGTGAAACCTCTTTGTGACGTTTCTGTGACAAAGGCCCTGGATCTTTTGCCGCCGCTCAATCAGCCTGTCGCTTGAGATTCTCCATCAGTTTTTCCAGGGCTTCCCGCGCTCCCTGGAAATTGAAGGTTGCGACGCATTCCTCCAGATCGTGGAGCTCTTCGGGAATCCGTCCACCCAATTTCTCCTTGAACTCCTGCAAAGGAAATTCCGCATCAGGGCTGCTGATGCGGAGCTGCTCGGACAATCGCTGGAGCAGTGGTTCCAAGTCTCGATAATCAACCCTCGGCTTCAAGGAGTGGACAACGCCATTCAGTTCCCTGGGCTGTTTCTCGACCTCGGCCTTTCGCGCCGTCTCGATGACTTGCGCAAAGGCCTGATCGAATTCCGCATTGACCAACGGAATGTTTGTTTCGTCTCGTTGTTTGATCTTCAGTTCCAGGGCCACCACGGCCCGTTGCAGGCGAACCGCCGACAGATTTCCGGTGATCCCTTTCAGGCTGTGGGCGATCCTCTCCGCGGTCTCCCACTCCTTCCGCGCGAGGGCCGCCTCGAGATCTGCCACGCTGGAGGCCGATTCCTGGATGAAGGTGGACAGAAGCTGCAGGAGCAGGTTCCAGTTGCCACCCAGCCGTTTCATGGCCATGGGCACATCGATGCCAGGGAGATCGTTGACGGACTGTTCGTTGGGCCCCCTGCGCCTCGGGAATGGTCCTTCCTGCGGCCTGGCTTTCAACCAAGAGGCAAGGATCGAGAAGAGCTTTTGCGGATCCACTGGTTTGGCCACATAGTCGTTCATGCCCGCGTTCAGGCAGGCTTCGCGGTACCCAGGCAGGGCATGGGCCGTCATGGCGATGATGGGCAGATCCTTGCACGACGGGTTCTTCCGGACTTCCGCCGTGGCTTCGTAGCCATCCATACCCGGCATCTGGATATCCATGAGTACGGCGTCGTAGGTATTCTCGCCCACCATGCGGATGGCTTCCGGCCCCGTGGTGGCCATATCAACGGCCGCTCCCGCACTGAGCAGGATTTCCTCCGCCACCTGCCGGTTGATGGTGTTGTCGTCCACCACCAGCACGCGAGCGCCGCGAATGTGGGCTTCCTCCGCGTTCTGCCAAGCCGGGGACGACTTCGCGAGGTTCGTGAACCGCTCGCGGCCGAGGGCTTCCAGGGTCGTATCCAGCAGCAGCGATGGACTCACGGGCTTCATGAGGAAGCTCCGGATTCCGGCCTTGTCCGCCGCCTTCGCCACTTCCTCGCGGCCGAAGGCGGTCACCATGATGATCTCGGGAATGGCCGCGAACCGGGGATCCTCCTTGATGCGGCGTGAGGTCTCGATGCCGTCCATGCCGGGCATTTTCCAGTCCATGATCACGAGATCGAACGCGGATTCCGGACGCTTCAGCTCGTTCAAGGCGGCCTCGCCCGACTCCACGGCCACCACGTTGAAACCGAACATCTGAAGCAGTTCCTGCAGGGTATCCCGGGCTAGTTCGTTATCGTCCACCACCAGGACATTCAAGTCCTTCAGGTCCGGCCTCGTTTCATGAAACGGCTTCGCTTCCTTGTTCAAGCCGAATTCCGAGGTGAACGCAAAGGTGCTGCCCGCGCCAGGTTCGCTCGTCACGGAGATGTCGCCCATCATCTTCTCGACCAGCTGCCGCGAGATGGCGAGCCCCAGCCCTGTGCCGCCATAGGCGCGCGTAGTGGACATGTCCCCCTGGGAAAAGGCATCGAACAGCCTGGCCTGCTGCTCCATGGTCATCCCGACGCCTGAATCCTGGATGAGGAATCGCAGCCGGACCCGCTCCCCCTCACAGGCAATCTTCTCGACCCGGATGCGGATGAATCCGGATTCCGTGAACTTGAGCGCGTTCCCCACCAGGTTGACCAACACCTGGCCCAGCCGGAGCGGATCGCCCAGGAGTCCGTCGGGCACGTCCGGGGCCGCGCCCATGACCAGTTCCAGGTCCTTCTCGGCGGCACGCACGGAGAGGAGGTCCATGACCTGTTCGAGCACTTCAGAGAGGTGGAAAGGGATCGATTCCAGTTCCAGCTTTCCCGCTTCGATCTTCGACAGATCCAGGATGTCGTTGATGAGCCCCAGCAGGCTTTGCCCCGCGGTGGCGATCTTGCGGAAGTAATCGTTGGCCTTGGGGGGCACGTCCAGCTTCAGTCCCAGCCGGGCGAAACCCAGGATCGCGTTCATGGGCGTGCGGATCTCGTGGCTCATGCTGGCCAGGAATTCGCTCTTGAACTTGGCGGCCTTCTCCGCCCGGGTCTTCGCCTCCTCCAACAGCTCCACGTTGCGGGCCTTCTGGAAGGCGAGGACCAAGTGTTCCTTGAGACTCTTCAGCATCTCCAGGTCATGCACCTGGATGGCCTCGGGATCATGCAGATTGTTGAAGAGGAGATAACCGAAGATCTGCTGATCCACGCGGATCCTCACTGCCAGCATCGATTGCGAAACCCCGCTGGGCGAAATTTTGTCCTCCGCCGGGCGGCCGGAGGCGGAATGGATCTGGAAGATGTCTTCGAAGAGGACTTCCGTGTTCCGGGTGTAGCGTTCCTCCGCTTCCTCCAGCGTCAGTTCGATGGTTTCCCATCCCTGCGTCCGGCCGTCCCAGCCGATGGAAGAGGCATAACGAAACACGTTCCGCTCCGGATCGAGCACGAGGATGCTCGTGCTTTCCACACCTTGGATGAAGTTGGATTCCCGCAGGATGGCGGCCAGTAGTTGATCGAATTCCATGGACTGGTTGATGGTCTCGATGATGTTGTTCAACCGCTGGAGGTGCTCCGTGCGCCGCTTCACGAGCCGCTTGAGGGACTGGAACCAGGCGCCGACGACGATCAATGCGATCACGAGGATGACGGGAATGACCACCACCGCCGACCGTCTCAGCACCAGGTCAAGAGGCATTTCCCTGGCTTCCAGCACGCCCAGGTGGCGGGCATAAATTTCGTCGATCTTCCCGTTTTCGCGAAGGTAGTACAAGCCCTCGTTCAACTGCGCGCGCAGGAAATCGCGATGCTTCAGAAAAGCAAAGCAGTACTTCTCACCGAACAGTTCTCCAGGTACGACCTTCAGGTTCTTGACCCCATCCTTCCGCATGAAATAGAGAGCGCAGCTCTTGGCGAGCACAGCGCAGTCGCCCTGCCCTGCCGAAAGCGCCTTCAAAGCTTCTTCTGGGGAAGGGAACCCCTTCACCTGAAGTCCCTTGGCCACCAGCTGCTCGTAAGCAAAATCCTCGTTCTGGGCCAGGATCGATTTGCCGGTAAGATCGCGCTCGGATTCGATGGAGCCGTTCCCGTCGCGAACGAAGATCGAGCAGGTCAGCGATGAATGGGGCACCGAAAAGGAAATGGTCTTCGCGCGTTCGTCGCTGAAGGACATGCCCGTCAGCACGTCCACATCGCCCCGCTCGAAGGCCCGGCGGATGTCCGTCCAGTCCCCGGCGCGGATCTCCAGCGCCCAGCCTTGCTCCTTGGCCACCTCCCGGATCAGATCCACGTTGAAGCCCCTGGGCTGTCCATCCGGATCCACATACTCGTAGGGTGGGTAGTTCCGGTCGATGCCGGCCACGATGCGATTCTGCACCTGTGCCGGGAGAGGAATGGATCGGCAGAAAACCAGGGCAAGGAGAGCGAGGATCCGGACCAACCTTGCTACTCGGCGGACGCCCATCGGTGCGCTCCTCAGCTGCTAACGCGGTTCCTTCCATCCCTGCGGGCCCGGTGAAGGGCCTGGCTCGCACCCTCGATGATGAAGGAGGGATCATTGCCGAGCATGGGCCTGCAGGCGACGACGCCACCGCTGATCGTGACGTGCGGTGCCACTTCGGAAGCAGCATGGGGGATGTCCAGGGATTCGATGTTCTTCCTGATCAAATCCGCGAGGAAAACCGCTCCCTCGAGATCCGTGCCGGGCATGATGCAAGCGAATTCCTGCCCGCCGTAACGGGCCAGAAGATCCGTGTTGCGCCGCTTCATCCCCCGCATGGCGGCGGCGACTCGCTTGATACACTCGTCCCCCGCCTTGCGCCCGTACCGCTGATTGAAAGCCTTCATGTGATCGATGTCGAACAGCGCGAGGGCGATGGTCAAACGCTCGCGTACGGATTGCTTCCACATGAGCGACAGGAATTCCATGAAGCCCTTCCGGTTCTGGAGACCCGTGAGCTGATCCTGCATGACCTGAAGCGCCAGAACATCCCGGTAGTGCTTCAGTTCCAGGTGCGTCTTGACCCGTGCATGGACGAGGGGAAGGCTGAAGGGCTTGGTGATGTAGTCCACGGCGCCCAGCTCGAATCCTTCCATTTCATCGATTTCATCGCCCCGGGCCGTGACGAAGATGATGGGGATGTGGTTGGTCCTCGGATCCAGCTTGAGGGCACGGCACACATCACGGCCGTCCATCTCGGGCATGATCACATCCAACAGGATCAGGTCGGGCTTCTCCTTGCGCGCCAGCTCCAGCGCCACCGGTCCGCTGGTCGCCACCAGGATCTTGTAGTCGAGGCGCAGGAACTGGATCAGCATCCGAAGATTCAACGGTGAATCGTCCACCACCAGAATCCGGGGGAGCACCGATTCCATGTCCTCTGCGGGCGGGGGCGGCTCTTGCGTGATGATCCCCTGCTCCTGGACCATTTCGGGGAAGAAGATGGGCACGCAATCGGGGCATAAGCCATGGGTGAACATCGCCTCGGTGCGTCCACCGATGTATTCCTCCACCTGCTGCCAGTACCCGAGATCGTTGCGGATCTTCTTGCAGTGGGAGCAGATGGGGATCATGCCCGAAAGGTGCTTCACCGCGGCCAGCGCGTCCTGCAGCTCAGTGATGAGGGCGGTGTGATGATCCCGCATGCGCTTGAAGTTCAAGTGCGTCCTGACCCTGGCCTGGAGCTCCGCGGCGCTGCAAGGCTTGGCGATGTAGTCCGAGGCGCCCGCATCCAAGCCAGCGACGACATCCTCCGCCTCGCCCTTGGCGGTGAGGATGATCACGGGCAGCTCTTTTGTTTCCGGCCGCTCACGCAGGTTACGCAGCACCTCGAAGCCATCCATGCCCGGCATGATGACGTCCAGGAGAACCAAGTCCGGCGCGTCCCGCATGATCGCAATCAGAGTCTCTTCGCCGGAGCCCGCGGTGCTCAGCCGCCACTCGAGTCCGGAAAGGATGCTGGTGAGCGCCTGGAGCTGATCAGGTGCATCATCGGCGATGAGCACCAGCGGTGCCGCATCGGGTGGAATGGAATCGGTGGCCATGAAGTCACCTGGATAGCGGAATCGGAGGGAATGATCGCAATCGAATATGGATCATTCTCGATACAAGTCAAAGGGCTAATAACCGTTTGCGCAGTCCTCAGCCTTGATTTTGCGTTCGAAAGGCCCAAAAACGGGTGCGCCAGCTCCACGAGCTATCCATTCCGCCACCCGGATGCCATCCACGGCAGCGCTGGTGATTCCACCGGCAAAGCCAGCCCCTTCGCCGCACGGGTACAAGCCTGCGTGGGTGACGCTCTGGCCATCCTCGCCGCGCAGGATCTGCACGGGGCTGCTGGTCCGGCTTTCGATTCCCAGCATCAGCGCTTCGCTGCTGGTAAATCCACGGATCCGACGCTCGAACACCGGCATGCTCTCGAGCAGCTGCTCCGCGACGAAGGAAGGAAGGCAGCGGCGCAGATCCGCCGGAACCACCCTGGGCTGGAAGCTCGTGCGGGGGAGCCTCCCCGAAACCTTGCCCCGCAGGAAATCCTGGGCCGATTGAGCAGGCGCACCATAGGTATTCCCCGCCGAGAGGAACGCCGCTTGCTCCCATTTCCGCTGGAAATACAAGCCCGCCAGCAGATGATCGGATTCAAAATCAGTGACGTTCACTTTGGCCACGAGTCCTGAGTTGGCGAATCCCGAATCGCGCCTGGCGTTGCTCATGCCGTTCACCACCACACCGCCTTCCTCCGAGGCGCACTGGATCACCTGTCCACCGGGGCACATGCAGAAACTGTAGGCTGCGCGATTGGCTCCCAGATTGCACACCAGCTTGTAGTCGGCGGCCGGAAGGCTCGGGTGCTTGATGTGGCTGCCGTACTGGGCCTTGTCGATGAAGGCCTGGGGGTGTTCGATGCGGACGCCCATGGCGAAGGCCTTGGGCCGCATGGCCACGCCCAGGCCGTGGAGCATCTCGAAGGTGTCCCGGGCGGAGTGGCCCGGAGCCAGTACCACTGCGTCACAGGGGATCTCCTCCCCACCCTCGAGCACAGCCGCGCACACGGCGACGTCCTTCACGCGCAGTTCCGACAGACGGGTCATGAATCGGTACTCGGCGCCCCGGGCCTCCGCATCCTTGCGCATGAGCACCACGCACTTTCGGATCACGTCCGTGCCCACATGGGGCTTGGCCAGCACGAGCACTTGGGGATCGGCGCCGAAACGCACGAACTGTTCCAGCACGTACCGGATCGCGGGATGCCCGATGCGCGTGGTCAGTTTGCCATCACTGAAGGTCCCGGCTCCGCCTTCGCCAAACTGTGCATTGGCGCGGGGATCCAGGACCCCCTCGTGCCAAAGGCGATTCACGCGCTGCACCCGCTCCTCCATGGAAGGCCCGCGCTCCAGCACGATGGGCGTGATGCCGTAATCCAGCAATCGGAGGGCACAGAAGGTTCCGGCTGGGCCCGTGCCCACGATCACGACCCTGGGTTTCCGTTCCACCTTCGCCACTGACCAGGAGATCGGCTCGGGAGCGGGCTCCACTTTCGCGCCCGAAGGAAGGGGGACGGCATTCAGCTCCAAATCCGTTTCCGCGCTGAAGGTCATGAGAAAGCGGATGGAGCTTTTGTGCCTCGCGTCCAGGCTTTTACGCTCCAGCACGGCATTCCTGTAGCCGCCCGGAGTCCCGCCCAAAAGCATCGCCAACAATTCGGAGGGCGCTTTGGACCCGTGATCCAGGTCGATGGGAAGGTTGGAGATCAGGTAGCGCACGACGGCCTCGGTGATGGATTCCTGGCTGGGCTCAAGGATAAGCCGTCGCGCCAAAATAGTGCGGACAGTTCGTCAACCCACCGGCATAGGGAGCCGCAGCAAATTCAACTGAACCGCGTAGTTGATATTTGACGCGGCTCCTAACGGCAGTGCTGGCCATCCGGCCCCCTTTCCCGGGATGGGCGCCGCCGGTCACAATGGAGTGGATTCATTGAGACCAGTTTCCCCGGGGAACGCCGCCATGCCTTTCGATCCGTATCGCCTCGCCCGTCCCCTGCTCTTCAAGTTCCAGCCCGAAACTGCCCACACCTTGGCCTTTGCCGCGGGGAAAATGGTCCAGCCCATCCCGGGCATGATGTCACTCATGGCGGCGCTTTGTGGCCGGCCGCCGAAACACCTCGTAAAAAAGGTCTGCGGCCTGACCTTCCCCTCGCCCATCGGATTAGCGGCAGGTCTCGACAAAGGCGCGGAACGCCGGGAGGTGTGGAAGGCCATGGGTTTCGGTTTCGTGGAGATCGGGGCGGTGACGCCCGAGCCGCAGCCGGGAAATCCGAAACCGCGTCTCTTCAGGCTCCCCGAGGAGCACCTGATCCTCAACCGGATGGGCTTCAATTCGGAAGGCGCACTAGCCGTGGCGCACCGCCTGCGGCAGCGCCCTTCAGGTCTGACAATAGGTGGAAACATCGGGAAGAACAAAGTCACGCCCGAGGAGAAAGCCCTGGACGACTACCGCGCCGCCTACCGCCTCATCGCGCCGCTGGTGGATTTCATGACCCTGAACATCTCGTCGCCGAACACCCCCGGGCTGCGGCGCCTACAGGCCCCGGAAGCGCTGAGACCACTGCTGAACGGCATGCTCGGCGTCCGGAAGGAGATGGGATTGGAGCACCAGCCTCTCTTCGTCAAGCTGGCGCCGGACCTCCCCTTCGACGAACTGGATGCGATCGTGGACGTGGTCGTTTCCTGCGGGATCTCTGGCATCGTGGCCACCAACACGACGCTGGACCGGGGCATCGTCTCGGAGCTCAACCGCGCCAAGGTGGAAAGTTGGGGCGACGGTGGATTGTCCGGCCGAGGTTTAAAACTGAAATCCAGGGAAGTGCAGCGCCGGATTCTGAAGCGGCTGCCCAAGGAGATCGCGTTCATGGCTTGTGGCGGCATCAGCTCCGCCGAGGACGCCACCCTCGCCCTGAACGATGGCGCAGCCCTCGTGCAGATCTATTCCTCGCTCATCTTCGAAGGACCGATGCTGATCGGCCGGATCAACCACGCCCTGGCAGAAACACGGAGTGCTCGATGAGCGAAACGAGAACCGCATTGGTGACAGGAGCCAGCCGTGGCATCGGGCTCGTCGTGGCCCAGGAACTGCTCCGGCGCGGGGTCCGAGTGTTCGCCACGGGCCGTGATCAGGCGCGGCTCGAAACTCTCCAGCGCGAAACGGGATGTGGCATATCGGTTCGTGATCTCTCGCGGACCGAGGAGGTGCTGAGCCTCTACGAAGAAGCCAAAACTCACCTCGGATCGGCCCCGGACATCCTGGTGAACAACGCAGGGTTCTATCGCAAGTCCCCGCTGGTGGAAGCGAGCCTGGAGGAGTTCGAAGACCAGTACGCCGTCCTGCTCCGCGCGCCGTTCCTCCTCTGCCGCGAAGCCGGACGGGACATGCAGGCCCGCGGCAGCGGCCACATCGTGAACGTGCTCACCACCTGCGTCCTGTTCGCCAACGAGAACCTGGGCATCTACACCGCGATGAAGACCGGGTTCCAGGGCCTGACCAAGGTACTCATCAAGGAGATGCGCCCCTTCGGCGTCAAGGTCACCGCTGTGTATCCCGGCGGCGTGGACACGGACGTCCGGCCCTACCCGCGGCCCGACTACCTGCGGCCCGAAACCGCGGGGAGACTCATCGCGGATGTGTTCTTTGCGCCGGAGGACGCGGTGATCCACGACCTCGTGTTCCGGCCCATGTGCGAGTCGAATTTCTAGCAAGTCTCGCCATTGAAAGGAAATCGTCCAAAATCCATCTCCCGTGATTGGTATCATTGTGGTATTTTTGTCATAACAATGTGGTATCAAGCAATTGGGGGGCGGGAATGGGCAAGGCGATTCAGGTTTCCAGCGTCCAGATGCACTGGGCGAAGACCATCGAGTTCAACGTGGAGCGGACCCTGCACTACATCCGCAGGGCAGCATCGGAGGGCAGCCGCGTCGTGCTCTTCCCCGAGACGAATCTGACCGGCTACTACTTCCCTTATGCCGTTGAACTCGCCCAGCCCCGGATTGACGAAGCCTTGGCCGTTACCTGCAAAGCCGCCGCCGACGCCAACATCTGGGCCATCGTAGGAACCCTGCGGAAAACGGATGACCGATTTCTCAACCTGGCCCATGTCATCAATCCGAGGGGTGAGGTCGTGCACGAGTACGCAAAGGTGAACATGGCCGGCACGGACGAAGCGAAATACTGCCGGGGCGGCGACAAGCTCGCCCTCTTCGAGATCGACGGGATTCTCTGTACCCTCGTGATCTGCCGGGACGGCCGTCATCCCGAGCTCTACCGGATCCCGGCCATGGCGGGCGCACAGATCCTTTTCCATCCTTCCTGCAGCTCCGACGAGATCGAAGCGGTCAGCTGGAAGCGCACCTCGGGCCGCGCGCAGCAACCCATCGGACCGAACTCGAAGATCTTTCATTGCGTGGCCAACACCATCGGCCAATCCCCCGATGGGAAGCAGACCTCCAGCGGTGGTTCCTTCATCCGCGAGCCGAACGGATTACCCTTGGCGGAAGCGGGCTTCTACCAGGAGGAGATGATCACGGCGGTCCTGGATCTGGATCGGGCGGACCGCTCCTACGTGCTCGACAGCATGAAGCACCCACCCTTCCTGGCCAAGCACTGGGAGGCGATGGTGCAGGAGGTCCGGGAAAGAGCAGATGCGAAGCCCCGTTGAGGGGATGGGAATGCCCGCGCCAAAGCCGAACCGCGAACTAGTTGGTGTCCCCGTCGACGTAGACCCAGCGCCCTTCTTCGCGCTTGAAGCGACTCAGCTCCTTGTGGAGCATACGCTTGCCGTTGAGCTGGAGACTGGCATAGAAGAGCACCGTGCCCGTCTCATCCTCGGGTCCACCGCCTTCGGCCTTCACCACTTTCAGCGAGATGCAGGAGATGGTGCGGCAGTAGCTTTCGAGTTCCTCCCGGTCGATCTTGCCGCGCTCTTCTTCGGCAGTGGTATGGATGAGGTAGTCGACTTTCCGGGTCGCGTAGGCCGAAAAACGGCTGCGCATGAGCTTTTCCGGGGTTTCCGGCTGTTTCTTCCCGCTGAGGTAAGGCTCGCAGCATTTGTCGAAGGTCTTCTTGGAGGTGCAGGGACAAGGTCGCGACATGGGATTCCTTCCAGGGCAACGGGCCGTACCCAGTTTAGTCGGGCAAGGTTCCCTGTCGCTATGTCAAGCCTCGTAGACATTTACCAAACGAACAAAAATAAAAATACATTTCCTTCATTTTGTAAAAAGTCATCCCGAATTCCCAATCGCGAAATGACAAGTTCAGTTGCCAGAACCGAGATTCCATGCGGGTCTTGGGAACTTCGAATTTGAAATGGACTCATTTGCGAATCTTGTCCGGGCTTGCTGTACACTGGCTCCAGCCCCAAGCAGCCCAGGCCTTCGGTAACTTGTCTTTTACACGAGGCAAATTTTTTTTGACTTTCCGAGACGATTTGCTAGGCTGGTATCACTGGGAAATTGGTCTTTCGCTCGTCCCTCCTTATGCCGGATGATGTTGGGTACAACCTGACCGGCTATTTTTCCACTTTTTTGAGGAGCATTCATGCTACGCAGGTGGACCGACCGACTCCTTAACTCGCCACTGAAACGCAGGATATACCTGCTGTTCATGCTGGCCTTCTTCGGGGCGGCTTTCGCCTTCAAGCCGGTGATGAGCCATGGTTCCGGCGCGGAAGGAAGCAGTGAGCCCTTCACCTTCTTCTCGCCCTTCCAGGACGGCTTCGGCTTCAACGCCTTGGAGCGCACGGCGCTCATCGTGGTGCTCGCCATCGCCGTGGCCGGTCTCGTGTACGCCTTGATGCTGGTGAAGCAGGTCAGGGCCGCCGAGCAGGGCACCAAGAAGATGCAGGAGATCGCCGCCGCCGTGAGAGAGGGCGCCAACGCCTATCTCAAGGCCCAGTTCACCAAGATCGGTCCCCTCATCGTCATCATTACGATCCTCCTGGCCGTGACCTACACGGGCAACGTGAATGCCTTCCGCTACGGTCGCTCCGCCGCCTTCCTAATGGGCTCCATCTTCAGTTGGCTCGTGGGCTTCGTGGGCATGCGCCTGGCCACCCAGGGCAACCTGCGCGTCGCTGCCGCCGCCAAGCGTTCCTATGGCGAGGCCATGCAGCTGGGCTACCGCACGGGCACCATCACCGGCATGCTGACCGACGGCCTCGGCCT
>DCFP01000060.1:715-14326 GCA_002319925.1 Holophagaceae bacterium UBA1801 | reverse complement strand
CCTCGGACAGAGGTGGAAAAGTAGGTCGCTGCGACGTTAAATCACACGCCCCCGCTCAACGCGGGGGCGTTCGTGTTTTCACGAAAGCCATTACGCCACGGAAGCGGTAAACTGGCTATTTCTTACGAGAGGAACGTCATGCCCATCAGTGTCCGACTCCCCGATGACTCTGTCCGTGAGATGCCGGACGGTGCCACCGGCACTGATCTGGCACGCGGTATCAGCCCACGGTTGCTCGACGCGGCCTTTGCAATCCGAGTAGATGGTGCGGTACAAGATCTCAACTCTCCTCTCAAGGATGGCAGCAAGGTCGCGGTGATTACCTCCAAGGATCCAGAGTCCTTGGACGTGGTGCGCCATTCAACGGCACACTTGCTGGCACAGGCAGTCCAGCGGTTGTTTCCAAAGGTGAAAGTGGGCATTGGACCTGTCATCGAGGACGGTTTCTACTACGACTTCCTGGTGGAGAAGTTCTTCACGCCTGAAGACCTCGAAGCCATCGAAGCGGAAATGCGCAGGATCAGCGAAGAGAATGTCCCAGTCGTTCGTGAAGAGCTGGAGCGAGAGGATGCCATCCAGCGTTTTGGAGCCATGGGAGAGCCTTTCAAGGTAGAGCTCGTATCGGAGCTGCCCGCTGGCGTGACGATCTCAGGCTATCGGCAGGGAGATTTCTACGATCTCTGTCGCGGTCCACATGTGCCGAGCACCGGGAAACTCAAGGCCTTCAAGCTGCTCCACACGGCGGCTGCCTATTGGCGTGGTGACGAGAAGAAGGCACAGTTGTGTCGCGTTTACGGAACAGCGTTCCATACCCAGAAAGAACTCGACGAGCATTTACGTCGTCTCGAAGAAGCCAAGGCCCGCGATCATCGCAAGCTCGGCAGGGAACTGGGGCTCTTTTCCTTCCATCCTGAAGCGCCTGCATCGCCGTTCTTCCACCCGAAGGGCACGGTCATCTACAACGAACTCGTGAACTACATGCGCCAGAACTATCTGCGCGAAGGCTACAGCGAAGTGATCACGCCGCAAGCCCTGGATGTGAGCATGTGGAAGACCTCCGGGCACTACGACAAGTACCAGGAGAACATGTATTTCACTGAGGTCGAGGAGAAGGAATACGCGCTGAAGCCCATGAACTGCCCAACCCACTGCCTGATCTACGGCACGGGAAAGCACAGTTACCGCGATCTTCCGATCCGTTACGCCGATTTCGGGAGACTCCATCGCTACGAGCGAAGCGGCGTCACGCAAGGTCTGACGCGGGTCCGCACCTTCTGCCAGGATGATGCGCACATCTACTGCGCACCCGAACAGATGAAGGTGGAAATGGCTTCCTTCTTCGCTTTCATCATGGATGTCTATCACACCTTCGGCTTCGAAGAGATTCGCATTCAGCTCTCCACGCGCCCCGAGAAGCGCCTGGGTACGGACGAAATGTGGGATCTTGCCGAGGGTTCCTTGGCCGATGCACTGAAGGAGGCGGGACTCGCCTATACAATCAACCCTGGAGACGGCGCTTTCTACGGACCTAAGATCGACTTCTCGGTGCTGGATGCCCTCAAGCGGCCCTGGCAGCTGGGAACGCTGCAGGTGGACTATTCCATGCCCAGCCGGTTCGGTCTCACCTATGTGAAGCCGGACGGCAGCGAAGGCACGCCTGTCATGCTCCATCGCGCCATCCTCGGCAGCCTCGAGCGTTTCATGGGCATCCTCATTGAGCACTGCGCTGGGGCCTTCCCCGTTTGGTTGGCGCCTGTGCAGGCGGCCATCCTCCCCATCACGGACCGAGTCCACGATTATGCCAAGCAGATCCAGAGCAAGGCCATGGAGCTGGGGATCCGTGTGGAGCTGGATCTCCGGAATGAGAAGGTGAACGCGAAGATCCGGGATGCCCAGCTGCTGAAGATTCCCTACATGCTCGTTTTGGGCGATCGGGAGGCTGCCAGCGGGCAGGTTTCCGTCCGGCATAGATACCAGGGCGACCTGGGGGCTCAAGGCCTTGATGACTTCTTCGCCAAAATCAAGGAAGAAATCCGCGTCCGCGCCCGATGATCTTTGCTTTGAAATTGGGGATTTTACTGATAGAATTCTTTTCCTTGTGTTGTTGGGGAGGACTGTATCCGAGCGACTGAAACACGCATCAACGATGGCATCCGTTCTCCGGAGGTCCGCGTCATTGACGAAGATGGTGCCCAACTGGGGGTCATGACTCCCGGTGCGGCAATCAGGATTGCCGAGGCTAAGGGATTCGATCTAGTGGAAGTCTCCCCTACAGCCAATCCCCCCGTATGCCGAATCATGGACTACGGGAAATACAAGTTCATGGAAGCCAAGCGCGATCACGCCGCGCGCGCGAAACAGAAGAACATCGTGGTCAAGGAAGTGAAGTTCAGGCCTCGCACCGATGATCACGATTTCGAGTTCAAGGTCAAACACATCCTCCGATTCCTCGAAGAGGGGGACAAAGTCAAAGTAGTGGTGATGTTCAGAGGCCGTGAAGTGGTCCATCGCGACATCGGCTTCCGCATCATCGAAGACGTTCTCAACCGGGTTGGCGAGAAGTGCCTGATCGAAAAGCCAGCGGGCATCGATGGACGCGACATGCACGCGATCATCATCCCTCGCCCGGTGGAAGCCGTGAAGAAGCCCAAGGCACCCAAGCCCGAAGCGAAGACTCCTGAAACCGTCATGGAAACCAAACAAGCTTAAAGAGGTTCACGATGCCTAAGCTCAAGACCCACAAGGGCGCCCAGAAGCGCTTCAAGAAGACCGGCAGCGGCCTTTTCAAGCGCGGCTGCTCCCACCAGCGCCACATCCTCACCAGCAAGCCTTCCAAGCGCAAGCGGCAGTTGGACATGGGTAGGATGGTCGACAAGACCGATCTCGGCCGCGTTCGCGCAATGCTGCCGTACGCCTGACGCTATCCGGGGGACCGGGCTGCGCCCTACACCCCCGGACCCCCGCGCCCTCAGAGGCAAAGCCTCTTCGGGCTTTTCACTTCTAACCCGGTGGCCGATGCCACCCCCGATGGGGCTCCCTAACGCTCAGAACGAGCGGCCCCGAGGAAAGGAAAACACATGACACGTGTAAAGCGTGGTTTCAAGCGAGTCCAACGCCGCAAGCGAATGCTGAAGTTCGCCAAGGGTTTCTACGGCGCCAAGTCCCGTCTTTACCGTTCCGCTAAGGAAGCCGTCGAAAAGGCTCTTGGCTACGGTTACCGCGATCGCAAGGCCCGGAAGCGCGATTTCCGCCGCCTCTGGATCGTGCGCATCGGCGCCGCCTGCGAGATGAACGGCACCAGCTACTCCAAGTTCATGGGCGGCCTCAAGAAGGCGAACGTGGATCTGGACCGGAAGATCCTCGCCGATCTCGCCGTCAACAATCCGGAAGCGTTTAGCAAGCTCGTCACGGTGGCCAAGGGTTAACGCGAAGAGCTCACAACAATCCCATCGCAATGAACCCGAAAGGCCGCGGACGCGGCCTTTCTCTTTTTACGAGGAACCCCATGGAGCCGAGCCTCCTGCCCGTTGAAATCCTCGAAGCTCAACAGGACTTCCCGATGGCGCTCGCCGCCTGTAAGGACCTGGATGGGCTGCTGCGCCTCAAGGGCGCCTACATCGGCCGCGAGGGCAGTCACGCCGCGCGTTTGATGGAACTACTGAAGGCAGCGCCGAAAGAACAGAAGCGCGAATTGGGTGCGGCCATCAACGCGCTGAAGAACCAGTGGGAAGAAACCATCAAAGCGCGCCAAGTGGAATTGGAGAACGCGAAAAAGCGTGCCGCGGCTCTTGGCAATACTTGGGATCCGGATCTCCCGGCACCCATGCCCGCGCAGGGCTCGCTGCATCCGCTGAATCGCCTCATCGATCGCCTGGTGGATGTCTTCCGTCCTCTCGGTTATCACGTGGAAGAAGGACCCGAGGCGGAAACCGAAGCCCACAACTTCGACGGGCTCAACATTCCCGTGGATCATCCCGCGCGCGGAAGTGCGGACACCTTCTACTTCGAGAAGCATCCAGGACTGCTCCTGCGCACGCACACGAGTCCCGTGCAGGTGCGCACACTCCTGCGTCTCGCGCCCCACATCAAGGAGAAGGGCGGCATCCGCTTCCTCGCACCAGGTCGCGTGTACCGCAAGGATGAGATCGATCCTACGCACAGCCCCATGTTCCACCAGGTGGAGGGCATGCTGGTGGGTCACGGCGTGGGCATGCATCATCTGAAGGGTACGTTGGCCTATGCCATGAAGGCTCTCTTCGGTCCCGGTGCGGACATTCGTTTCCGTCCCAGCTACTTCCCCTTCGTCGAACCGGGATGCGAGGTGGACGTGCGCTGTCCCCTGTGCGGCGGCTCCGGTTGCCGCGTGTGCAAGCAGTCCGGTTGGGTGGAACTCCTGGGTGCGGGTCTCGTGCACCCCAATGTGCTTGAGTACGCGGGCATCGATCCTGGCGAGTGGAGCGGGTTCGCCTTCGGCATGGGCGTGGAGCGCATCGCCATGATGGTGAGCCAGACGCCCGACCTGCGCTTCTTCTTCGAGAATGACCAGAGATTCCTCAAGACCATGGGAGGGCTGGACTGATGCTGATCGAAATCAAAGCCCTGCAGCAGGAGCTTCCCGCGCTCCGCGACATCAACACGAAGGATCTCTGCGAGCTTCTCGCTTCCCTGGGCTTCCCCGTAGACGCAGTGGATTCCAGCAACGGCACCACGGTGCTGGAAGTGGATGTCACCGCAAACCGTGGCGATGTGCTCTCCCATCGAGGACTGGCGCGGGATCTGGCCGCCAAGCTGGAGACGAAACTCGCTGAACTCCCGGTGAACACACTGGCGGAGGGAGCGCCGCTCCTGCCCATTCGTCTCGAAAGCGAAGCGTGTCCTTTGTATGCCACAGCCATCCTGGATCTGGGCAAGGCGCAGGGCACGCCCACCGACGTCCAGGCGTTTCTGGGGCACATGGGCTCCAACGCGAAGAATCTTCCGCCGGTGGATGCCTCCAACGAGATCCTCCACCGCGTAGGCCATCCCACTCACGCCTTCGACGCGGACACGATCAAGGGTGCGCTGATCGTGCGCTGGGCCCGCGCCGGCGAGAAGGTCGTGACCCTCGATGGCGTGGAGCGCACGCTTACCACTCAGGATCTCGTCATCGCCGACGAAGCCGGCGCCATCGCCATGGCGGGCGTCATGGGCGGCGACAGCACCAAGGTCACGACGGCCACCAAGCGCGTGCTGCTGGAGAGCGCCTTCTTCGATGCGCGCACGGTGAGAGCCACGGCCCATCGCCACAACCTGCACACCGATGCCTCGTACCGTTTCGGTCGCGGAGCTGATCCAGCGATGGCCAAGGTGGCTCGCGATCTCCTGGTGCAGCGCCTCGAAGCCTGGGCCGGCGGCAGGCTGGTGGGTGCTTGGACCGCAGGCACGGTGCCCTCTTCCCGCAAGCCCGTTGTTTTCGATTCATCCGTCATCAATCGCGTAGCGGGCGAATCGATTTCCGTGACCGAGGCTTCTGCCCAGCTGGAACGCCTCGGCTGCGCTGTCGATGGCCAGCATGTTGTGCCTCCCACCTGGCGCCACGATCTAGGCATCCCCGATGACCTGGCCGAAGAGGTCCTGCGGCTGCGGGGCTACGATCGCATCCCGTCCGCTCTTCCCCCACTGGAAGGTTCGCCCGAACCACTCTCCACGGGCTACCTGCAGCGGCGCCATCTTGCTTCGAGGCTTGCCCATCTGGGCTTCTGCCAGACGATGACCTATGGGTTCGTGGACCAGCAGGAGAAGCAGGAATTCGATCCGGATGGATCCGACCCAGCGCTTCGTACGCTGCGGAATCCGTTGGGCGAGGAATACTCCTTGATGCGTGGCACCTTGCTCCGGGACCTCCGGGACGCGGCAGCGCTGAACCTGGACCGGGGCGCTCACGATGTCAGGCTCTTCGAGATCGCCCCGGTGTTCGTTCCCAACCCGAAGAACGCGGAGGAGCCCATCCGGGAGATCTGGACCTTGGGCGTGGTCTGGGCTGGCGAGACTGGAGGCGAAGACCCACTGACGCCCGTCCGCAATATCGCTGCTCCGGAAGGGAAAAGCCATCTCATCGGCGTGCTCAAGACCCTCGGAATCTCGGACGACTTCCTCCGTGCTTTCCAGCGCTGGGAGATGACTGGGGTTGTGGGTGGGACCAGGAACCACATCGGCTGGCAGTTCGAGGTCCCCCTGGAGGCCATCCCGGCCACTGTCGAGCGCGTGATTCCGGCCTATTCCGCCTTCAGCCGCTTCCCCACCGTGGAGCGGGATTTCTCCCTCCTGGTGGACCTGGACCAGAGCTACCGATCCCTGGCGGAGGCCATGACGGCTGCCATTCAAGGCGCTGCCGGCGAGGCCTTCCAGGACCTGCGCTGCGTGGACGTGTTCCGGCACAAGAGCCTGCCTGATGGCCGCCAGGCCTGGTTGCTGAGGGTCAAATTCCAGCATCCTGCCCGGACGCTGACCAGCGAAGAGGTGGATGTCTGGATGGCTGCGGGTCTTGGAGCCGCTAAGTCCCTCGGAGCTGAATTGCGTGGGTAGAATCATGGGGGGCTCCCGCCCCCCAGCGAGAGGCCCCCATGGATCTACTGAAACAACTGGAAAGCAAACTGCAAGCCCTCGTCCAGCAGCGCAATCAGCTCCGGGAGGAACTGGAGCGCGTGAAGGGCGAGCGGGGCACCGTCGATGAGGAGCTCCACGGGCTCCGGCGCCGCTTGGAAGACCTCCAGTCCGAGCGCAACGCCCTGGTGAAGGAGCGGGACCAGGTGAAGACCCAGATTGAAGGCATACTCAAGACCCTCGAGGAATTGGCGTGACAGAAGTGATTCGTGATGCTCCACTCCAGCCCGGTGAGGTCTGGGTGGATGTGCTGGGCCGGTCCCTCCGGGTCCATTCGGCTGCGGACGAGACTTCCCTTGCCCGGGCGAAGGCTTATCTGGAGCAGACCTTCCGCGACATGGAACGCGCCTATGAGCTAAGATGGAAATGCCCACCGTCGGCCCTGGACACATCGACCTGGATCCTGATGGGGGCCCTGAACCTCGCACACCAGGTGGTGCGTTTGGAACAGGCAGCCAGCCAGCAAACCCAAGACCTGGAACAGACTTTGACCAAACTGCTCGATGATGTTCCAGATGAACCTTTCGCTCCCGGCCCCCTTTTCGGAGGGGAGGATCCATCCTGACCGGGAACGTTATCTGATCCCTGCGAGGCCCGTGAGTCGGCCGAGCGCTTGTTCCGTAAAACTGCCAGGGCGGCCTTCCCCCGGGCATTGTGCGCGCCGCGCGACGGAGCGCCTTAAACCGGGAACCTGACTGCCCCCCTATAAACTTAGGGAACACGGCAAGCCACCACGACTGAGCGGGGATCACTTTCACAGGGAATGCGGTTGGCTCTTTCCACAAGGAGCTGCCCATGGGTTTATTCGATTGGATCTTGCTGCTGTTGGCGGTCGCGGCCGTCATCGGATTCATCCTCCAGATGAAGAAGGCCCAACAGGCAGTTGTTGACGTCTCCAAGGCCACGGCCAAGGCCGAGGCAGAGCTGAAGACCCAGCGCGAACAGGTCCTGTTCGAGGCCGAGAAGGAATCCGAGCGTTTGCGGGAACAGGGCCAGCGGGAAGCTGACGCCTTGCGCAAGGAAGCCGAACTGAAGGCCAAGGAGCAGGCCCTCCAGGCGCGCCAGGAAGCGGAAAAGCTCGTGAACGAACGCATGGCCAACCTCGACAAGCAGGGCCAGCGGGTCCAGCAGAAGGAGGACGGCCTCGACAAGAAGCTCGCCCAGGTGGATCAGAAGACCAAGGAACTGGATCTGAAGATCGAGAAGCGGAAGGTGGAGACCGAGAAGCTGGAGGCCCTGCAGATCGAAGCGAAGACCCTCGTGGAGCAGCAGTCCTTGAAGCTAGAGGAATTGGCTGGGTTGACCCGGGACCAGGCCAAGTCCGAGATCATGGGCCAGCTGGAGTACACGGCCAAGATGGATGCCGCCAAGCTCATCCGGCGCATCGACGAAGAGGCCCAGGAGGAAGCCCAGAAGAAGGCCCGGTGGACCATCAGTGCCGCCATCCAGAGGGTCGCTTCCGACGTGGTGGCCGAGTCCGCCGTCAGCTCCGTGCAATTGCCCTCCGATGATCTGAAGGGACGCATCATCGGCCGCGAGGGACGCAACATCCGCGCCCTGGAAAAGGCCACGGGCTGCGATCTCATCGTGGACGACACCCCCGAGACCATCGTCGTCTCCAGCTTCGACCCCATCCGCCGCGAGGTGGCCCGCCAGGCCATCCTGAAGCTCCTGGCCGACGGTCGCATCCACCCCGCCCGCATCGAGGAGGTGGTGGAGAAGACCAAGGTGGACATGGACCAGCACCTGAAGGATCTGGGCGAGGCCACGGCCATCGGCATGGGCTTCCCCGACGTCCATCCCAAGCTCCACAAGCTCATAGGGCGCCTCAACTACCGCACCTCTTACGGCCAGAACGTGCTGGAGCACACCAAGGAAGTGGCGCACATCGCCGAGTACATGGCGGCGGAGCTGGGTGCGGACCAGCGGCTGGCGCGGCGCGCGGGGCTCTTCCACGACATCGGCAAGGCCATCGACCGCGAGGTGGAAGGCACCCATATCGACATTGGCATGGATCTCCTGAAGCGATTCGGGGAGAAGGAAGACGTCGTCCATGCCATGAGCTGCCATCACGGCGATCACGAACCCAGGACCGTGGAGGCCATGCTCATCACGGCGGCGGACGCCCTCAGCGCCGCCCGGCCCGGGGCCCGGCGCGAGATGCTCGAGACCTACGTCAAGCGCCTCGAACAGCTCGAGACCATCGCCAACAGCTACAAGGGCGTTCAGAAGAGCTTCGCCATGCAGGCGGGCCGCGA
Source organism: Holophagaceae bacterium UBA1801 (assembly GCA_002319925.1). Taxonomy (GTDB): domain Bacteria; phylum Acidobacteriota; class Holophagae; order Holophagales; family Holophagaceae; genus UBA1801. The sequence continues at coordinate 5,426 of DCFP01000060.1, read as the reverse complement.
AATCCGCATCATGGTGGATGCCGGCCAGGTGAACGATGACCAGGCCTTCTGGCTGGCCAAGGACGTCACGAAACGCATCGAAGGCGAAATGCAGTACCCCGGCCAGATCAAGGTCACTGTCATGCGCGAGACGCGGGCGGTGGAATACGCCCGCTAGAACAATGAAACGCAACGTTTGTAAGGGATTGAATTCCCTTGTGATCGGCTGTTGCACGCTCTATATCACGTTCGCTTCGTCTATCCTGGGCGCCAACGATACCTCGGCGGAGATCGCCGCTGGTGGCCTCATTCCGCGCCAAGAGAACCGTGTCGCCATGAAGAAGGAGCGATTGTTCATTTCCCAGAGGAAGGTTAAGGTCGAGTACGAATTCGTGAATGAATCGGACCAAGATGTGGAAACGGAGGTGGCCTTCCCATGGCCCCGCTACTCCTATTCCTTTGCAGAGCGAACCTTCGACACCTCCATGATGAAGTTCTCGGTTCAGGTCGAAGGGAAATCCACTTTCTTCGAGACTCAGACCCTGGCCTTGGACGGGAAGGGACGCGACATCACGGCGACCCTGCAGCGGTACCATCTGAACATCCCGTTCTTCGCCTATTTCGATGCGGAGACTTGCACGGATCCGCTCCTCCATGGGCATCGATTCGAACTGCTAGACCTCGCGCCTGAAGCACAGAAGGAGCTCATCCGTGCGGGAGCTTTTGAGGGGAAGGATCCATATTTCCCGGCGTGGTCCGTGGAGATCACCCATCACTGGAAACAACGGTTCCCCGCCCACCAAATGGTTCACATCGCCCACGAATACATTCCCGTCCTCGGCGATGGTGCCGCTGTGTTCAGTCCCAAGGATGGCTATATATTGGCGCCGACATACGTCTCCGACGACGATGCACGCGCGAAGAAAAGTTGGGGATGTCCCGATGATTCATTTTGGAAAGCCGCGTTCGCGAGGCTGACAGAGCGGAAACTCAAAGGGATCGACAACTATCCCGACACGCTACCAGGCGCGTGGGTCCGATACATCCTCACCACCGCGAATACCTGGAAGGGACCCATCGAGGATTTCGAGCTCATCGTCGAGAAGGAGCCCGGCGATCTCATGACATTCTGCTGGGATGGGCCCGTAGAGAAGATCGCCCCCAATCGATACCGAGCCCGGATGAAGCGGTTCCGGCCTTCCGAGGAACTCACCATCTACTTCTGCCCGCCTGTTCAGTAGACAAGCACTTCAAGCTTGCTCCGCGATCCTGGATGCAAACTCGGGTGAGAGCAACTCGGAAGCGGTGGCAAACAGAGCCCTGATGGAGAACGGCTTGAAGAAAAACCTCAACCGCGAGTCCTTCTTCAATTCCTCTTCCATTCCTTCGAGTCCGTAACCGCTCACCAGGATGACTGGTATGGTGTTCTGGGCCTTCCGGATCTTGGCCAGCAGTTCCAGCCCTGTGCATTCCGGCATCCGCTGATCGCTGATCACGAGATCGTACCGGGACTGCTGGAACATGGACCAGGCGATGCGGCCATCCGGGGCGGTTTCCACTTGGGCACGAGCTTGGGTGAAGGCATCCGCGAGGAGCTCCCGCAGGTTGGGATCATCTTCGGCCACAAGAATGCGCTTGCCGGCAAAGTGTTTGGGCTGGAGAGTCGCTCTGGGCGTTTCTTCTTCGGTGGCGGATTCTTCTTCGTAGATATTGAGGAAGATCCGGAATTCAGTGCCCTTGCCGGGCTGGCTGTTCACTTCGATGCGCCCGCCGTGAGCATCCACGATGCTCTGGACCATCGCGAGACCAAGACCGGAGCCCTTGCCCAGCGGTTTGGTGGTGAAGAACGGCTCGAAGATGTGGGGGAGCACATCCGGGACGATGCCGGTTCCGCTATCCTGCACGGTCCAACAGATCTGGTTGGTGTCCTCGGGTTCTGTCCGCAGCGTTAGCCGCCCACCCTGGGGCATGGCATCCCGCGCATTCACGGCGAGGTTGAACAGGATCTGCTCCAACTGGATGGGCTCGCCCAGCACGGGCGGCAAGTCAGGCATCAGGTCGAGCTCGATGCGGATGAGACCCCCCAGGATCCGATCCATCATGGAGGCCGTGTTGGCGATCAAGGTGTTGAGATCCACGCTCCGGAGCTGCGGCTTCACCTGGTGGGTGAAACTCAGCAGCGACTTGATCATGAGGGCGCAACGATCCGCCGCGTCCTCGGCCTTGTTCAGTCGCCGGCGCACGGGATGATTCTCCGGCAGCATCTCCTTGCCGAGGTTGATCTGGCCCACGATTGAAGCCAGCTGGTTGTTCACGTCATGGGCGACGCCACCGGCCAAGGCTCCCATGGTTTCCATGCGCTGGCTGCGTTCCAGCTGGGAGCGCAGTTCGGCCTCGTTCTGCAGGGACTCGCCCGCCCTGCGCAGCGCCTCGCTGAGGGAATGGATCTCTTTGAGATCCGTATTCACCGTCTCTGGAATGCGCCCTTCGCTGAGGGATCTCACGGATTCGGCCAGGGCTTCCAGGGGGTCTCCGAAGCGCTTCGCCAGATTCCGGATACGCCAGATGGAGAAGGCCAGGAAAAGCATGACGGCGCCGATCAAGAAAAGGATGCGGGCGATGCCGCCACCGGTTTCGTTGGTCGAGGGAACGAGGATACTGATGCCCGCCAGTAACAGCAGAGCCAGCGCCATCACTCCGAAGGTGACGGCCAGCTCTTTGAGGAGGTATCTGCGAATGGGCAGCATGGAATGGGCGCGGCGCCGGGCCGCGGGGAATGGGTTATTGGAGGGCCGAACGTAAAGCGTCAAAGGCGAAATGGATTCCTTCGGGTTTCGCGCCACCGCCTTGGGCGAGATCCTTCTTGCCGCCGCCGCGGCCGTCCACATGGGGTGCCATGGCCTTGAGCAAGGTTCCCGCATCGGCACGGTCCTGGAGATCGGAGGACACGGATACGAGTAGCGCGACCTTCTCTTCCGATACTTTCGACGCGAGCGCGATGACCGCGCTGCGGTGGCGGGTGCGGACCTGATCCATCATTTCCCGCAGCGGCCCCGTCTCCAGACCCTCCACCTGCGCGGTGACAAGGGTGAGATCCTTGACCTGCTCCACCTTCTCGGCGCTGCCTCCAGCGGAAGCGGCTTTCAGTTTCGCTTCCTTCAGTTCCTTCTCAAGCTGCTGGATGCGTGCGTCCTTGGCGGAGAGCACCGAGGCGAGATTCTCGCGCCCTGTATTGGTCTGACGGGCGAGATCGCCCAAAAGCTCCTCGTTTTCCTGAAGGCGTTCCAAGGCGGCCATGCCTGCCACGGCTTCGATGCGGCGTACGCCCGAAGCCACGGCGCCTTCGGAAACGATCTTGATGGCGCCGATCTGGCCAGTGTTGGAGACGTGGGTGCCGCCGCACAACTCCGTGGAGAACCCAGGCACGCTCATGACGCGCACGGTCTCGCCGTACTTCTCGCCGAAGAGGGCCATGGCGCCTGAGGCCAAGGCTTCGTCGATGGGCATCTCGCGGAGCACCGTAGCCTTGGCCTGGAGCACCTGCTCGTTGGTCCGGCGCTCAATTTCGGTCATCTGTTCAGGCTCCACAGGCGCGAAGTGCGTGAAGTCGAAGCGCAGGCGCTGGTCGTCCACCACGCTTCCCGCCTGCTTCACGTGGGTGCCGAGCACCTCGCGCAGAGCCGCGTGCAGCAGGTGCGTGGCCGTGTGGTGGGCCCGGATGCGAGCGCGGCGCTCGTGGTTGACCTCGGCCTTCACGATGGTGCCGAGCTTAAGCGGACCTGCGAGGTTCCGGACGAAGTGGACATTCCGTTTGGGAGCCAAGGCTTTGCAGTCGCCCACGGAGCAGGAGTAGCGCAGTGCGGTGTCGGTTTCCGCGGTCCAGTGCAGCTCCCCGCGATCGCCCACCTGGCCGCCGCTTTCCGCGTAGAAGGGGGTCTTGTCCAGCACAACGAATCCGTGATCCTGCAGCGTCTCCACCTTGTTCTTGTGGGCGTCGAAGAGGGCCACCACCTTGGCACCTTCAGCTTCCTCCGCTCCGTAACCGAGGAACTGAGTCGCGGGCAGGTCCGCGAGGATGGCCAGGTCGCCCTCCAGCCGCACATCATGGGACTTCATGGCCGCGCGGCTCTTGGCCTTCTGTTCGTCCAGCTCCCGCTGGAAACCCTCCATGTCGCAAGCCAGGTTCCTTTCCTTGCACCAGTCCTGCACAAGGTCCACGGGAAATCCGTAGGTGTCGTAGAGCTTGAAGATGTCAGCGCCATCCAGCCGGCCCTTGGATATGTCGCAGCCTTCCAACTGTTTGAGGCCAAGGGTGAGCGTCAGGCTGAACTGGGATTCCTCCCGCAAGAGGACCTTCTGGATGCGCGCCATCTCGAGCTTCAGCTCAGGGTACGCATCGCCCATGGCCGTCACCACGGTGGGTGCGAGATCGGCGAAGAAGTTGCCCTCGATGCCCAGCTTGCGCCCGAAGCGCAGGGCACGGCGGATGATCTTGCGCAGCACATAACCCCGGCCTTCATTGGAAGGCACTACACCGTCGAAGGTCATGAAGCAGGCGGCGCGGATGTGATCGGCGATCACCTGGGAGGCGGTGCGGTTGGTGTGCTCCGCGCGCTGATCGGCGGGCACTTTGGCCACTTTCCAGATGCCCTCGAAGATGGGTCTGAAGAGATCGATCTCGTAGTTGCTCTCCACTCCCTGGAGAATCGAGGCCGTGCGCTCCAGGCCCATG
>DCFP01000060.1:0-382 GCA_002319925.1 Holophagaceae bacterium UBA1801 | reverse complement strand
TGAAGACCAGGTTCCAGATCTCCATGATGTCGTCGCCATCGCCGTTCACGAGTTCGGCACAATTTCCCGAGAGATCCTTGGGGCGGTAGTAGTGCATCTCGGAACAGGGACCGCAGGGGCCCGTGTCACCCATCTGCCAGAAGTTGTCCTTCTTGCCGAAGCGCAGGATCCGCTCCTTGGGCACGCCCACCTTTTCCCAGAGCTCCGCCGCTTCGTCGTCGGCGGGAATGCCCTGGTAGCCCTCGAAGACCGTGACCCACAAACGCTTCGGATCGAGCTCCAGGTTGCCCTTCTCCTTCGGCCCCGTGACGAATTCCCAGGCAAAGCGGATGGCGTCGGCCTTGAAGTAGTCCCCGAAACTGAAGTTGCCCAGCATCTCGAA
>DCFP01000171.1 GCA_002319925.1 Holophagaceae bacterium UBA1801 | reverse complement strand
TTCATGAACGAGATCGCGGGGCTGTGCGAGAAGGTCGGCGCTGACGTCGACTACGTGAAGATGGGCATCGGCAGCGATCACCGGATCGGAAAGTACTTCCTCAACCCCGGCCCGGGCTTCGGCGGCAGCTGCTTCCCCAAGGATCTGCAGGCGCTCCTGAAGGTGGGCCGCGAGAATGGACACGGGCTCCGCACCCTCGAAGCCACCGTCGAAATCAACCGCCACCAGAAGCAGCTGGTGGCGCGCAAGGTCCGGCAATTCTACGGTTGCGTCTCGGGCACCCATGTGCCCCTCGCCGGCAAGCGCTTCGCACTCTGGGGATTGGCCTTCAAGGCGCATACCGACGACATCCGCGAGGCCATGGCCCTGGAACTCATCGAGAACCTGGTGGGCCAGGGCGCCGAGCTGGTGGTCCACGATTTCGAGGCCATGCCCAACGTCAAGGCCCGTATCGGCGACAAGGTGAAGTATGTCGACGACTTCATGGCCGCCTGCGAAGGCGCGGATGCGCTCATCATCGCCACCGAGTGGCCGCAGTACCAGAAGGCGGACCTCAAGGCCGTGGCCAAGAAGCTCAAGGCCAAGGTCATGTTCGACGGCCGCAATCTCTTCCGGCCCGAGGCCATGAAGGCCGAAGGATGGACCTACCACTCCATCGGCCGTCTGCCCGTAGGGGCCTAGAATTATTCCTGGTTGCCATGCCTTGTCTCATTTATTCTTGATTGAAGCGGTCAATTACTTACGCCGGAGCGGACCATGGGAAATCTAGGCCTTACGGAAATGCTTCTCATCGGCGTTCTGCTGCTGATCTTCTTCGGGCCACAGAAACTGCCGGAACTGGGCAAGGCATTTGGCAAGGGCATCCAGGAGTTCAAGAAGGCCAGCCGTGAAATCACGGACGCGGTGAAGGAAGAACCCTCGGCTGAGGACAAGAAGTAGACGCGGGCTGCCTCGCAGCCCGCGCCAATTCTGCGCCCTTCATGCCTCTACCGGAGACGCCTCCCAACCAGATGACCTTCTGGGAGCACCTGCAGGAACTGCGGGTGCGCTTGGTGCGTTCCATTGTCATCGTGGTGGCGGCCTTCGCGATCACCTACGGGTTCCCCTTCGGTCTCCAGGATCACGTCTCCTGGCTCCACGGGATGGCGCCGCTCCGATTCACCATTTGGCACTGGGTCCAGCTTCCCTTCCTGGAAGCCATGGCCCGGCAGACGGGACACGCCGTTGCCAGCCTCCAGCCCTGGGCCTTCACGGATCTCGCCGAACCCTTCTTCAGCCTCATGCGCCTTAGTCTCTGGGCCGCGGCGTTCCTCAGTGCGCCGTTTCTGTTCTACCAGCTCTGGGCCTTCATACGGCCGGGGCTCTACGAACGGGAGCGCCGCATGGTGGTGCCCTTCGTGTTCATCACCAGCCTGATGTTCCTGCTGGGCGTGATCTTCGCCTACTTCCAGGCCTTCAAGTTCCTGGGCGACATTCTCTTCCAGGAGGCGCAGGCGGCGGGTTTGCGGGCCAACCTCCACATCGACAACTACCTGGATCTGTTCCTCTACACGCTGCTGCTGACGGGCATTTCCTTCGAGCTGCCCGTGCTCGTCTACTTCCTCGCCAAGTTCAGGCTGGTGACGGCCCGATGGATGCTGAAGTACTGGCGGCACGCCACGATCCTGATCGTCTTCGTGAGCGCCTTCCTGACGCCGGGCGATGTGGTCGTCACGACCGTCTTCTTCAGCGTGATCCTGCTCGGTCTGTATTTCGTATCGGTCCTCGTGGCCTGGATCGCGGCGCCGAAGGCCGGTTGACGTCAGATCATTTCGCAGGCGACAACTTCCCTGGTCCGCCCAGCAGGGCTGCGAGCGTGGCCACGAACCGGAACAAGCCCAGGGGATCGTGAAGCACCGGTGCATGGTGCGCCCAGGCCGCAACCAGCGGCCAGCCGATGACGGCCAGGAGAGCGATGGCTGCCGGAGTCATCCAGACGCCGATCACCACGAGCCCGCCGCAAACCACCTCCAGCAGTGCGATGCCAAGACGCATGGCGTGGGCCATGGTGATGCCGCCACCGGGATGCAGCAAAGGACCAAGGCCGTGGAGAATGGCATAGCCGCCCACTCCCAGCCTCAGAATGAGCCCAGCCCAATCTGTACGTTCTTTCGATACAGCCATCCTCGCTCCTAGTTATTTCCCAGACTTCTTCTTCGGGGCTGGAGCCGGAGGAGCGGCCGGCTCGACAACTGGGGCTGGAACGGGTGGAGGCGCCATGAAGAGCGTGTCCGGCGATTTCGTGAAATCGGGAATGACAGTCTTCGCGGACCCGAGGTCGGCACCCAGTTCCTTGGCCAGCGCAGCGCCACCATCGACGGGAGACGCCAGCTTGAAAGCCCAGGCTCGGCGGTCACGGGTGGAGCGGTCCAGGTCGATGCGCACATCGGGAGGCTGCAGACTGGCGAGGCCTTGATTGAGGGAACTCCGTGCCATGGGCACGTAGGTGAAGAGCGGCGCCAGCACGAGCACAGCCACCATGGGCCAGAACCAGGGGGACGGTCCCGCGGGCTCCTTCGGGATGGGACGCGCCTCAATGGGCAGGCCCCAGGCGGGAGGTGCGGTGCGCTCGTGGCCCTCCTGGGAGATCTCCAGCAGACCGGCTTCCAGGAGTTCCGCGATGATCTTGCAGGTGTCCAGTTCGTCGTAGCGCGTGATCTGGACGACGCTCTGGATGCTCTGGGGCTCCGTGAAGTAAGTGAGCACGGTCTCCTGCTCGTGGGTGAGCCCGGAGCTGTTCATGTCCAGCGCGCCCCGGCCGTCGAACACCGAGGAGACTTCCTGATCGATGTCCAGGCGCAGAGCGAGGGCCTTGTCCGTCTTCTTCAGGGGAATGTTGCCGTCCGGCAGGCGGCGCTGCACCTCCGGCCACTCATCCATGATGCGCGCCGCCTCCATGAGCACCGTGTCCACGGGGATGGGTGGGAAGTTCTCGCGGTCGAGATCCAGAGGCAGGATCGAATCGAAGCGGTAGTCGCCCTCGATCCAGCGGAAGGTGCGGTAGATGATGGACATCGCCTGGTTGAAGAGAGCGTCCTGCAGATCCTGGGAGGACACCTTGCCGCTCTCCAGCAGCAGCGTGCCCATGCGCTTCAGGGTCTGGCGCTGCTTCTGGATCATGGCCAGCAGCTCATCCCCGGACAGGCGCCCGAGGCGCACCAGCATTGCGCCCACGCGATCTTCCATGCGGACCTGGTTGGAATCGCAACCGACGATGTCGCCCTGGTCGAAGAAGATCTTCACGAATTCCTGGCCACGGGAGAGCACGAGCGTGCCGCTCTTGCCCTGGGTCTTGATCATGTTGAACAGCGAGAAGAGGTCGAAATCGCGCAACGAGCCTTCAAGGGCCATGATGTCACCTCAGTCCTTAAGAGCGGCGGCGGGGGATGAGCTTGATCCAGGAGCGGAGGAATAGGATAGCGAGGAGCACGATCCCGAGGGCCGACCACGTGGAGGAAGGATCCGCGATGATCTCGCCCGGATAACGCACGGAACGCCCTGTCGCGAACACGATGCCCACGGCGAAGGCCAGGAAGCCGAATTCCATGAAGCCCTGGCGCGTGGCGCCCATGAAGCTGAGGTCGAGACCCGGAGCCAGCACGATGAGGAGCTTGTGGATCCACCGCTGGGAATCCTGGTAGTCACCCACTTCCTCCACCTTCTTCTTGCGGCTTTCTCCGTGCAGACCATCCTTGAGCACGAACAGATGGTGGCACTTGGAGCACACGTTCACATCGGGGCAATCCGTGGTGTGGAATGGCTCGCCACAGCGCGTGCACTGCGTGGGGTGGGCCTGCTGGACGCTGCGATTGAGCCGGAGCAGGGTTGCGCCAGTGGCTGCCAGCGTCGCGATGATCCAGAAAAGGGTTCCGGGGCTCTTGAACCATTCCGTCCAATCGGATTCAGTGGCTTGCTTCCCTCCCGACAGCGCGGCGATGCGTTCAGGCGTGTCAGGCAAGGGAATCGCGAAGGTGCGCTGATCCGTCTTGGCCTGGTTCGCGTCCATCAAGGCTTTCACGTGGTCGGGATCGATGTTCCGGGCTTCCTCCTGGCGGGTGATGCCGGTGCTGCTATCCAGCTTCTTGAAGGCCACCACACTCTGATTCAGCGGAATTTCCGCGGGCTTGGAAAGACCGGCGATCACCGCGGCCTCGGCGAATTCCTTCTCCGCCTGCTCCAGATCCCCCAGCTGGAAATGAGCCACACCGAGATTGTTCAGAGCCTCCGCCTTGTTGAAGGGCTTGGTGGACAGCTCCTGGAAGGTGGCTGCGGCCGCGGTCCAGTCCTGGGCGCTGAGCTGTTGCCAGCCCTTCAGGAACTCCCGGTCCGCAGTTGGCAATCCCTTGATCCCCAGATCATCGAGGGGTTTCGTCTGGGGTTGGACCTGCAGCGCGACGAGACTGGGGGGCGGTACCTTGGCCGCTTCCGGTTCCATGAGGGAAAGCGCGGGATGGACCAGTTGCAGAAGCAGCACAAAGACGGTGACCTTCACTTCGGAGCTGAACATGAATGGCGCCAGGAGCCACAACCAGCACATGGCGGCCAGGCTGGGGTCCAGCCCCACCAGCACGGGAAGCGCCAGGGTCACGGCCCCGATTGCCGCCATCAGGATGGAACTCATGCCGCGCTTGGACAGGGGTTCCTCCCAGAGGTAGCGCATGACGTTGCGGTACCGCAGCGCCAGAACGACGGCCCAACCCCACAAAAGGATCGAAGCCATCATCCGCAGCCAGGCCACGTGCTGCAGGAGCCACAGCCAGCGGTGCGTCGGATGCATGAGGCGGAGCTTGGTCAGCAGGAGGGCATCCGGCAGGCTGTTCACATATCCCATGGGGCTGGCCTGGCGGAGCAGAATGATGCGCGTGCCGAGCACGAGGGGATGGTCGGGGGCCCAGCGCTCCAGGTCCTTCATGACTAGAAGCCCCCGGGCAGCCTGGCCCGAATCGCCCTGCTGCCGGGCCCACAGCGCCATGGCTTCCACGAGGGGCATGATGTCGTACGTTCCAAAGGTCCTTCGCATCAACTCCACGTTTTGGACGGCCGTCTTGAGGGCTGCCGCGTTGCCGGAAACGTAGGCCTTCTTAAGTTCCTCCACGCGATGGCTCAGAGCCACGGCCGGGGCCAGCTCGGGATTCGTGGCCGGCTGGGCTTGAGACGCAGAGGGCATCAAGAAGCAGAAAAGTGCCAGCAGCGGTAGCAGAAGGGAGCGGAAGGGTTTCATCTCATGCCCCTTGATGGCCGTTCGGCGCAGCAGTGGCGCCCAGATTCAAAGCGCGCATCCGCAATTGGTAGAGAAGTTCCTCGAGTTCCTGGGTTTCCGCCGGGCTGCGGCGGCCATCCGTCTTCTCTTGTACTAGCGCGAGGAGATCCACGAAAAACCTCGCAATCGGGGGATTCACTGGAGGTTGCTCCTTCATCATAGGATGCGGAACGCCCATCGCCAGTAAAGCTTGCTCGCCCAGCAAGTGAAAAAGGGCCGAAAGGGACGCTTCTGGCACCGCCGTATTCATGGATACCCCAAGATTTACCCGCAGATTAACACACTATTCAGTGGTGTCGCGGTAAGCCTTGGTTTATTGACTCTAGGCCAACTCCAACCGGATGGGGCAATGATCGGAACCCATCACCTCCGGGTGGATGCCCACGGACTTCACCTGGTCGAGGAGCCCCTTGGAAACCAGGAAGTGGTCGATCCGCCACCCGACGTTCTTTTCGCGGGCGCCGCCCCGTGCGGTCCACCACGTGTAGAGACCAGCCACCCCGGGGTTGCGTTCCCGGAGCACGTCGTGCAGACCCGCAGCGAGGTAGAGCTTGAAGTCCTCCCGCTCCTCATCGGTGAAACCTGGATTCATGCGATTGTCCTTGGGCCGGGCCAGGTCGATCTCTTCCGGAGCGACGTTCATGTCACCCGTGATAACGAGCTTCTTGCCGGTCTTGTGCTGCCGCTTCGTGAAATCCGCCAGATCCCGCGCGAACTTTCGCTTGTAGTCCAGGCGCATCAGCCCTGCGGACGCGTTGGGAAAGTAGCCTCCCACGAAGACCAGGTCACCCTTGGTGCTCACCACCACACGGCCTTCGCGATCATAGTCCTCGATGCCCAAGCCCTTAGTGTGGACAAATTTCAGCTCCCGCTTGCTCAGTGTCGCCGAACCCGCATAGCCCTTCTTGCTCACCGCCGGGAACCACGCCACGTCGAAGACGGCCTCCAGTTCGCGGCGCACACCCAGGTCCACCTGCTCCCAGTCGGCCCGGATCTCCTGCAGGGACAAAACGTCCGGATCCGTTTTCTCCAACCACTCCATGAAGCCCTGCTTCAGCACCGCGCGGAAACCGTTGACGTTCCAACTGAAACACCGCATTCACACCTCCATGGCACAGGGCTCAAACAGATCTGATGCAAAGAAAAGGGAATTTAAACAGGATAAACAGGATGGGCAGGATGCAAAGCAGAGTCCATCTGCTTTTATCCTCTCCATCCTGCATATCCCGTTTTGACCTTTTTGCGCCGCCTGTTCACTTCACAATGAAGCCCGGTTCCGCTTCCGCCGGTGGCGCGATGAGGAAGGGCATGTTGTTGGCGTCGCTGGCAGCCAGGAGCATGCCATGGCTCTGGATGCCCATGAGGGCGCGGGGCTCGAGGTTGGCAACCACGACGATCTTGCGGCCCACCAGCTGCTCGGGCGCGTAGGCTTCCTTGATGCCGCCTAGGATGGTGCGCTTCTCGAAGCCAAGGTCCACGGTCATCTTGATGAGCTTCTTGCTCTTAGGCACCGCTTCCGCATCGATTACCAGGCCCACGCGGAGGTCGGTCTTGGCAAAAGTATCGTAGTCGATGTTCTCCTTGAGGGGCGCGTACTCGACGGCTTTCGGGGCTACGGGCGCGGCTGCGGGTGCGTTCATTTCATTCAAGACGGACTCCTTGTCGATGCGCTGGAAGAGGGGTTTGGGATCGGCGACGGGACCGGGGGCCGGGGCTTCGTACTGGAATGCGGCGAAGCGCTGTTCGCCCACCTTGCCGGGCATGCCGAGGCTCTCCCACAGCAACTGGGAAAGCTCGGGCATCACGGGCGCCGTAAGGATCGCCGTAGCCCGGAGGGAGCGGTAGAGCTGGCAGAGCACGGTGTCGAGCTTGGCCTTGTTGGCCTCGTCCTTGGCCAGCTTCCAGGGCTCGGCCTTCACGATGTAGCCGTCGAGGTAGCGCAGGTAGGCCCAGAGTTTGTCCAGGGCATCGCTGAAGTCATGCTTCTCCGCGAGCGCCAGGTACTCGGGCGCAAGCTTCCGGCCCTGCTCTTCGACCTCCTTGTCCAGGTCGTCGAAGATCTCGGCCGTGGGCACCACCCCCGCGCGGTAGCGCTGGATCATGCTGATGGAGCGGGAGGCGAGGTTGCCCAGGCCGTTGGCCAGGTCGGCGTTCAGGCGTTCCATGAAACCCTCGAAGGAGAAGCTGCGGTCGTACCCGATCTGCATGTCGCGCAGCAGGAAGTAGCGGCCTGCGTCGCTGCCGAAGCGCAGGAGGTCGTCGGGACGCACGATGTTGCCCTTGGACTTGGACATCTTGTCCTCGCCCATGAGCCACCAGCCGTGGGCCAGAATGGTCCCGGGCAGCAGCGCGCGGATGCGCGCGGGCAGCTCGCCGTTCAGGTCCTCGCCTTCCTGCCGGAACATCGCCATGAGGAAGGCTGGCCAGTAGACCGCGTGGAAGCGCAGGATGTCCTTGCCAACGAGCTGCACCTGGGGCGGCCAGAAGCCGTCCTTGCACGCGCTCAGGTAGTTGAGCAGCGCGTCGAACCAAACGTAGACCACGTGCTTGTCGTCACCGGGCACGGGGATGCCCCAGGTGATGCTGGTGCGGCTGATGCTGAGGTCCTGCAGGTTGCCCCGCTCGCCGCCCGGCGCCACGAACTGCTTCACCTCGTTGAGGCGGAAGTCGGGTAGCGCGAACTCGGGATACTTCTCGTAAAGCTGGATGAGCCAGTTCTCGTAGGCCGAGAGCTTGAAGAAATAGCTCTCTTCCTCCAGCTCCACCAGCTGGTGCGCAAGGCCTTGGGCCTGCAGTTCCTTGGCCTGGGTCTCGGTAACGTAGGCTTCGTCGGAGACGGAGTAGAGCCCCTTGTAGGTGGCCTTGTAGATGTCGCCCGTGCCGAGCAGCTGCTTGAAGCGCTCCTGGATGACGGCTTTGTGCTGGGCGTGGGTGGTCCGCACGAAGTAGTCGTTGGTGAGCCCCATCCGCTTCCAGAGGTTCTCGAAGTTGGGCATCACCTCGTCCGCCAGCTGCTGGGGCGTGATGCCCCGCGCCGCGGCGGTCTTCTCGATCTTCTGGCCGTGCTCGTCCGTGCCCGTGAGGAAGTAGACCTCCTCGCCCATCATCCGGTGGTGGCGCGCCAGCACGTCGGCCAGCACGGTCGTGTACGTGTGCCCGATGTGCGGCTTGTCGTTCACGTAGTAGATGGGTGTGGTGATGTAGAAGCGCTTGGACACGTAGAACTCCAGAAATTCCAGTGTAGCGGATAGGGCTTCACCACGGAGACACGAAGAACACGGAGAAAAAGGAGCTGGCCTCCTTCTCCGTGTTCTTCGTGTCTCCGTGGTGCCCTGATTATGCCTCGGTGACGGTCGCCTTCACGATCTCGTCATCAGCCTGGATGGCCTGGACGACCTTGATGTCCTCGGGGCCCGCGCACTTGCCGAAGACGGTGTGGACACCGTCGAGGTGCTGCACGTTGCGGCGGTCGCCGTTGACGATGAAGAACTGACTGCCGCCGGTGTCCTTGCCCGCGTGGGCCATGGAGAGGGCGCCCAGCTCGTGGGTGTGGGGGTTGCCCGCGGTCTCGCACTTGATCTTGTAGCCGGGTCCGCCGGTACCGGGCAGGCCCTTGGCGCCCTTGCGCGTATTGGGGCAGCCGCCCTGGATGACGAAGCTGGGAATGACACGGTGGAATTTGAGGCCGTCGTAGAAACCTTCGCTGATGAGTTTCACGAAGTTCGCCACGGTGCCGGGAGCTTCCTTGGGAAAGAGTTCGAGGTTGATGTCGCCTTTGCTGGTTTGGAAAAGCACGCGGGTCATGGAAAGACTCCTGTTGGATAACCTCCAGGATATCTTGAATGGAGGACCAAGAGTTGGCCAGAACGTGCCGATGCAGGTAGTCTCAAGGGGCTGGAGGTCTTCATGCGGGGTTCCCTATCTATTGCCGCCGTGACTTGTCTCGCGATCCTCGCGGGGATCGGGTGCTCGAAGACCCATGCCTATCAACCCTCAGGCCCCCTTCCCGCGGGCACCTTGATGTTCGCCTTCACGAACAGTGTGGCCGGTCCCGTGGAACTCACGATCGATGACGTGCGCATTCCCGTGGCCCAGAACAAGAAGAAAGCCTCCAAGCTGGTGATCTCGGGACTTCCAGCGGGGACCCACCACTACTTCCTCTCCAGCCCCAGGGACGCCTTCGGGCCCGATCACGGCGATGTGCTCATGCCCAGGGATTCCGGTGTGTTCCTGTCCAATTTCGCCCAGGACTTCAAAGCAGTGCTCTACGGAAAGATCGAGCCAGCGCCGCCCACCCAAGGCATCCCAGGCGTTGCTGCTCGGATGGAACCGTAACAATCATCCGGGATTGGGCGACGATGCGGTTGATCAAGAGCCTTTGCTACGGCACGACCGTGGCGCTGATGGCCGTCGCCGGGTTCACGTTCTACAAGATCAGCTCGGTGGCCCACGAGCTCACGGATCCGCCCTTCTACCACGCCCAGCCGCTGGAGCGCGTGGATGGCACCTACCAGGAATTGGCCCGCGGCAGCGCGGATGATCCAGGCGGGACCTGGAGCAGCCGCGAGGTGGACGGACTCCAGGTGTGGGCATTGAAGCGGACTAGACCCTCGCCTGGCGTTGTTCTGCTGCTGCACGGTTTCGGGGACGACCGCTGGGGAACGAGTCCATCACTGCGCTGGTTCCCGGAACTGGATGCCGTGATCTTCACCTACCTGCGCCGGGACGACGCCATGCGCGCGGGAGGCCCGGTGCCGCCCGTCACCTTCGGTGCCAGGGAGTCCGACAATGTGGTGCGCGTGGTGCACGATCTGGAAGCGCAGGGAATTCCGCGGAAACGGATCATCCTCCTTGGCCGCAGCCTCGGCGCCAGTGTGGGTTTGCTGGCCCTGGCCAAGCTGGAACGGGAAGGACCGCTGGGCGGTTTCATCTGGGAAGGACCGCCCGCCAGCAGCAGGGATTTCGGCGAGCGGCTGGTGCGAGGCCCGAAGGACCGCTTCTGGCATCCGCTGCTGGCCCCGTTGATCGGGGAACTCGGCAGCCGCTGGGCGGCGCGCATCGGGCACTACGACCGCGATGACACGGATCTGCTGAGGCAACTGGACGAACAGCGATTGCGCACGCCATCCCTGTGTTTCCTGGCGACCCAGGACCGCCTCGCCCCGCCCGAAATCCAGCGGGCCGCCGCAGCACACTTCACGAACAGCCGAATGATCGAGGTCCCCACGTGGCACCTGCACTGCCCCGAGGTGCTCGGCCCGGCCTATGCCCAGGCCATTCGACAGGCCACGGAACGCTGGCTTCAATGATGATTTAGATGAACTGAACTTCGAACGCCCCGAGGGACGGACTACTCGTCGTCGGCTCCATCATCGATGAGCTTGTTCCTCAGCTCCTTGCCCAGTTTGAAATAGACGACCCGCTTGGGGGGAACCTCGATGGACTGACCGCTGCGGGGGTTGCGGCCCTGGCGAGCCCTTCGATCCCTGAGGCGGAAGCTGCCGAAGCCGCGCAATTCGACCCCTTCGCCTTCGTGCAATGACTTGATGACGCATTCAAGAAAGGTGTTCACCAGCAAATCTGCATCCTTCTTGCCAAATTCGAGCTGCTCCATGAGGTGCTTGGACAGGTCGGCCTTGGTTAGAGTTTCCATCGTTTCCATGGTGGGCTCCGGCTTGTATCGCTGTCGAGATTGCCTTAATAGGATCCCTTTCTGCCGCTCCAGGTCAAGGGGGGAAGACCCGTCATTCAAATAAAAAGAGGGGCCGGAGCCCCTCTTTCGGTCGGAAAACGGATGGCTCAGGCCATGAGCCAGTCCAGGAGCCAGCGGGGGCCTTCTCCCGTGGGACCCTGCGGACGATAATCCCTGTCCGCCGCGGACCAACAGCCGGAAAGATCCACGTGCACCCAGGATTCATGCTGCACGAAATCCTTGAGGAACAAGGCGGCGGTGATGGAACCGCCCCGGCGGTGGCCGGTGATGTTCTTGATGTCGGCCACGGGGCTCTTGAGGGATTCCCGGTATTCCTCGACCAGGGGCAGTTGCCAGAGATGCTCACCTGTGGTGGAACCGGCATCCAGGAGGCGTTCCACCAGCTTCTGATCCGTGCCGTAGATGGCGGAGACGCCGTCACCCAGAGCGATGACGCAGGCACCGGTCAAGGTGGCCAGATCCACGATGTGGTCGGCGCCCATGCCGGAAGCGTAATGAAGGAGGTCCGCCAGCACCAACCGGCCCTCGGCATCCGTGTTGAGCACTTCGATGGTCTTGCCGCTGCGGCTCTTGAGGACATCGCCGGGCTTGCAGCTGTTCCCGGACGGCATGTTCTCCACGAGCCCCAGGATGCCGGTCACCTGCACGGGAACGGCGGCTTCCGCGCAGGCAACCAGTGTCGCGAGCACGATGGCGGCGCCGGTCATGTCGCCTTTCATGGTTTCCATGCCGGAGGGGTCCTTCAGGGATAAGCCACCGGAATCAAAGCAGACGCCCTTGCCCACCAGCACCACGTGCTTCTTGGGCTTCTCTTTGGGCTTGTATTCCAGTTTGACGACCCGGGGCGTTCTTGCGGAGCCCTGGCCCACGGCCATCAGACTGTTGAAGCCACCCTTGGTCAATTCGTCCGGTCCCATCGCTTCGAAGCCGAGCTTGTGCTGCTTGGCGAGCTTCTGGGCCATGTCCGCGAAGGACTCGGGATAGAGGTCCGCAGCCGGTGTGCTGGCGAGATCTCGCACGCGGTGGCAGGCCGCCACGCCTGCTTCGATCTGGGGCAGCCGGCGCCGGGCCTTGCGGGTGTCATCTCCGTTCGTGAACACTTCCAGCACTTCGAAGCGTTTGGGCTCCGGTTTTCCCTTGTAGGCAACGAAGTCGTAATTCGCAAGAAGTGCTCCTTCCAGCACCGCCACCTGGACTTCGTCGTGATCGAGCAGCGAGGTAGAAGGCGAGATCACGCCCACCTTCTTCCACCCCTTCTTCAGGCCGTAGCGTGCCGCGGCGCCGACAGCTTTGCGGATCTTATTGTGGGTGACGGCTTCCTCTTCCCCGAGACCCACCAGAACCATCCAACGGCAATCCTTCACGCCATTGGGATGATGGAGAGGAACAATTTCAAGATAATCCGCCTTGAAGTCGCTTTCATCCATTACCTGCCGTGCAACCTTGCTGATGGCCAGGGGCAGGCGATGGCGCTCTCTGCCGG
This sequence comes from Holophagaceae bacterium UBA1801, assembly GCA_002319925.1. Classification (GTDB taxonomy): domain Bacteria; phylum Acidobacteriota; class Holophagae; order Holophagales; family Holophagaceae; genus UBA1801. The sequence goes on along the minus strand of DCFP01000171.1, from coordinate 13,933 downwards.
AAAAAACGGGAACGATCAGCACGTCTCCTGAAAAGTCCTTCCCTGACTGGGAATTGATATCAATGTTCAGCATTGGTTATCCTCCGTATAGGCTGGATGATAGCACCGCCCGAATCCGGAAATGTCAAATTTCAATCGCTAAATGCCGTACGGGTTGAAACCCATAAACCTTAAAAAAAAGAACCAAACCTCCACGGGAGGTCCGTACAGGCTTCCACCACTTAAGTGCGGTGCATAACCTCAAGGGCCATCACTTAGGCAGCGGATGCCTCTTTCAATATGGCTTCGAACCGCTCGAACAGATGGGCCCGGGGCCCCCTGGGAATGCGCTTCAAGCGCATCCCGGCTTGATCCGGCGTTCGTCCACCTTTGAGCTGGTTGCAGGGCAGACAGGCAGCCACCAGGTTCTGCCAGGTGGTCCTGCCACCCTGGCAGAGGGGTACCACGTGGTCCACGGTGGTGGCCCGGTTGTGGCAGCCTTCGTACTGGCACGTGTGGTGGTCCCGCTTCATGACCCGGCGCTCGATCCGCCCCATCAGCAGTTTGGACTCGGCCATGGCCTGGGCATGGGGGTAGATGATGAGGCTCATGGCCTGGAAACTGCCATGGCGCCCCAGGGTCGCCGGATCAAGGACGTAAGCCCTCCCCGAGGCCACGGCCCGGATGGCCTTCCTCCGAGTGATTTCCATCATTGGGACATAATTCCGGTCCACGGCGATGACCGCAGGGCCTGAATGCCTGTCCAAATGAGGAGGCATGCCCGCTCCTTGGAAGGAATGTCCTTTCCATCAAGAATCCTAACCTGCCGAACGTCAGCGGGGAACCGTCCATCGGGCGGTCCGTCCCTCGCCTTTGGGCTCCAATGTCAGCTCCGCGACCCAGTCCGTGGGCCAGGGACCTGAGTTCCCGGCCCATTCCACCACGAGAAAATCGGCATCTGTCACCGTATCTTCCAAACCCAGGGACCACCCCCCCGCCTCTCCCAGACGGTAGAGATCCAGATGGAACACGCGACCCCGGGGTGTTCCGTACCGATGGAGCACTGCATAGGTCGGAGAGGCTACCTGGTCCGGATCGCCGCCCATGCCGGCGACGAAACCGCGGGTCCAGGTGGTCTTGCCAGCCCCCAGTTCGCCGCGCAGGAGCCAAGTCCCGCCCGGAGGTGTGAGCTTCGCCAGTTCGCTGCCCAGGGACTCCGAGGCTGAATCATCCGGCAGGAAACGGTTAGGGGCCGCATCTAAAGGACCTGTGCAATTCAGACTCTTCTGCTGCGGCCCCTTATGCCGGCCAGGAGCCCCAATGTCCCGGTTTTTTTGATGCGATGGCCTATCCACGCTTGCATTCTCCATTGAGCCCCCGCAGCAGCTCCGTGAGGCTGGCTCCCAGTTCCCGGACCAGCAGAGGCCCCGGTCCCAGGTGATCCGCGGCAGCCCCGTGGAGCCAGACGGCCTCGGCCACGCTGCGCCGCAAGCGTTCCAGGTCGAGCTGCGCTCCCTGCCATTTCTCCTTCTTCCAGATCCCGACCTTCGCGGCGATCATTCCCGCCAGGAAATCGCCAGTTCCACCCGTGGAGAGTCCCCGGTGGCCCGTAGTGTTCACCAGCAAGGTGGACAGATTGCCGCCGGCCACCACGCTTTGTGCGCCCTTCAAAGCAAGAATGCCCGGCCCACTGGCTACTTTGCGAGCCCGGCTGAGTCGCTCGGAGGTCAGGTGCGACAGAGCCTTCCCCTGTCCGAAGAGCCGGGCGAACTCTCCCGGATGGGGCGTGATCACGGTTTCAGGCCGCTCCATCCAGCGCCTGCCTTCCCCCGGTTTGAGGGCCGAAGCGTCCAGGACAAGGGGGCCATTCCATTCGGGAATATCCGTGATGCCGCCGGGACCCACGAGGAGTACATCGATACCATCGGGCACTTTGCCATCCCAGGCCCGGACCATGGCCTCGGGTACCTGCACCGCCACCTCGCCCCGCACCTCGGCATCGGGCAGCACGGTGACCAGGCCGGCTCCCATGCGGAGGGCGCCCAGGGCCGCCAGCACTGCGGCGCCGCTCATGCCCAGGCTTCCCGCCCGGATGGCCACATGCCCGAGATCGCGCTTGTGGGTATCCCAGGGACCCGCGAAGGGGCGATCAGGACGCTCGATGAGCTGGATCGAGGCCTGGGGCTGTCCCAGGATCGGCAAGGGGATGAGCGTGATTTCGCCGCACAGGCTCTTGGCGGGTCTCAGGCCGTGGCAGACCTTCAAGTGCCCGAAGCAGGCCGTGCGCGTCGCCTGGATGGCGGGCCCCGCCACATCCGTTGAGCTCGGGTCCAGGCCGGTGGGCATATCCAGGGCCAGCACCTGGAACGCGGCGCCTTTGATCATCGTTTCGTGCATCACGCTGACCCAGGATTCCGCCGGGCCGCGCAGGGGCAGGCGCGTACCCAGCCCGAACAGCCCATCCACCACCCAGCCATCGAAGGTCGCCACCGCATCCCGGGGCTGGGCGGCATACCGGTAGGTTCCGCCGAGGCCTTCCCAAAGCTTGGCTTGCAGGGCCGCATCGCCCTGCCACTTGGGCTCCGGATCCAAGGTCCAGACCTCCACTTGTTCGTTGCGCAGACGCGCGAGACGCGCCAGGGCTAGGGCGTCCCCGCCGTTGTTGCCCGGACCCGCCAGAACATAGATGGGCGTTCCCTCGGGAATGAGCTTCAAAGCGCCAGCTGCTGCGTGCTCCTGCAGCACGATGGAGGGAATGCCCCACCCCTCGATGGCCATTTTTTCGAAGGCGCGCATCTCGTCGGCGGTAAGCAGGGGAATCATGGGCGGCTCGGCTGAAAGGGGGGCTTCAAGCGGGAAATTCCTTGACCTTATCTTCCAGCGCCGCGAGTACCGAGGGAAGCATCGATTCCGCCTCCAGGATCTGGGCGGCCAGGTCTGCCTTCGAAGCCTCGAGAGCTCCGTGCTCGATCTGGGCGGCCACCGCTGAAAGTTCCATGGCACCGAGGGTCGCGCTATTGGATTTCAGATCGTGAGCGAGCCGGCTCAGGATCTTGGTTTCCCCTGCCTTGAGCGCCTCTCTCATGCGGACGAGCCTGCCCAGCACATCCCGCTTGTAGCCATCCACCATTTCCGCGATGGCACCGGGACCGGAGATGGATTCCAGGTATGCGAGACCCTTCCAGGTCTTGGGATCCAACTCTCCAGCCTGCATGGTCACACCATCTTCCCTGCCATGGGCGCGCCGCCGAGCAGATGCATGTGCAAGTGGAAGACCGTCTGCCCGGCGTGGGGGCCGCAGTTCATCACCAGCCTCCAGCCGCTCTCGTCAATCTCCGCAGTCTTGGCCAATTCCTTCGCCACCAGGGCAATGTGGCCCAGCAGGGTCGACTGGACCGGCGTCAGATCGTTGAGGCTGGCGATGTGGACCCGGGGCACGATGAGCAGGTGTACGGGCACCTGGGGCGAGATGTCCTTGAAGGCCACGACATGATCATCCTCGTAGACAATGGATGAGGGGATCTGCTTCTCGACGATCTTGCAGAAGAGGCAATTCGCATCCGCCATGGGGGGCCCTCCTTGTTCCATATCATCTTGCATCAACCTGAGATTCCGCAAAACACCGGGAGCATCGGGCGGCTCTGTGTATCCACGAACAGTTCCCTGCATTTGATCCACCCCCTTGGTTTCGACACATCGGATTACTACTTGAGAAGAGCAGGCCTGGACTACTGGGAGAAGCTGGCACCGGCCCACTACCAGGACTGGGAGGACTTTCTCGCCCGCAACCCCGCGCGCCGGTTGTGGTTCCTGAGCACCAAGGGCGATCGCTTCCACACACAGGCGCGCTACCAGCCGGGCGATGGCCTCGTGGTGGGGCGCGAAACCAAGGGGCTGCCCAGGGAGATGCTGGACCAGTATGCAGATCAGGTGGTGAAGATCCCCATGCCGGGGGATTTCCACCGCAGCCTGAACCAGGCCCAGGCTGCCGCCGTAGTGTTGTACGAAGCCCTGCGGCAGATCAACGGGTGGTGATCACCCCCAGGGGCAACCTTTGGTCACCTGCATCCTGAAGGCCTTCGGTTCGAGAGTGAGTTCCGCGGTGTCCCGGGCGGCCACGGGCTCGCCGTCCATCTGCCAGGGCATCGAGCGCTCCAGCCTCAGGATCGTCCTGGCAAGACGGCCTTCCTTCCTCAGGGAGGTACGCCCTTGCCGCTGGAACAGTGGCAGGGCACGGAAGCAGAGATCCACAGTGTGCGGGCGTTTCAGTGTCACCCACTGGAGGGCGCCGTCGGTCGGGTCCGCGTTGGGCGCGATCCAGATTCCGGATCCATACTGGGGCAGATTGGCGAAGCAGACGCTCCAGGCCATGTCCGGAGGCTCGCCCTCGACGCCATCCATGTCCAGTTCGAAGAGGTGGTGGGAACGCCACATGCGGAAGAAGAGCCGCGTGTAGTTCCAGAAACCGCGGCCATCAAGATGATCGAAGGCGTGGGCGATGGCGGCCTCGAAGCCAGTCCCGCACACGTTCAGGAAAGGAACGCCGTCCAGCCGCGGCAGGTCCATCACCAGCTCGCGGCCTTCCAGCAGGGCTACGACGGCCTTCGCGGGGTGGTTCGGGGTGCGCAGACCCCGCACCAGGCCGTTGCCGCTGCCCCCGGGGATCGCGGCCAGGGCCACGGGACATCCTGCCTGCACGAGGGCTTTGCCTGCGTGGTGGATCGTTCCATCCCCGCCCCAGACTAAAAGCGGTCCTTCCGCCTCGCGGGCCTGGCGGATCAGGGGTTCGAAATCCCACGGAGGTCCGAAGGGCTTGGGCTCGATGCGGTCGCGTACCTCCGCCGGAAGCCTCGCCATCAAGGCATCGGGGTTCTTCCCTTTAGGCCCGGATCGGGGATTGAAGACCAGCGGCAGTTTCATGAAACACTCCGCTTGAATCGTTCTGGCTCGGCGACGAGTTCGAGTGCTTCTCCGGTGACGGGATGGCGCAATCGCAGTTTCCAGGCGTGGAGCCAGAGCTGGTCCGATGGTTGGCCATCGTAGAGTTTGTCCCCGAGAACGGGGCGGCCCAGAAATAACAGGTGGACACGGATCTGGTGCGTGCGGCCCGTCCGGGGTTCCGCCACGATCCAGTGACCAGGAATCAGCCCTTCAGTCTCCTCCACCGATGCAGGCCGGAAAGCCGTGAGCGAAGGCTTGGGTTCCAGCAGGTCCCCTTCACAGGCGAAACGTGCGGGTTTCGACAGGCGCAGGCGGCCGATGGGCTTATCCACCTCGATGGCCGAAAGGGATTCCGAGACGCGCACGAGGTAGGCCTTCTGGATCTCCCGGCTCTGGAACTGGGAACCCAGATCAGCCTTGGGGTCCTTGGCCAGCACCAGGACCCCGCTCGTGCCCTGGTCCAGCCGATGGCAGAGAATCAGCCGCTCTCCGGGCCGCTGGCGCCCGAGCAGCGCCAGCAGGTCGTGGCGATCCGAGGCCTGCGTACCCTGGGTGGCCATCCCCGCGGGCTTGTTCACCACCAGCAGCCACTCGTCCTCGAAAATCACGGGCACGTCCAGATCAGGGATCTCGCCCAGGGAATCGTCCAAAGCCACACGCACTTCGGTGCCTGATGCAATTTCCTTGCTGGCCACCCGCACCCGCTTCTTGCCGACCTGAATTCCGCCCAGCTTGAGGATCTCCCGCACCCTGCGGCGGCTGAGGCCCGTGCGCGCCGACACGAGCTGGTCCAGACGAAGATGCGCCTCGGATTCCTCGACGATGAACTTCCAGTTTTGAACGGACATGCTCTCAGGCTATCAGGGCTCGCCCCAGGGTTTGAGAGGACCGACAAGGAAGAGGGGACCTTTCTTGCCTCGATCCCCGTTCCATGCAACGCTTTCCCGGCCGTCCCATTCCGGATTTCCCATGCCCGCCACCGAAGCCGCGACCCAGCACCGAGGCCGAATCCTGATCCCGGCCGCCCGGCTCGGGAAAGGTGTGCGCCTGCCCCTGGAACGGATCGGTTCCGCGGCCTGGCTCATGGCCCAGGTGATCCGCAGCCTCTTCCGCCTGCGGAGGGAACAATTCCAGGTCCTCCGTCGGGTCCTGCGCCTGCAGGTGAAATTCACGGCCCTGGAGGCCCTTCCCCTCACCATGATCGCGGCCCTTCTCATGGGCGGCATCACGCTGATCCAGGTCTTCGGGCAACTGTCCACCTATGGTGCGGAGGACTATCTCAGCCAGCTCCTGGCGAAACTCGTGATCCGCGAACTGGGGCCGCTGCTGGTGGGTGTCATCGTCATCGGCCGCAGCGGCACGGCCATCGCCGCGGAAATGGCGTCCATGAAGCTGAGCGGCGAGGTGGACGCCCTCATCGCCACGGGGGTCAATCCCATCCAGTACCTCCTGGTGCCTCGCATGCTGGGCGGCATCGTGGCCGTCTTCAGCCTCATCATCTTCTTCGACGCCACGGCCCTCCTCGGCGGGTTCATCGTGGCGTGGTGGCGCTTGCCTCTTTCCCTGACATCCTTCATGGATGCACTGGGCGGCGTCATCGGGGCGAAGGAATTGGCCATCACCTTCCTGAAAGCCCTGGTGTTCGGCGGCTCAATCCCCCTGCTCTGTGCTTCTTACGGCCTTCGTGTCAAACGCAGCACCACAGAGATTCCGCCAGCCGTGACCAAAGCGGCGGTGGCTTCCCTGCTCATGGTGTTCCTCATCGGCGGCCTGCTCTCGGCGGCGCTCTATGGCTGATTCGGTGCTGGTCTTCGAGGACATTCACCTCAGGTCCGAGGAGGGGAAGGCCATCTTCAATGGCCTGCAATGGAGCATGCCCCGGAACGCCAATATCAACCTGCGCGTGACCTCGGGCGGGGATGCCACTTCCCTGCTGAAGCTGGCGGCCGGACTCATCCATCCACAAAAAGGACGAGTGCTGCTGGACGGCGTTCCCCTCACACCCTACTCCTTCGATCATCCCTTCCTGCAGCGGGGCGCGCTGGGCTGGGTGCCCCGGGAAGGCGGCCTGCTGGTGAACCAGAACCTGCGAGCCAACGTGGCACTGCCATTGATGTTCACCAAACGGATGGGGCGCACGGAAGCCGAGGCGGTGGCCGCCAAGGCCCTGGAACAGGCTGGGCTCGCTGAAGCCGCGGACCATCGTCCCCATGCCCTGGATCCGCGCGAACGCTGGCTAGGCGCCCTGGTCCGGGCCAGCGTCATGGAACCGGAACTCTGGCTCGTGGACCAACCCTTGCAGGACCTGGAATCGACCATGCAGGAAGCCGCGGCGATCATTCTCGACCGGGCCGCCGCCTCCCCGGCGTCCATGGTGGTCGTTGGCGACGAAAGCTGGATCCCCTGGATGTCCATGCAGACGATACGATTGGGAAACGGACGATTGATTGCCGAGGATTCCTAGATGCGATTCGAGCGCGATGACGCAAAGATCGGCGTGATGGTGTTCATCGCCATCGGGGTCTTTATGACGCTGGTTTTCCATCGGAGCCTCTCAGCCATTTTCAAAAAAGAACTGATCGTCAAGGTACAGTTCCAGGACATCGCCGATGTGGATATCGGCACGGATGTGCAGCTCCAAGGGCATCGTGTGGGGCAGGTGAACAAGATCGTGCTCAAGCGGAACGGCGTGCAGTATTCCTATCTCGCCACCCTCGGCCTGCGCCCGGATGTCGTGCTCTGGAAAGGCACCCGGGTGGCGGTGACCTCCAAGGGCCTTGGAAGCCCTTTCCTCAACCTGGAACTACCGCCCGTGGATGCCCGCAAGATGGTCATTGAAGCCGATGCGGTCCTCCCGGGCGAGGCCGGTGCCTCTCTCGGAACCTTGATCAACACGGCCCAGAGCTTCATCGAGAACCTCAACGGCACCCTGAACGAACTCCGGAGCCATATCCGGGAAAAGGGTCTAGGATCCATCCTCGATCATCCCAATGTCCGCAAGGTGTTGCTGGATCTCGACTCGACCCTGCTCTCCTTCCGGCAGGTGGCAGTGCGGGGCGACGCCTTCCTCAAGCATGGCCAGGATTCCGAGGAGATCCTGGATCGCAGCCTCATCAGCCTCGACAAGAGCACCGCCATGATCGAGAACATCCTGAGCAAGCGCTCCGGAGACATCAACGACATCATCATCAACGTGGATTCGCTGATGAAGGAACTCCAGAGCCTCAGCGCCGACATGAGCAAGCTCCTCAAGGACGGTGGGCCGGAGGTGGAGGAGAGCCTCAAATCCCTCCATCGCAACCTGAAATCCATGGAAGAACTTCTGGAGATCCTGAAGAACAAACCCAGCCGCATCGTCTGGGGAACGCCGTCCGAGGCGGAAAAGGAATCCGCCCGCAAGCGTGTGGAAAGCAATAGCCAGCAGAGCAAGGAACCCAATCCCACAGCACCGGAAGCACCACCGCCCAGCACTCCATGAGGTTGTTCATTCATCTCCGGTCGTCAGACAGGATGCAACTCCTTCTAAATCCGCTGCACCATGGCTCTGAACGCTTCATCCATCGGACAGGGCTGGATTCCGGCGTCCTCCAATTCGCCGAGATAGAGTGCTTCATCTCCAGTGCTCAAGGCTTCCCGCATCGAGGATTCACTTTCGGACGCGTGCCCCAGGAGGAACAAGGCATAAGAGAAATTGCCGAGGAAGTAAGGCTTCCCGCGCGTGTTCTTGCAGTCCACTAGATTCCGCCTCATTCCATCGAGCGCAGCCTGCAGGCGCTGATCCACTTCAGGAGTGCGCCCCTGCTCCGCCCACTCTTTTTTCGCAAGAATAAGATTCCAGTACCCGATGCTATCCACTAAATCGGAGCGATCTTCCGGCATCACGTCCGATTCATGTTTCTCGATACTCTGCCTCGCGAAGGCGATGGCTTCTTCCATGCGTCCTAGCTTGAACAAGGCCGAACCCTTCTCGTTTATGGCTTTGAACAGGCATGCCCGAATCCTAGGCTCAGTGGCTTCACCCATCTTCGCGTTCAACGCATCGTAGGTGGCCAAGGATTCCTCCAACCGGCCCATCTCCCGGAGTTTGACCTCCTTGTTGACATAGGCTGAGGCCACTTCCTCTCTTATTGATGGCGCGGTCGAACCGGAATAGCGCGCGATTACTTTGTCAAACAGGAAGCAGGCCTCCTCGCCTTGGTTTTTGGAATCCATCTCGATTCCCTTGTTCACCATTGCGAGAACCACGTTCTCCACAACCGATTGATCCCGCGAGCGCTCGAAACGGCGAAGGAGTTCATCGTAAGCCCCGATGGAGTCCTTTGGCTGGTTGAGCATGGCGAGCGCATAACCTTTGTTGATGAAAAGAGCTGATTCCAGAACCGGATTTCCTTTCCCGGCAAGTGATCGCATTCGGGACAGGGCCTCATCGAACAACGGGATGGCCTCTTCGCACCGTCCCAGATCCGTCAGGGTGATTCCCTTGAAGCGCAGAGCCTGGATCGTCGGTTCGTCCAGTCCATTTTTTCCGTTCGCCTGGTTCCTATGGAAGATCCTGTCATAGACGGCAATCGCTTCCCTGGAGTGGCCCGACTCGCGCAGCTCGCCTCCTTGATTGAGGATCGCGTTGTTCACGAGGATAAATATTTCTGTGGCCTTCGCCGACCCGAAACGATCAACCACCGTCTGGTTGATGCGAGCAGCTTCTTGCGCTTGCCCGGCAATGGAAGCTCCCCATGCGTGGTCAACCATGGCGGCCGCGACCCACCTCGCTGTGCCCATGTCCCTGGTGCTGCTGAAATGCCGAAGGAGGCTTCCGTATGCGAGGTTCGGTCGTCCATTCGGAGCGTATTCATCCAACGATGAAGAGCGTTCGCATAGAGCCTGGGCAATATTCGTGTTCCACTGGAGCACCTGTTCATGCACTTGGGGATTTCGATCCTGACCGTATTGCTGGAACACCGTTTTACTTGTGTTGATGGCCTCCTCCGGATGATCAGTTTTGATCAAGACCCTGGCCTTCTCCAGCAGAGCCTCCAGGCATATCTTGCGAAGCCCGGGGGAATGCGTATTCCCATAACTCCGCTGGATCATGTCCAAGATGGCAAGGGGTTCGGCATTGTCTTTCGCGAATGCGCGGGATCTGGCTTCGGCAAGCCTGGAATTGGCGCTTTCGAGCAAATGCCCACTCTCGGCGTTCGGTGCCGGCAGAGACTTGGAGATCTGGCCACAAAGAACCAGAGAGGAAACAAGGAGAATGGCGAAACTGAATCTGCGCATGGTTTCTCGCATTCGCTACCTGGTACTCCAAGTCGCCGTGTCCTCAGGCAATGCAGCTCACCCTCTGGGTATGGCTCGCCGAGGATCCTTAGGAGCTGTTACGAAATAACCTGTACTTTTCTGGTTAGTTCGTTACAGCGACCTATGCCGCGAGCGGCTTCGGGGGGTTCAGATTATTCCTGAACAGCGGCTTAGCTGTTGTTTCCCGTGGCTGACGCCTTGACCGCATCTCCTGCCGCCGAGGATGGCTGTTCCACGGCTTGATCCTTCAGCTTCTTGATGAAGGCAGAAGCCGGATACGGCGAGTTGTTCACGATGGCCTCGATCTTTTGCGCGTGATCCAATCCGTCCTTTTCACGCAGTTTTTTTGTAGCCAGAATCGCGACCATGACATCCTCCTTGCCCAGCGCCACGGAGCTCTTCCGGACCCAGCCGACTAACTTCTTCCCCTCGCTGGTGGCTTCAACCCAGTCGTCCTTGGTCTGGGTCACCGCAATGATCGTCATGAAAGGGATTTTCTGATTGGTGGCCGTGAGCATGTCCGGACGCTTGTAAACAACAGCATCCTCGCTCATGGCCGCGATTGCGGCACCAGGGACGATCCCGAAAGAGGATGCCCACCCGGACTTCCCGTCGGAAAGCTCCACCTTCACGAATTCCCGGCCGGTCTCGTCCTTGTTTGATTCTCCGCTGCATTTCACGGATTCGCCGAGCATGATCGAGGTCACGTATTTCCCGGTCTTTGCTGCCGTCGATCGAATGGCGAGGCCATCGTAAATGCACACGCCCGATTTATCGTCCACTGCGGGGGCGGCACCCGACGCTAGGGTCACCGAGTCCTTTTGATGGCAGGCCACGCCTAAGACAGAAACGCCGGCAAGCAACAGAACGGCCCAGTAGGTCCGAAAACCCATCTTCATGAAGACTCCAGGATAAAAACGTCTTGAAAAGTGCGATGGCACGCACTATGACAAGTATATACGTTATTTATTTGTCGTCTACAGTTGTTTCCATTCGAGTGCGCCATTCGTTTCGACAGGGAGTTGAAGTGGTTCTAGCCATCATTTCGATCGTCATCAACGCCGTCCTGGCACTACTGGTTCTGTTAAGCGACCATGGCTCCAGCGCGTTCCGGTTGGGCCTTTGCCTCATCCTGATGATGTTCACCATGTTCAGCTTGGTGGGTGTTCTGGGCTATCGGAGCACCCGGGGCAAAGGTTTCGAAATCCTGGCCATCATCGGTTTCGTCGTCTTCGTCCCCATCGGATTGATCGGCTTGTATGGCATCAACCGGATGAAGGAAGCGTGGGATTCACCTGTTTCTGATGCTAGACCGGCAAGGCCCTGGAACTCAAAGTTGATGCGCCTCTTCGTGGTCATCTCCTGTTCGGTCACGCTAGCATCGCTCGCGGTCGGACTCCTTGAAGGGTTTCGATCAAGGGTTGAAGAGATCAAACGGCTGCAAGTCATTTCGGATGGAATGAAGGCCCGGCTTGCCGCGGAGCTTCCCGGTCCGGTTTGGAATGTCGACACTGCGTCACTAGAAACCCTCCTCCAGGCTGAGATGCAAGGACCAGAGGTGGAATCGATCTCCCTGGTCGGTCCGAATGGCCCCATCATCGCATTCGAGCGATTGCCGGATGGAACCATCCAGCAAAGGGAAACACCCTCGCCAAACCCTGATGATTTCGCCCGAATGATGGAATTGGTCTACAACGACAATGGAACGCCGAAAGACCTTGGCCGTGCCCGCTGGATTCTATCCAATGACGCGGTGGCTGGATCTTTCTGGGCACCGATCCAATACACGGCGCTGGTGATCGTCCTCATGAACGCGGCGCTGTTCTGCATCTTCCACTGGATGGCGAGAAGGGACGTTCCCAACGAAACCCAGTCAGGCCGCATCTTTGAAGAGTGATTTTCATCCACTCGAAAAGGCGCGGCCATGAAGTTCATCATCCACCCAAGGCCTTGTTGATCACCTCGGAGACATCGCCGGAAAGACCGCTTTGGGCTTGGATGCGCCGGAGTTGTTTTCGCGCGTGGGCCTGTCGGCCCTCGTCGAATTTACGCCAACGGTCGAACGCGCGGGCAATTCGGGACGCGATCTGAGGATTCATGGGGTCGAGCTGGAGGATCACATCAGCGGCGAACTCGTAGCCACTGCCATCGGAGGCGTGGAAGTGTTTCGGGTTCGCGGCGCAGAAGGCCCGCAACAGCGAGTAGACCTTGTTCGGGTTCCGGATATCGAAGGCCTCGTGGCTCATCAGGGACCGCACGGCGTCCAGCGTTCCCGCCAGGCGCGAGGCGGCCTGTACTTGCAGCCACTTGTCCACCACGAGGGGTTCGCGCTTCCACTTCGCGTAGAAGTGATCGAGCACGAGACACCGGGCCGGAATATCGAGGTTGGCCACGGCCGCCAGCGCGGCCATGGTGTCCGTCATGTTGGTGGCGTGCTCGTAGTGGGCCATGATCAGGCCCCGCGCGGGCACGTCGCTCAACTCCGCGATGTACGAAAGGCAGGCGTTGCGCAGCGCACGGGCCCTGGCTTGCGGTCCCTCCGGTGAGTATGGGCCTTCGGCCTTCAAGGCGTGGTAGGCCTTCAGCAGCGGCTCCCGCAGCTTCACGGCGATGTGCCGCCGCAGAGCCAAGCGCGCGGCATGGATGGCGTCCGGATCCACCACGGCCATCTGCTCGGCCAGCACCATTTCCAGGGGCAGCACGAAGGCCTCGGCCACCAGGGCCGGATCACCGCCGGGCTTGAACGCGGATTCGAGCAGATGTCCCATGGCTTCAGTGAAACTCGCGGGAATCCATTCATCCGGCGCCTTGGGATTGGCATGCAGGGCCTCGATGCCGCGCAGCAGGACGCCAGTGGCCAACCGCTGGCCCATCTCCCAGCGATTGAAGAGATCCGTGTCGAAGGCCATCAGGTGCGCGAGTTCGACCTCCGTGTAGGGATAGTCCAGCACCACAGGGGCCGAGAACCCCCGCAGCAGGGACGGCACTGGCGACTCGCCGATATCCTCGAAGACGAAGGACTGCCGGTCCTCGCAAACCTGCAGAATCCGTTGCGGTCCCTGCGCCGCGGCCTCGCCAGCCAGCCGCAAGGGAAGTTCCTTGCCCTGTTTGTCCAGCAATCCCACGACCAGGGGCAGGTGATAGGCTCCCCGATTCTGTTGGACGCCCTCGTTCTTCAGGCGCTCCTCGTAGGGAGTGGGTGGATAGTGCTGCTCCACATTCAGGGTGTAACGTCTGGACTGCGGTTCGTACTGGCTGCGGACCACGAGCCGCGGTGTTCCGGCCTGGTTGTACCAGCGCTGGAATTGCCCGAGATCGAGGCCCGAGGCGTCCTGCATGGCCCGCACGAAGTCCTCGCAGGTGACGGCCTGGCCGTCATGCCGCTGGAAGTAGAGGTCCATGCCGCGCCGGAAGGCCTCTTTCCCGATGAGGGTGTGGATCATCCGGATGACCTCGGCGCCCTTGCCGTACACCGTCGCCGTGTAGAAGTTGTTGATCTCGATGTAGCTCGCGGGACGGATGGGGTGGGCCATGGGGCCTGCGTCCTCCGGGAACTGCCCGGCGCGCAGGGCGCGGACTTCCTGGATGCGGGTGACGGCCTCGGAATGCACATCCATGCCGAAGTTCTGATCGCGGAACACGGTCAGACCTTCCTTGAGGGAAAGCTGGAACCAGTCCCGGCAGGTGACACGGTCGCCGGTCCAGTTGTGGAAAT
>DCFP01000039.1:28556-28721 GCA_002319925.1 Holophagaceae bacterium UBA1801 | reverse complement strand
CGCAGATGATCTCCACGTTGTCGTCGAGATCCCGCACCACCTCCAGCTCGAACTCCTTCCAGCCCAGGATGCTCTCCTCCACCAGCAGCTGGTGGATGGGGCTGAGATCCAAGCCACGGATGCAGATGGATTCGAATTCCTCGATGTTGTAGGCGATGCCGCCGC
>DCFP01000039.1:27812-28299 GCA_002319925.1 Holophagaceae bacterium UBA1801 | reverse complement strand
TTGTAGGCGATGCCGCCGCCGCTGCCACCCAGGGTGAAGGAGGGTCGGATGATGGCCGGGAAGCCCGTCTCCTTCACCAGCGCCATGGCCTCGCTCAGGTTGTGGGCGAAGCCGCCGCGGCAAGTCTCGAGACCAAGCTCATCCATGAGGTGCTTGAACTCCTGCCGGTCCTCGCCCCGCTTGATGGCCTCCACCTGGGCGCCGATGAGCCGCACGCCCGTGCGTTCGAGCAGTCCCGACTCGTGGGCCGCGAGAGCCAGATTCAGCGCCGTCTGGCCGCCCACCGTGGGCAGGATGGCATCGGGCTTTTCTGCTTCGATCACCTTCTCCAGCACCGAGAGTGTCAGCGGTTCCATGTAGGTGGCATCCGCGCGACTGGGATCCGCCATGATGCTCGCGGGGTTGGAATTCAGCAAGATCGTGCGGACACCCTCCTCGCGTAGCGCTTTGAGAGCCTGGGTTCCCGAGTAGTCGAATTCGCAGGCCT
>DCFP01000039.1:0-27559 GCA_002319925.1 Holophagaceae bacterium UBA1801 | reverse complement strand
TAGTCGAATTCGCAGGCCTGGCCAATCTGGATGGGGCCGGAACCGAGGACGAGGACGGAGGAAATATCGGCCCGTTTAGGCATGGTGCGCCTCCATCATCTGGACGAATTGCTTGAACCCATTCCGCGCATCGTGCGGCCCAGGGCTCGCTTCGGGATGATGCTGCAGGGCGAAGATGGGCAGGGTCTTGTGGCGGAAGCCTTCCACGGTGTCATCGCTCAGGTGGCGGTGGGTCACTTCGATCTCCGGGGGCAGGCTTTTCTCGTCCACGGCGAAGCCATGGTTCTGCGCCGTGATCTGCACGCGGCCCGTGGCCAGTTCCAGCACGGGCTGATTGGCGCCGCGGTGGCCGAACTTGAGCTTGAAGGTATGGCCGCCGAAGGCGTGGCCCAGGAGCTGCAGGCCCAGGCAGATGCCGAAGATGGGCTTCCTCCCGATACAGGCTTCGATCTCGCGCTGCATGCCCGCGAGGGCGGCCGGATCGCCAGGGCCGTTGCTAAAAAAAAGCCCGCTGAAGCGGGCATCGATCAATTCGCTGGCGGGGGCGTCCCAGGGGAACACCTCGAGGCTCAAACCCGAATCCACGAGCAGCCTCAGGATGCTCCTCTTGATGCCTCCGTCCAGCACCGCCACATGGAACTTGGCCTCGGGATTGGGAATGTCGTACCGCTCCTTGCAGCTCACCTGCCCGCAGAGGGCCTGTCCCGTCATGTCCGGCAGCGACCTCACGGCCTGCAGGCCCGCGTCGAGGTCGCCGTCGGCTTCGGTCCAGATGAGCCCGGGCTGGGAACCCGCGTCCCGCAGGTGCTGCGTGAGTGCCCGCGTATCCAGATCCGTCATCACGGGGATCCGGTGGCGCTTCAGCCAGCTGCCGAGATCGCCTTCGGATTGCGTGTGGTCCGGCAGGAGCGTGAGGCGCCGGCAGAGCAGGGCCGTGGCCCAGGGCCGGTCGCCCTCCACCAGCTCGTGATGGACGCCGTAGATGCCCTGTTCGGGGAAGGTCATGCACACCATCTGTCCCGCGAAGCTCGGATCCGTGAGGATCTCCTGGTAGCCCGCCATGGCCGTGGTGAAGACGGCCTCGCCGCTGCCGCCGTAACCCAGGGGAGCACGGCCACGAAAGAGCGTTCCGTCTTTGAGGATCAGGTGCGCTTTCATGGGAGCCTCCTTTTGGAAAAAGCGCCGCCGG
This sequence comes from Holophagaceae bacterium UBA1801, assembly GCA_002319925.1. GTDB lineage: Bacteria > Acidobacteriota > Holophagae > Holophagales > Holophagaceae > UBA1801. The sequence goes on along the minus strand of DCFP01000039.1, from coordinate 26,370 downwards.
GCGGTCCCAGGCGGCGCTTCGATGGTTCAGGCCTCCTCGCGGAGGTTCGAAAAAGCCTACAGAAAAAACCGGCCCGTTTACAGACTGATACTTCCGCGGCTTTTGTGGGACAATGTTTTTTTCTTTCCTGAATGAACCTTGAGGCTTTGCGCCTCTTTTTTTGTTTATGGCGGAGAAGAACGATGTGGTCCGGCGACGACATCTACTTCATGAAGCTGGCCCTGGAAGAGGCCGAGAAGGCGGATCGCCTCGACGAGGTCCCCATCGGCGCCGTGCTGGTGCTGGATGGTATCCAGGTTTCCGGCGGTCATAACTGTCCCATCCGGAAGAACGATCCTACCGCCCATGCGGAGATCCAGGCGCTGCGGAGCGCAGGGGAATGGCTGCGCAACTATCGGATCCCGGAATCCACGCTCTACGTGACGTTGGAACCCTGCCTCATGTGCTTCGGCGCCTTGATCCAGGCGCGGGTCTCCCGGGTCGTCTACGGGGCAGCGGATCCCAAGGTGGGCGTGACCCAGTGGAGCGAACTGATCGAGAAGGCGCGCCTCAACCACCGCTTCGAGCTGGAGGGCGGTCTCCTCGAGGAGAAATGCCGGGCCATGCTCCAATCGTTCTTCAAGCGGCGGCGAGGCTGAGATTGCTTTAGACTCATCGCCACGGGGATCTTGATGATCGATGTCTCGCCCATACAGATTTCCTGGCTGGCTCTTGCAATTGCCGGAGCGGGGCTCGGGTTTTTCGGCGTACTGCTTGGATTCATTCTTTCCGGGCGCATGAAGAAGACCGCCCGGGACACCTCGGACACCTACAAACTGCGCATCGAAACCCAGAAGCGGCTGCTGGATTCAGCGGAGCGGGCGAACCAGGGACTGCAGCAGGCCATGGAGGTCCTGGAGTGGGCGGCGGGCACGGACCGGCTCACGGGCGCCTGGAACCGGCGGCGCTTCGAGGAAGCCGCCAACGCCGAGATGGCCCTGGTCCGGCGGCGCAAGGGCCCCGTCTCCCTCATGATCTTCGATCTGGATTTCTTCAAGAACGTGAACGACACCTTCGGCCACACCGTCGGGGACGCGGTGCTGGTGGAGATCGCCCACCTCGCCCGCGAGCAGCTGCGGGCCTCCGATGCGCTGGCCCGCTGGGGCGGAGAGGAATTCATCGTGCTCTCTCCCGCCACGCGGATCGAAGGAGCGATAAACCTGGCGGAGAAGATCCGCGAGTCCATCGCCGCCTGGAAGTTCCCCAATGTCGGCCAGGTCACCGTCAGCATCGGCGTGGCCGAATACGCCTTGGGCGAGGATCTCATCAACTGGATCAAGCGCGCCGACGAAGCGCTCTACCAGGCCAAGCAGCAGGGCCGCAACCGCGTCGCCAAGGCGCGGACCGCCGTGGGTGTGGAGCAACCCCCCACGCAGCTGCTGGAGATCTTCTGGGAGGATTCCTACGCCTGCGGCCATTCCACCATCGACGCCCAGCACCGGAAGCTCTTCACCCTGACCAATTCCCTCATCGGCGCCATCAGCAGCGGCCAGCCGCTGGGCGAAACCTCCATGCGCCTGCGCCGGCTCATGGCCCACACCGCCCAGCATTTCCACGACGAGGAAGCCCAGCTCACCCGGGTCCAGTACCCCGATCTCGCCGCCCACGCCGCCGAGCACCACCGCCTCCTGGAAAAGGCCAGCCGCTTCGAAGCCGACGTGGATGCGGGCCGAGCCGATGTCTCCCAGTTCGTGGGCTTCCTGATCCTCGACCTCGTGCAGGGCCACATCCTCATCGAGGACCGCCGCTTCTTCAGCTATTTCCAAGCCGCCCACCTCCGCAACCAGCCCACCCAACCCCTTCCCTGAACGGCATTCCCCCCCGAGTCTGCTAGACTTTCCTTCCCGGAGAGATGGCCGAGCGGTTGAAGGCGCCTGACTCGAAATCAGGTTATGGGGTGACTCATACGGGGGTTCGAATCCCTCTCTCTCCGCCAGACTTAGTTACGATGAAGCCCCCACAATTCTGGGGGCTTTTTCTTGACTTGCTACAATTGTGCTACAAATCGGCTGGATACAAAAATACGAGGGAGGCGCCTTTGAAACAAAGCCTCTCCTTCACCGAATCAAGAGTTCTGAGTTACTTCACGAAGGGTGTCCAAACGGGTGGTTCCTCCGTTGGGCGAATAACGCGAGCAATAAACAGCCCGATAACAAAAAGATCAGGTCGTGCTCGGGTTAAAACATTTTTCATTGCTCTAAAATGCGCACCAGCAGTTAGCACATCGTCAAATATTATTACATTGTTTCTTGCCTTTTTTAACTCTGCTTTATTAATTTGATAAACCGACATTAACTCATCCACCTTCATGCGGTTTGGGCCTGAGCAATGCGATTTTCGTGTAGTAGTAGATTGAGTCACTATTTCACGAAAATCTTTTGTTTCCGCATCTTTGTGAAATAGTGAAAGGATTTGCATCAGACGATCATCATAAGCTGGGTCATCTTTTGATTCAGATGGTGGGATTGGAACGAAGGTCGCTCCATCCAACAGGTCAGCCGGGAATATGCTAGTCAGTTCTTGAGCGCATTGCTTAATTGCGCCTCGCTTGTAAGGGAGTCGGCGCTTTTCAGTGACCGGAATTTTTAAATTTGAAATTAGCTGGTTTGTCGCACTTGCACTATAATCACCAGGAACTATTAACTCTCTAAAAAAATAAACACGATCGTCTGATTGAACATAATAATGTTCAGGCCTTAAAAGATCGTCAATTTCAGTTAGCCTGATGAGCGTCATTCAGGCGTTCCTTAATATCCTCATATGACCGTACCCGGATTGCTCCTAACTCTAGCAATCGACTCGGCCACTTCAATCCATGGTTAAAGCAGCTATCGAGAATGAATAATTTTCGATTTTGGTCTAAGGCCGCTCTTGCCTGAATTAGGGTTCCAGATGTCTCCCCCGCCTCGACAATCACCGTTCCGAGGGTAAGCGCAGACATGGTTTTATTTCTTTCGGGAAAGAAGGCTCGATTCATATTGCTAAGGAATGGGACTTGGCTAACAAGGAGATAGTCTTTTGCGATCCGTTCTTGCAGTTCAGAATTTTCCTTCGGGTAAGAAATGGTTAGGGGTGTCCCAATCACAGCTATCGTCTGCCCATTTTCTTCAATTGCAGTCATGTGCGCGGCAGTGTCAATGCCCCGGGCAAGACCAGAAGCAATGGTAAAACCATCCTTAACCAGCAACTTTACAAGCTTCTTCGTGCGCGCTATTCCATCGGGCGAGGGGTTTCTGGTTCCGACAATGGCAACCGATGGAGTCTCGACCAAATCCCAATTCCCCCGGAAATAAAGAATTTCCAGCGGATGTTTGGCATCTCTTAATCGTCTGGGGTAGTCGTAGGAACCATGAACCCGAACGCCCAGATCGCAGATACCTGCCTCTCGCGTAACCTTAAGCACTTCTTGGCCAAACTTCTCTGATTCTTTAGGCGGCACAAAAGCGGAAAGGGGCGCATCGCCGTATCGACGAACTCGATCGGCCAAGGTTTTGAATGTTGCACCACTCATCCAAAGGGCCTCGTAAGCTCCAAGTTCTCGGAGTGGTGAGAGGGCGTAACTACCCAGATTCATCGGCTCCTCCGTTGGTTGACATCTAACATCATACGTTAAATTTTCGCTTTTGCAATGCTCTGAAAATTGTCTACTCACTTTGGCTCCCATCTTACGTCAGATGTCTCGATCGAATCTCGGATCGTCAACGTTTTGTTTTGCCTGATCAACAGCTACCATCCAAAACGAGAAGGGCAATTCTCTGCCCTACATCGCAGTTAGGACTCCTGGTCGCGATCTGACTTCCGATCTCAGTGGGCCTGGGATTGGTCTCAATACAATGCTTACACACTAATTTTCCGGCACCCTGCAATCGGATGGACCTGGCCGTTCTGTGCGTATCACAACTACATCTGGCGGGCGGAACTTAAAGACGTCGAACGGGTGAGCGCCCTCTGCGATGAAACCGTCGATCATTGCATTACGATCGGGGGAACTACGCCACCTTCCTTGCGGGAATTCTAGTAACGGGCCTTTGGCGACTCCCTCATACGCAACCCTAAGAGGACCTAGTTGGAATTCAACCATAGTTGTGGTGAGAGTTTCATCGGCATGCTTGGCATAGGTGGCCAGCACATGCTGAATTAGTGCCATGTCACCGTCCGATCGGCGAAGTAGGCGTTCAAGCGTCCGAAAGTTGATCACTTTGATTGATTCTGCTCCGAAGAACATGCCGGAGTTATCGGACGTGATGATCAAGGAATCAAGCAACACGACAAAACCATCGAATTGCGGATGACTCTCCTTTGGAATTACACGCAAGAGGAAGCGAAGGCCCATTTCGGTACGCAGAAAGCGCTGCAGCACCTCGACCTGTCGAAATGCCTTGGAGACGCTGTCCTTGTTGAGAACCTTGAGTTGATCTTTCGCCCAGCACGGAGGTAAGGGGCATTTGAGCTCACAGACATAGATGACAAATCCAAGCGTCGGTTCGAATGAAATAACTAGTAGGTCGATATCAGGAAGCTGAGGGTCAAATTCTCGAAGCGACACCTCGTTTAGGCAAGTGAACCCTTCCACTTCCCACGCCGCTTTGACACGCCGGACAAAAGCATGGCCAATCTCATTGCTCACCTGATTGAGAAACGTCTGTGGTCGTCTTTGCGCGATCACTCTGAGCAGGCTGACCAAACCTTCGGCAGTGGCGAAATGATGAGGCCGCATCACAATCTGATTATTCGGTTCTCCGTCACGAATCAATGAGAAATAAGTTGCGTCGACTCGATCAGTAATAGCGTCACGGTCGTACACCAGGTCCTTCAGGATGCGCCTTCCAGTATCAAAAGGGATCCCGAGATCCTCCATGATCCCATTGAGCAGCTCCCCTTCTGGTATGTAGATCGCGCCTACCGCATGCTGTACTCGAGCAAGGTAACGATGATATAGAGCTTTAGCGAGGAGCATGCTGTAGACGCTAAGGAACTGCATGTAGCTATAGCCGCCCAAATCAATTTGGCTGTCAGCTGCGATTAGCGAGAAGTATCCAGTCAGTTTGAGATTTGCTTCCGCTTGTAATAGTGGATAAGCCGCCTCGAAGTTAGGAGTTATTACTCCTTCCGGTTCATTCTCTAGCAACCGCATAATCTCTGCGGAATGATCGAAGTTTTGAAACTGATACTGCGAGCCAAAGGCCTGATCGTTGTACACGGTGAAGAACTGGCGTGGGATCGACTTATCCGCGAACTTTATTTCAACGCGCCTCTTATCGAAGGTCCAGGACATCGAGCCCGGCGCATTGTAAGAGTAGTAAAGATACTCACGGATCATGTAATAGTGCGATGCAAATGCAAGATCATTGAGAAGCTGTTTGATATCAGCCGGACAAACCACGTTCGCTTGGTAACCCGCGTTACCGGATACAAAATGGCTAGCGAGAATGGCATAGCCATGATTTAGAAACTCCGTCCCACTCCCCCCGTCCTTTGATTCACTAACCTCGTACAATTCGGACGCAATTCTAAGTGCACTCGAACTGGCCCAACTACGGCTTGGTAATGCGGTAAGCATTGCATCAAGCTGTTGCTCGAATTCTTTTAATTTTGGATGGGAATTCATGTTTCAGGCAGAGTCCTTGTCAAATAATAATTCAATCTTAGTTTAAATATTGAAATGAAACAGGTGTTTTATCAGGAGACACTATGGCAAAAAGCAACTTTACTTGCTCGAATCAACCGTGAGTGTGCCTGAAGTGGGTAAAATTGGTGATGATAGGGACTACCTGCGTGAAACCGGTCATGCCTAAGCGTTTCCGCATGAACACCGTGGACGGTCAGTTCATCAGTTGAATCATCAGCTCACTGGTCCTCTTCCCTGAATTTCAGGTGTGCCCCGCCACGCGGGAACATGATCAGAAGCGTCTCCTGTGCCTCTTCCTTGGTCCCACGATGGATCCAGCCGAGATGATGGCCATCATCGGCCACGATACGGAAACGCAGGCGTGGGGAGTTGTTCTGAGTTCTCATCTCGCCTTCAGCCTAGTAGTGACCCGGCACGCTCGAAGCGCTTTCATGATTTCCTTTCGCGCTGCGGGATCGGAAGTCTTGTCGAGAATTGCTTGAAGTTTTTTTTCTGTCTGGCAGGCAATATCGACAACTTGTTGAACGTTTTTTCTGATTTCTCCCATCTCTTTGGCAGGGAGTTCCACCGCAGGAAATTCCAAAGTGAGCTCTGATTCCACGGGTTTTGGGTCTGGGTTCGATCTGCTACGGCGGGCCACAGATGCCTCCATAGAAAAATCATACTCCTCCCACGGCCCTGATAAAGGAGGAGTCCAACTGAGTTAAGGCAATCAATTCTGGTTGGTGAGCTTCCAATCTTCCATGCGCACGATGACCAGGTCTTCCGTGTGCCGCTTGCCGCGCACGTGGACCACTACCATCGGCGTCTTGCCGGTCGGTGCGTTGCGTGTGGCTTGATCCATCCAGTCCATCGCGACGAAGGCCTTTCTGCTCTTCACCTCACAAGACCAGGGGCCATCCAGGTGCACGTCTTCCCCGCCCATCGTGCCTACGCGCTTGCCGTCGAGAGCCTTGGCTACAGCACGTTCAGCGGCTTTCCCTCGCTCACGATTGTTTGGCATGGTCAGGACCTCAGATCCACACCCCAAAGCCATGGAGTGACATCACCGTCGCCGCCGTTATGCCAGGCGGAAATACCACCCGCAGCGCTCATCCGAGACCAACTTGATCCAGCAGGACTGCCGAAGGGTCCGCCGCCAGGTCCGCCCGGGAAATGGGTGTCCGCGCTCGTTCCGGAGGAAACCACCAGTGAACCGATGCGCACGCGGCCATAGGCCACGGGCACGCAGCGCCCCTGCGCAATCACATTCTGCACGCCGTTGAAGCTGTGCCCTGCCTCGTCCGCGCCCTTCTCGATCTTCGTGGTGGGCATCTTGGGGCTGGGGGCCAGCATTTCGGCCACACCGCTGATTGCTATAGCTCCACCAAGTTTGGCAAGGGCCATCGAGGCACCGCCCGTGTAGGGACTGAGCACATAGCCGACAACCACGAGCACCACGCCCAGGATGGTCTTCAGGGCTCCACCATCACCACCGGCGCCTTCGACGGAGGGCATGATGCGGATGGCCTGGCGCCCGCTTGGGAACTCCAGTTCCTCTTCCCCGATATTCGTTTCGCCGACGAAGACGTGATACCCCGGGGTGGAATGCTCTGCGAGGTAGTTTCGAAAACCTTTCAAGGTCGCGCAAAGGAACGTTAAGGCCTCGCGCGGGGTGCGGACGTTGAGGTCAAATCGATGCCCGAACCGTTCACCCAGTGCCCCATCCAGGAAGACTGCTGTTGTTGCCACGCTCATGCCGTCACCCTCTTGGTGTTAGGACTACTGAAGTTCAGATCCGATTGCTCTGACCCGCTCAAGGGCTTCGTCAACCCTCTTTTGGAAATCAGGCAGGGCGGGGATGCCGTCCTTGTAAATCTCCCAACGCTCGAGGGCAGTGGGAGCAGCCCTGAGCCGGTCCCGCTGCTGGATGTCGTTGGCGCGGTCGCGGTTGGCGATGGCAAGAGTAGTCTTGCTGGAGAGTTCCCATCCTCGCCCCGGACCAGAGAGTATGTCTCGAGCCTCAAGTTGAAGTATTACGGCCTCACAGCGAAGTTTGGCAAGCTTGCACTGGAAGAAGATCTCGTCACTTTCATCTCGTCCAGGGAGAGGCAGGGCGCTCAAGGGCGTTCCGATCACCTGGCCTATAGACGTAGTGCTCGTGAGGGCGAGGCCCTGGGCGTCAATTCGCCCCAGGGTTAGGGCATACAGCCGCCTCCAGTTTTCGGCCAACACAGCGGCATCCACGGCCGCCTGCAGGGCTTCGGGATTGACGGAGAGGGCCGCCGCCTCGGTAATCAGGAAGTTGAGTTCAGCGACCGCCAGGCCATAGGCTTCGACACCCATCCGCTCCGGTCGCTCCGGCACCACGGCCGCACGCAGCAGACCAGCGGAGTCCTGCCAGATCTTCCGCTGCTCTTCGATCACATCCCAGAGGAGCTTTTGCTGAGATGCCAGGGCCCGCAGCTCGGGCGAGTTCTCCAGCGGGGCGAGAGCGGTTGCCTTCCAGCCCGAAGTGTGGTCCCGGTCCGTGTTGATTTCGATGATCTTTTTGATCCGATTCCCGTTGAGGAACTCCATCTTGTCCGCGATGGCAGTCATTTCTTCGAGCTTGGCCTTGAGCTGGGGGATGGAGAGCTTAACGAGCATGGTTTACTCCTGTCCGGCGCGAATAGCCGTGAGCTTGGTTTCGAGGTCTTCCACTTCCAGGCCCATGGCCTTGAAGCGGTCCACCTGGGCATCCAGAGACGTGAGGATGCGCTGCACCTCAGCGCGGTATTTCGGCGGCGCGAGCTGCTCACGAAGGGCGGCGAACTCGCCAGGAAGGGCCTCGACCTGGGCACGAAGCCGCTCGAGCGGGTTGGAAAGGTTGTAGTGAAAGTTCACGGTTTACCTCGTAGGGGTGGGGGTCTTGAGGGATTGTTGAAGGGACTCGAGCACCTGCAGTTCCCGTTCATCGGAAACACGGAGCGAATGGAATTCCGCCCGGATGGTCTCAACTCTGTTGACGATCTCCGCCAGTAAGGAGGCCTTCCGGGCGTGCCCAGCGATCGCCGCCAAGGACCTGCTCCAGAGCCATGGGCACACAACGAAGTACCACGGCTGAGACTGCAGCCGCTCGAGTTCAGCAAAGGAATTTTTCAGGACGTTCAGCACATCGTCTATTTCGACGAGCGTCTGTAATGCGTCTTGGCGGCGGTGTCGGCGGAGTTTAAGGCGGCGGATTTCATCCATGCCATCAGATTCGGCAAAAGGTGTTGCGCATGTTGGCGAGTTGCGCGACTTTGTTTGCACCTATCCAACACAACCCAATAACGGAGGAGGGAAATATGCCTCACGATCCATTTACGGAAGATCAACTCCTGAAAGCCTGGCTTGTTTCGAGAGGACGATGCGAGTGCTGCGGGAAAACCCTCACGAATGACAACCGTGGCCGTGAATCGGGCAAGGGTTCATGGGAAGCGCACAAGGCAAAGGGCCGTGATATGCCGGTAATCTTGTGCACGGGTGAACCTGAATCGTGTCATTTGAACTGTGGACATAACGGAGATTTTCAGAACGAAGGTGTAGTGCCTAAGCAGCACAAGGCCCGGAGGTATGAGGATTTCTAGCCCTCCGCCTCTCACGCTCCCTCTCTATTGCTCTGTAAACTGTGCTGGGTGCTATTTCCATGCGCGCAGCAATGGTGCGCGGGGGGAGCCCCTGACGCAGCAATTCAACCACCCGTGCATCGCGCTCCAGGGTGAGTGTGGATCGGATGTGAGGGATACTCTGCCCTGCAAGCCCATACCGGATTTTTGTTACCACCATATCCGCGAAGGATGGCGCTAAACATGGATCCGAGAGAATCTGGCGGAAGGATTCCACCAGTTCCTCGCGGAAGCTGTCCAGGGGGTCGGGTCTCACTGCATCACACCTTGAGCGGGCTAAAGGCGGAGTTCTTTGCATGTGACTTTCCGGGACACCAGCGGGAACTCAGAATGAACCGCATAGCCCAGTGCATCCGGTAGGTGGTCCAGTCCCAGCCGCTTGTCAGGCTCGTCTGTGCCTTCCCGGTAGGTCAGGCCCTCAAGGCAGTGGATGAGCTTCTGACAACGCTTGTGGATGAAAAGGCGCTGCTCTCCCTTGGCGTTCTCGAAGAGCGCGTTCACCTCATTCACTCGCTCCGTGACGTTGGGAGCCTTGGGCGGGGCGATAACACGAAACCCTGCCGCGCGCAGGATGGCGAAGTCCGTCTGGCCAATGCCCGCGCTTGTCTTCCGGGAGTTGCCGGAGGGGTCCGGGTAGACGTTGATCTTGCGATCTGGGAAACGGCGCTTCAGTTCATCGGCCATGCGCTGGGTGTTGCTGTTGGGCTGGCTGATCTCGTCCCAGATGTGAAACTGATCCCCAACGCGAGATCCAATTACAGCACTCATGGGAGTTATATTAAAATCAAGCCCGGTAAGAATCGTGCCACCGGTGTCCTTCAGATCTTCGCGGATGTGCACCTTCCGGTTGAAGTTGCAGTAGACCAGGCCGGACATGCTCTCGAAGCTGGCCTCATACTCCTGTCTGAATGTGCGAGGGTCCAGTTCTGCACGGGCTGTTTCGATCTCTTCGGGCGGAACTCTGCCGCCTTGCAGCGTCGTGAACTGGAACGCCTCCCAGCCATCCAGGATGTGGGCCTGTGTCCACAGCACATGAAAGGCATTGAAGCCTTTCGGCGTGCCGATGAACAATGCCCATCCTTGGCGGTCGGAGAGAGCGGGACGAATCACTTCAGACCATGCCTCCGGGGCCATATCTGCGTATTCGTCCATCACCACGCCATCCAAGCCCACACCGCGCAGACTGTCGAAGTTATCGGCACCACGAAGGGCGATGATGGAGCCGTTCAGGAACTCCACACGAAGATCGGTCTCATCCTTCTTCGCGCGATTACCTGGCGGGATGAGCCTCTGGAGGATCTTCCAGGCGATCTGTTCGGCTTGGCGATAGGAGGGGGCCACGAACCAAACGACGCGTCCTGGAGCCTCCAGGGCCTTCTTTAGAGCCATTGCAACGGCAAGGTGAGTCTTCCCGAAACGACGGCCACAACATGCGACACGGAAGCGGGCCTTGGAACGGAAGATCTCAGCTTGGGGATCGGAAAGGATGATCGGGGATGGGGTGGAAACGAGCATGGGTTCCTCTTGACGGGTGCGAATTTTGAACGATGATTAAGATCAATCAATTCAACACAAAAGAATGGTGACTTTCGATATTGGCAATTATGTAACCTCGTTCATACGTGAAAACCCGCATGAAGACTGGGTTTCATGAATTCAGGCGCTTTGTTCTCCTGAATTATCAGGAATTTGCAATGATCCATTGCTAATTTGCGCGGATGATTTGAGCGTTGGCCGCTCATGTTCAAGCGGTTCGTCCACAACTTCCACGTCCTCAACCGGCGTGATGTCCTTGGGTTGTTCCGGCACGTATCCAGGTAGGGCGATGATGAGCGGCTGAGGTGTTCCATCGCCTTCCGTGAGTTCCACGCGGTCCTTCCAGCCAGCCAAGTTCTTCAAGGCGAAGATGTTCGCGGCCACGTTGCCAGCTCTGGCTTGCTCCACCAGGAGGTTGACCAGCTCGTGAACGATCTTTACTCGCCCTTTGTTTAGCGCTGCTGCAATGACGGGCGAATCCTGTTTACGCGCCGTCAATGTATCGGGTGAAACGCCTAGCATATGTGCAATCTGAGCTTGAGAGAGTCCTTCGGCTGCCAATTGCTCGACTCTGCGGGCGTTGAGCTTGATCTTTCTGGGGTGCTGACGGGTCATCGAATACCCCTCCAAGGAAGGCATTCCAACCCTAGGAGAGGCAGGGTTGTCAATTTGGGTTGCCACCCTACGGGGAAAACACTGACAACCCTACTTGCCGCCGAGGACAGACTGCCCACCCGTGAAAGGGGGTGGGGCTGCCTGCCTGTTCCGGAAATGGTTGTCGTCAAAGTTGTCATGACAACCTCACGCAGATTCGCGCCAGGATTCATTTCCTGGAGTGTCGGGGTTGTCAGGTTCATGATGCTGACGACCCAATTCCTGAACCTTCTGAAACCCTAGGACCGTCAGTTTTAGACTGCCCTTCATCAGCCAACCTTGGCGGCGGCGCATGTTGCTGAATGCCGTCTTCAGCTTCTTGTCGGCCTTCGCTTTGTCGTCGTCGGGATAGTGCTTTTCTAGGATCAGTGAGCGGACTTCTTTTTCTGGGAGTCCGGCATTTGCATGGAGGTCCATCAGCATGGATTCGGCCAGGCTCATGTCCTCTTCCGCATTCCCGCCACGCAGGGACGCCAGCACGTCGTCACCATTGGCAACCGGCTCAAAGATCCCAGCGAATTCGGAGGAGTGCTCCAAGAGTAGCCACGGGCTCAATGGCCCATCGTTTACCTTTGTGAGGGCTACCACGGCATAGCGGCGGTGGCTGTTCTCTTGTTCCAGGCCTACCTTTGCGGCTTCATGGGGCTGGATCCAGCCAAATTGGACCACGGCGCGGGCAGATCCCACGAAGGCACCAGCTCCACGCACAAGTTCAGGGTCAAGCCGGTCAACAAGCGTAGAGAGCGCGTTCTTTCCGATGCCTGACTTCTTCAAATGGTGGAGCACGTAGACGCTGCATCCAAGGGCGTCACTCAATCCAAGGACGGTGGCTGTTAGGGCCCGTGCCTCCGTGTTGCTGTTCTCATCTCCACCATTCACTGCATTCATGGTGTCTACGAAGACCACAGCGGGGGGGTCCTGGGTTGTCTTCATGTGTGCGCCAATTTCACGGGCTATGGCAGCGAGATGATGGGCCGCTGCAGCGCCCGTCAACCCTTCGAGGGGTTTCCGTGCTCGGATGAAGAGCCGTCCATTTCGGTCAAAGAGGTCATCGTGCTTGGCGGACCACGCGGAACCATAAGCCCGGCGGATGGCCTTCAGCCGCCGATGAACCACATTTGGATCGTCTTCAAGCGCGACCATTCCGGCGCCGGCTGGGCCGCATGTAGGCCGTCCGAAGAGCGGAAGTCCAGTGGCGATCGAAACGAAGAGCTGGAGAGCGAGGAAGGATTTCCCGGTGCCGGGGTGAGCAGCGATGATCCCGAAGCCCACGCGAGTAAGGAATGGCTCCCAGATGTACTCCACGGGGGGGACATCGAGATCCTTGATGTCCGACCATCGAATGATGTCCAGGGCGTGGGAGGTTTCTTCTTCAGGCCAAGGAGGCAGTGGTGGAGGGTTGTCTGGGTCTTCACAAAACCCGTTCACATCTGAAGGGGGTAAGGGTTTGATCATCAGCTCTCCCGCCCCTTGGGTTTCGCCTCTTCGACCGCCTCTGCCAGCTCCCATGCCAGGCGCGCGCAAACTTCGACAGATGGATGGCTCCACCTCTCCCCGCCAGATCCCCGTGAATGGTGATCGACAGGAAAGAAATAGAAGTCTTTCCCGGTTGGGTTGATCCGCGTGAGGATGTGTGCAGCCACCATAAGCACGTGGGCTTCGTTGATCCGGGAAGCCATCATTCCGCCTTCTTCATGTGGGCTTCAATCAAGGTCACCAGATCAACATGGCGGAAGAATGGCTTGCGGCCGATCTTCACCGGGCAGATGAGCCCTTGGGTGATCCACAGGCGGAACGTCGAAGCGGGGACCCCGCCCATGATTTCCCGTGCCTCATCGAAGCTGTGCAGCAATTTGTCAATGTTCATGTAGGTCTCCAATCACTTACGGAATCCTTCCGCTCAGGTGAATCTCGGGCAGTAAGGGGTCACTACGAGTAGCCTTTTTGAGTTCAGCTGGGCTTAGTAGTCGCCAGCTCCTACCCAGAGTCCGCCCCGGAGTGGCTCGTACGTTGAGCCTTTCAGTGTTTCAGCTCTTCCAGCCAGACAGAGAGCGCGTCACGGATCTGGCGGGCTTCTTCGGCGGTGTAGTTCACCCACGCCCATGGGATCTGAGACCCAGGAGGGAAGAGGTAGAAACCAATCAGGGGTATCCCGCCCTCGGTGCGTCGATGCATCAGCTTGGCCGTGCGCTTTGGAGATTCGAAGGTGAGGAGCACTTCCCCGTTTGCGGCGCGCAGTCGAGATGGTGGGGCTTGCTGCGTCTTTGGCTTCACCCCGGGTTTCGGAGCGTTTTTCTTCTGGAGGAGGATGGGCTTATTCATTACAGCCTCCAATCAACCCACGCTCATGCAGGTAGGCCCCTGCGATCCCCGCCAGCAAGGCGAAGTCCCCATCTCGCTTGCGCATGCGCTCCATGAGGGCCTCTGGGGTTGGGAGCTGTTCAACGGCCTTCATGCGGTCGAGTTCCTCAAGAGCGAGAGAAACGGAGACTGCGGCCAGAATCTCGGGGCGGCTCAAGAGTTCACCTGGAGATTTCCCTTCCGGCGCTTCCACTCGCTGCACTCGGTGGTGAGGACCTCGCGCCCCTTAGCGCAATACCAAACCGGGCGATCGCAGCCTTTCTCGATCCTTTCCCGGCCTTGCTCCAGAAATCGGCATGTGGCACAGGAGTGAGTCGCCGGGTTGCCGAAGCACCGGGCCTCATGCGCCCGGCACGTGCTCGCTGAAGCGTAAGGGCGGCTCCGGCGGCAGTATTCACACTTGAAGGCTTCGACGCGTTTCATGCTTCACCCCGTGCCATCTGCGCGCGCCTTACTTCGTGGACATCCATGAAATCGCCGATACGGCGCATGGCCTCCATCTGGTCCAGACGGTTCGCCCGATCCGGAAGGTAAAGCACCCCGGGAGGATCGAACTCCAACTTCCAGGTGTTCTTGGTCGCCCTTGCGGGAACAAAGAGCCAGCCGCATTCCGGCCGGAGGACGCTGCGGGCAAGCAAGATGTTGTTTCGTTCGGCGAAGTTGAAGAGCTCTGGAATGACGATGGTCTGAGGTTTCGCGACTGCGTGGACTTGGGTGTTGAACTCGTTGATGGGGGTTCTTGCGGACAGGGCTTTGCCGCCCTGGGAGGTCTTGGTTCCCGTGGTCATGTTGGTTTCCCCTAAACTGCGGTCGGCAGGTTGTGGCCAGGCTGGCGGTTTAGCCAGTCGAGGATTTCTGGGACGTTGAAGATTAGACGGCCGCCGAGGCGGTGAAAGGGCAGGCCATCCTTCTTCAGCATCAAGCGATTGATATTGCCCACGCTGCCGAGGACAGGCAGACGTTTCTGGATCCCCATGACGGTGGCGATCCACTCAGAGCCAGGGCTTGGCTCAGCGGGAGGCGGTTGAATGGAGGATAAGTCCATCTGTTTTCCCCATGTGGGCCATGGTGGTTGCACCGGTATCCCAGGTGGCCCATGCTTATGGGGCCGGTGTAGTGCTTAGCGGTTCTGCCTGGTGTTCCCCCTGTCTCCTCTTGACCGTTGGCGCGGTTAAGAAAAACGGAGTAAGGGGGTTCTTATTTTTCTAGTTTTTTCTTAACAAGACCCTTTTGTTCAAGCTGTTCATACATCTCGATCATTTGTTTCACGTTATCTATATTGTGAATAATATTGTCAACTTGTTCTTTTGACATTTTTGGCGTTATACCCATGGATTTTAAACATTTCCATATCTCGTCTTGGCGCCTTTGTTCATTGATTTCTGCTTCTTTTGCTTGCTTCCATGAAGGAAATCCAAGGTCAATAATTTCTCTGATACTGACAGCTCTTGATCGCCAATTATCGGCCTCAGGTGAATAGTCAAATAGAGACTTAGTCAATTCAAAGTCTTCATCTTCCAGTCTATCAATTTCTTCAATTACTTCTCGATTAACCCGTACAGTTACCTGGATCGTGTCAGGAAGTTTTTTTGGTCGTCCCATCTTCTTTGGGGTTCCCATATTAGGTCTCCGATATCAAAGATAGTCTTTTGAATTCAAAAGTCTAGATATGAATTCAAAAATATTTTGATTCCTCATTGCTATCTTTTATGACAAATCATTATAATATTTACGCTTTCTTTAGCCCCTTGATCGTCTCCCCAATCTGCTCTACCGCCTCACGGAGTGGATCCACATCTACATGGGAATAACGCTCCGTGGTAACTGCGGAGGCATGTCCTAGTAGTTTCTGGCGAACGGTCGGGTTCTGGTTCAGGGTTACGGACAAGGTGCCGAAGCTGTGCCGGAGATCGTGAAGGCGCACGTCAGGGATCCCCGCTAGGTCACGGATTCCCAGCCGCTCCTTCTCCCCGCGCTTCTTGTCCTCCTTGATCGTGAGCCAGGCATGATGCGGGTTTGCCAGTGGGACCATGTGATTATCCGGGCTGGGGAAGAGGTAGGGGCTTCCTAGTCGCTTGTCCAGGGTGTCAATCACCTCAAGCGCCGCAGTGGACAGGATGATGTCTTTCGGGCCACCTCTTCGGCTTCCCTTGTGATCGATGCAGACGATGCGCGCACCTTCCCGGTCCAGATAGGGGTGTGTGGGCTCGCCCTTCTTTGCACTCCATCGGCAATTCAGGATTTCGCGCAGCCGTGCACCTGTGAGAAGCAGAAGGCGAATGAGGCGCACCTGGAGGGGATAGCGCCCTTCCTGGGCTTGCAGCACGATCAGAAGGCGCGCGATTTCCCCGGCAGTGAGGAAACGAGTCTTGGCCTCTTCCTGGTAGCGCTCAATGCTCCCGCATGGGTTAGTGTTGGGCTTTCGATATCCCCACGTTTCAGCCAGAGAGAGCATGGAAGAGAGCACGGCCAAGGTCCGATTGGCGCGGTATGGCTTGTCCTTCAAGCTGGAATGCACCTTGGAGATGTGAGCCGCAGTGATGTCCTTCACCTGGATCTTCCCCAGCGGCTTCAGGATGTATTTCTGAATGATGTTCTCGTAGTCGTCATATGTGGAAGCCTTCCGCTTGGCGGAGACGTGCTCCTCAAGAAACTTCTTCGCAAGGTCCTTCATCGTCGGATTGGCCTTGTCTTCGGCAATCTTCGAGGCGGGGTCGATGCCTTTGTCAATGTCTTGAGCCAGCGCTTTGATGTGGTCACGCGCAGCGGTCACCGACCATACGGAGGTCTTGCCGATAGTCATCCATCGCTGTTTCCCGTTGAAGCAGTATTTCCAGACGAACGACTTTGAGCCGGAGGGCATGACGCGAACCCCCAGACCCTGGACACAGACTTGGTGGCCACCGTCCCAAACGGTGTAGAGCCCCTCGCCAGGGGCGAGCTTCTTCACCTCTGTATCGGTGAGCTTGGTGGTTTCCCTCGTGGCCTTTTTGGGTTCGCTCGGCACTGTAGCACCGCCTCGAAATGCTACAGCCATGCTACAACACAATGAGAGAATTAGATGTTTTTTGGATAATCAATCTATCTAAATATTATTGAAGTGTTGATTTAAAGGGTTATATGGATTCCGTGGATGTCTATGAGAACCTTAGTCGTGGAACTCGAAATCAGGTTATGGGGTGACTCATACGGGGGTTCGAATCCCTCTCTCTCCGCCAGACTTAGCTACAAATTAGCTCCCTTGATTTTGGGGGCTTTTTCGTGCCGTCCTACAAGCATCCTACAAGTCAGCAAGAGTAGGATGTTTTTCCATGTGCGGACGCTTCGGGCTCTACGCAACAAGTGAAGAACTCGCCAGCGAAACGGGCTCACGAAGGCTAGGGGACTTCAGGATCGAGAAGCGTTACAACATCGCTCCAGGCCAGTGGATCGTCATCGTGAGGCCAGAGAAGAACGAGCGTATCCCATCTCTCGCTCGTTGGGGACTGGTACCGAGCTGGACGAAGGATCCAGAGGGTGGACCCAAGCCAATCAATGCACGGGCCGAAGGGATCGTGACTAAGCCGACCTTCCGGGGTGCACTACGTCATTGGCGATGCCTGATCCCTGCCAGCGGGTTCTATGAGTGGCGGAAGGTGGGCAACACCAAAGTGCCGCACTTCATCCGCCCCAAGGGCGGCGGCATCTTCCTGTTCGCTGGCATCTCCGACACGTGGCTCGGCTTCGATGGTGAGCTTTCCACCTGCGCGATCGTCACCACGAGCGCGAACGAATTGATGCAGCCTATCCACAACCGAATGCCCGTCATCTTGGACAGGCAAGCGGCAGAGGCTTGGCTAGATCCAGAGAACAGACATCCCGAGGAACTACTGGTTCCCTGTCCATCGGAAGGTATAGAGTTGCGGCCAGTCGGGTCAGCAGTCGGGAATGTTCGGAATGATGGGCCAGAGTTGATCGAGCGGGCTCGACACGAATTAAATGCGAAACGAAACTGGCTCCAGGTGGTGATCGATGAGCGGGCGGTATGAGACCTGGATGAAGCTGCGCGCTTATTTGACTCGAGGGAGGGTAAACGGAGAGTTCAACGAGCCCCAGCAAGCCGCTTGGGACGCGCTGAACGAAGTGGAAGACCTGGTGCGCCTCCTAAAGTTGATCCGTCGGCACGGCATGACGCCAGACCGGGAATTCGAGATGGATTCGGTGATCAAGCGGAACAGCCGGGAGCAGATCAAGAAAGAAACTGAGTATTAACGTTTTCTGCCTCCGCATTGGCTTGGCGGGAAGGAGTGGTCGGATCTAGGTATACAGATTTAGTGCCAGAGATCTTCGAGCACAGAATAGGATCCATAATTCAAAGCGCCTAGCATGTCGTTCCGGCGCAAAGTCTGTATCTTTATACGCTCAGGATTGAATCTGGCTTGAGGATCAAAGCGAAGACCAAACGATTGATCGTCATCCATCTAAAAATATTCAAACATGTTTGCGGAAGGACAGCTGTATAATCATCAACATTCAATTTCACCCGGAGGATATATGAATATCTCCAAATGCAAAGCATGTGTTTTCTATGTATTTGCGTTAACATTCGGACTTTACTTGAGAGCCGATACCTACAGAGAGCCTAAAGTTACAGTGAGTAATAATTATTTTATGTGTGATAATAATCCAAAGGTTGTATTAAAAATAGATGACGATTTGACCTATATTGGACACTCTCATGTAAAAGAGGAAATGAAGTCAAAGCATGGGAATGATACGTGTTTTCGTCATACCGATAGCTACATTTTTATTACTGGAACCCAGTCTGGGAATATAACCAAGTTTTTAACCATTGAAATATTGAACTTCGACCGTTCTAATTGGCTGTTTTTCAATGACCTTCCGGATAGGCTAGACAAGGATCAAGTGATCGATTCCGGGCAATTTCTTCTTGCCAAAGAAAACTTTAACTGGGCTATTCTCTCTGGATATTGTCTAAAATCCTATGAAATTCAATATATTCGCGAACAGAGCTATGGGGTAAATGGCGGCTTTATATATAAAGTTTTCGAAAGGGCTTTGGGGTTTAATGCAGCAACAAAGGTGATTATAAGTTATGGAGAATCTCTTTCAATTTCTGGAATTACCGATGTTGGTCAATGGAAAAATTTTGCGCTATTGAATGATGAGCAGAAAAGTTTTACAAGAAGTTTTATAAATCGATCCAACCGTATATTTTTTGAAACAACTAAAGATGTTGCAATGAGCGCCACCCCTAAACCCGTTGCTTCTAAACAGCCCACAACAAGCGCTACACCTGCAATAAGCACTACTCCGGCTGTCCTTGACTTGGAAGCCGAACTTAAAAAATTAGATGATATGAAATCAAAAGGTATAATTACTGATGATGAATACAAAACGCTTAGGGAAGCACTAATAAAGAAAGCAGCCGGGCAGTAGTGAAGGTCCATCAAACTAATTTTTTTAGAGATTTAATTTTGAATACATTGTGGCCAATCATCATCAGTGATGATGCCTAATCGAATATGCTCAGATGTGGCGCTGCTGCTATCGGTGTTCATTCTTCTTTGTAAGAGTGCTTCAAATGCTCCTCCCAGTTGTCCCTGTACAACTTTGCGAGCTCTGCACTTCTAAGGATGAGCAGGTTCTCCGCGTTGTGCTCTTCAGCCGCCTTCGTGAAGTTGAACGATCCAGTTACCACCGTTTCACCGTCGATGATCATCACCTTGTTATGGGCAATGGCGTGGGCGCTGTCGACCTACGTGGGGATACCTGTGTGCACGAGGTAGGTCATCCCGCTGTATTTCTCAGTGCACTGGCTCCTGTCGAGAATGGCCATCACCGAAACACCGCGGTCATGGGCCTGTTTCAGAGCCTGCGCGATTGGCGCTGAAGTGAAGCTATAGGCCTGCACAAAGATGGTCTTCCTAGCTCTGTTGATAGTGCTTACCACATCGTCGGTGCAGCCGCCTTGTGGGCTGAAGTAGACCTGCGCCGGCGTGTTCTTGAGCATCAGATCGGCGGGGAATAAAGGCAGCGCAAGGGTAAGCAATGAGAGAAGCATCGGCCTAGTCATGCCCGCCAGTGCACCGGCATGACACCGGGCATACAGGCATCGCTCGATGGGCACATCCGGAACAATAGCTCGGCGTGGCAGAACGAGATGGAAGGCAACCAGGAGATGGACTCGAGAGTCTAAGAGACTGGATGGCATGGATATCTCGCCATCCAAGGATGTGGACCATGAGAAGCACTTCGCTTGTGTCCCTGATCGCCTTGCTTGGGTTGGTTCTCACGCTTGGCTGCATTGTCGTGCCGGAGGGCCGCTACTACGGCCCCAGATACCACCACTGGGGAGGCGATCACTATCGCTATTGGCACGGAATGCACTAGTTCTGCGGTAACTCCTGGGGATGCGCCCCAAGGCCCAATAACGCCGGTTTCATATTTTTAGCCAGGATGGCCAGTCTCTCGGCTGGATCCACCGCGAAACGCTCGAGCAGGCAGACGAGGACATGCGGAAGGTGCCCAACAATATCTGGATCCGCTACCAAGAAGAAGATCAGGACGTTTAGATCTCACCAGTGACGAGTTCTTCGACTCGTGTCGCGCAATCAAGCGAAAACGAGACGTTATCGTGAGCAGCAGCGCATCGACTAGCGGGGAGTTTTGCCCTTCGGAACGTACGGAGGTCTGGAGTTCTGCTCCTCGATTCGATCCCGAAGTCTCTTCTGGAACTCCTCTGAAAGGAACGCTTCCGAAAGGGCGTTCGAGGACTTTTTGGAGGTCTGCTGGGATTCCTCCGACGTGTCCGATTCTCCGATCGGCGGCATTTCCAATGCCCGCAAGTACCCGTTGAAGTGATGGGTCGGATCCGACGATGCCGCCTTGCGCGTTTCGCTCATGATCTGGTGAAACTGTTCTGCCGAGGCCTTGGCCCGTTCCGGTGTCAATTCCACTTTCTTGAATCGGCTCATCTTGGCCTCTGTTCTCATGTTAAGCGGGCCCAAGGCTCTTGTAAGAAGCTGAAGCAGATCGTCGACCGGGCGCAGAATCTGAGCCTGTAGGAATGGAACGGATCCCCCTGATCCTGCCGTGTCGGATCCGGGGGATCTCGGTTCTGCCTTCACCCGTCAGTCTGGTTTCAGTGTTTGAAGGAACAGCTGCCCAGATCGGGGGGATCCCTTCGACGTCAGGTCATGCACGTTCTTCCTTTCGGCGTCGGGTCTTGGAGTGGCGTCGAACGTCTTCGCCCGCTGGCTTCCTGCAGCAGTGGTCGATGAGTTCCTGAAGGGTCTTCACGGCCGCCCTGGCGCGTCTGCAAGGGTCGGTCTCATGCCCATTCGCCACATGCCGGAAGATCAAACCCGTCATGTGTCGGTACCGTGTGATCCGGCAACCATCGCTGGCCGTGGCCTCGACGTTGGCGCAGATCTGGTATGGTCCGCACAGGCCCGTGGATCCGAACGAACCGCGGTAGTACCCGAAGTCGTCGCGCCGAAGCCTCTGCTCATACCTCTTCCCATTGGGTCCTGTGACCGCGGCGGTCACGGGTTCCGTCAGGGCCACCGACTGACCAAACAGGGTGGGTTCCAGGACGATTTCCATCGGAGATCCCGGTGCATGGTCCTTCTGGATCACAGCTCCGCCCAGCCTGAAATTGCTGCGCGCCTTGCACATCACGGCATAGTAAAGCGTGTCGTTGGCATCCTGGCCCGTCTCCGTCTTCGCGTTCCTGATGTTCCTGACACAGATCTTCCACGCACCTTTGTGAAAATTGGGCTTGTCCGGAGCGACGGGAAACCTCCAGCGGAAGCACATGTGTCCGGGCTTGGAGACGACAATGGCGCATGACAGGCTCATCATCTTTGGGATCGTTAACGTCGAGCCATCCGGGGCTTCGAGCCAGACGTCCATGTACTTCGGGAATATCGATGCCTTTCGGTAGGTGAGGATGAAGTCGGCGCTCACATCCAACCCGCTCAGGAATATGGGCGTTTTCCGAACCTGGCCTGGGCGCAGGATGAAACGGGGATCAGCAACGAAGGCCTCGTCACCCACGTCAGAAAGTATCTGCACGTACAACTTCTGCAGCAGGAACTCCCTGTCGTCCACCAGGTCGCCCGTGATCGCGGCAAAACCATTGGTGACGCTCGCGATCTGGTCCAGCTTGTCTTCGAGCTGGTTGAGGCCAAGACCTACGGCGAATACCCTCTGGGCCGGGTTTTTGGTGACCACAAGGGCCGCGCCCTCTGGAATATCGGGATCCGTGTTCTGGCGCCCATCGGTCAGGACAACGATGGCCCTTGCGTCCGCCGTACCTCCATCGAGCACCCCGCTTCCGTTTATGATCCCCGCGCCGATGGAGGTGGTCCCCTCCGGGAACAGATTCTGCGCATTGAGAGCGTTCCTCATAGCCGTGCGTCCTGCGCCGGTATCGGGAGATCCGGCCGTCTTCATCTTCACCAGGATGTCCCCCGACGCGCTGTCACTGTGCTCGTTGTATCGCACAAGACCGATCTTGTCGGTGTCCTTGAGGAGCGAGACATACAAGTTGGCGGCTTCGATGGCCATATCCTGCTTGGTCATCCCGAACACTCCCGTCTCCTCGCCCATGCTGCCGGATCGGTCCACGACGAGGACGGAATCGACAGGGGGAGGCTTCACGGAGGTACCGTAGAGGTTCATCACCATGACCAGCTCCGGTGGCGTGACATCGGTCCGCATGATGGTGAGGTTCCCGGCGAAATCGGGCCCGCCCGTGGACGGCGCGGTGAACGCGACGTAGATGCGACGCGAGGTGTAGGGCTCGCATACTGGGGCCGGCAAGGCAAAGGCCGTTTCCGTGCCCGGAGCGTATGCGAATACTCCGGTTGGCGTCGACAGCTCGATCGTGACGGTCCCAGGCACTCCACTCCGGATGTTCTTGATTTCGAACGCAAGATAGAGGGTCAGGCCGACTCCGACCTCACCAAATTCCAGGTCCGGAGGAGATACTTCCATTACTGGGGTGGGAGTCACCCAGGTGGCAAGGTGGGCCGCGATGGCTTCCACGCATACCCTACAGAATCCAGGCCCCAGCAACCTCATGCGGCACGCGTAGGAAGGCCGATAGATCCCGCAGTGGTAATACTGCCCTCCCTCGTAAAGGCCGATGGCAGTGTCGTCAAGAAGTACGTTCGGATTGGGATCGCAATGCGTGCAGTCAGGATTCTTCATCGTCGGCACGGGAACGCCAGGAGTGAGAAGATTCCTCCATTTCAGTTTCGCGGGATTCGTCACCATCGTCACATTCGGTTCACTCGGTTCCCAGACATCCCCGGAAGGGGCCACATCCTGGCCGGTCTCGTTGGTGTCGCATCCCTCCATGTACTCGTATTCATCCGCCAGTCTGAAGGTGTGCCCCATTTCGTGGAGTGCACCCTGCTCCCAACCAGGATCGACGGAAGTGTAGCTGACGTTGCCGGAGGCGGTTCCCCCATGGACCGTGGAATTCACGATGACGATCGCCCGCGTCCAAGCGGGAAGGCACGCATCGAGCGAGTCGGATACGAGAATCGTGTCGCCGCTGAGTGCGCGCCAGACGTCGGGGTTGCAATACGACGCGTCGAAGTAGGTGGCTGCATATGTCCCGGTTCCTTCGGGAGGCTCGCTCTCATCCGGGCAGACTGACGGGATGTCGGCCCCCGAATCGGTGGATGTCACATTCAGGCGGTGCACGTTGATCGCGACCCCAAGGAAGGGGTACCAGAGGTCGGCCTGGAGGGCAGCCAGAAAATCGTCGCAGTAACCGTTGAACGCGTCTTGCTCGGCGACCGTGAACCCTTCTGCGACCAGGACGATATTCAGACGGGTTGCGTCGGGACCGTTGTCCAGGATCTTCGTGATCCCAAGGATCGTGCCATCGTTCGCGCTCATGAGTTCACCTCCCCTCGCTCGGCTTCCGGGCCGGCTTCGGATCCCGAACTCTGAACGTGGCGACAGGACCGGACTTGGGCATCTTGCGCCTGATGTCCTCGGGACAGTGGGGGCCTGGAGTCCAGAAGAGCTGGACATCCACGATCTCCGGTAGGTCGGGGATGAGGATATCCATCAGGTGTCCGCCGCATTCCGTGGGGACTCGCCGGATTCTCCCCGAGCGATCGAAGATCTCGATTCCGGGCTGGGGTGTCGGCAGCGTTCCGCGATAGATAACTTTGGTCTTGGCGTCCACGGCGTGAAACCACATGCCGATCCTGCGTGCTTGTCGTTCCTCCGGGACTGTCTCTGTTCGGGGGATCGTCATCTCCGGGACGGAAACGACCTTGACCAGCGTCCACTGACCATCCTTCCATGTGATTCTCACCCTGAGAACCGGCCCGGCGTTGGGCTCGTTTTTCATGCCTTTTCCTCCATGGATAACAGACGGGTGGGTCGCCCAGGCGTTTGCGGAAAACGATGCACCATCAAGAAAGCGACATGGCTCCCGAAGGCCGGGAGCGTCCTCGATGGACGAAGGGATTTTGTCTTTTCCTGCATGCTTGAAGTTGGATTTTAACGACAGGTTAAGACGTGTCACTCCCGAGGGATAGTCTTTTTCGCGCCCCCAGTCCGCATCGAAATGTCACCACTACCGGTGGTGGTGTGGATTGAAACGGCTGAATTCTTCACCGATGTGTTCAGCCCAAGAGCCCGTCCACTTCGGGAAACACATCCCAACCCAAACGTTCACTAGGTCCCCCGTGTGCCGTTTCCCGTGGATGTGAACCACCACCAACGGCGCTATTTCTGTTGGTGGCCCGCTGTCGCTTCGATCCTGTTCTCAGGTTCTCCACTCGCCTGTCCCGCAGCGGTGATTGTCAGGCAAGTATTCGTCGCATTCGATGCGCTGTTGCAGTTCGAGCGCGCTTGCATCAGACGAGAGCAGACCCGACTCGATGGACCCAGTGGCGCGTTCCTCATGAAACACAGGCTGCATGCGCATTTCATGATCAAGCTACCGAGTACGCGTCTGCGTCTCCACTCGACCTGATCGCAATGTGCTGATCTGCACACCCCCGGTGCTGCTCCTCACACTTTCACATGAAGACGGTTGGGAGCTGGTATTTTGAACCTGTGCCCTAGCTCTTTGACGCGATTGCAGACCACGATCTGGATGTCGAACACCAGCTGGATTCCAGGTAGCGGCCGCATCGTTATTGGGCGGAAACACGGAAGGCTTGCTTAAAGCCTTCGACGAACGTTTTTTGCAGAAAGCGTTTTCCATCCCGGATTCGTCTGCGGTGGCACTCGCCTAGCAGGGGTGTGTCGAGCCGCCAGTCACTGGTTGACCGGCTTGTAACGTAATGATCATCAGTCTTTACAACGCTTCTATGGAAGCGCAACTCAACCGGAGGAATTGATGAAGACCCATCGCTTGCCTGTCGTGACCGCGGCCATCTTGAGCCTGTTCTCCTGCGCAGCCTTTGCCGAGGACATCGTCAAGATCGGCGTTTTCGAGCCCCTCACGGGCGCGAACGCGGCCGGCGGCCAGGAGGAACTGGACGGCATCCGCCTCGCCCAGTCCCTGAATCCCACCGTCAAGGTCGGCAACAAGACCTACAAGATCCAGCTCGCCATCGCCGATAACAAGTCGGACAAGGTGGAAGCCGCCAACGCCGGCCAGTCGCTGGTGGACCGCGACAAGGTCAACGTGATCCTGGGCTCCTGGGGTTCCGGCCTGTCCATGGCCGCCGGTCCCATCTTCATGGGCGCCAAGGTTCCGGCCATCGGCCTCTCCTGCACCAATCCCCTGGTGACCAAGGGCAATCCCTTCTACTTCCGCGTCTGCTTCATCGATCCCTTCCAGGGAACGGTCATGGCGACCTATGCGAACAAGAACCTTAACGCCAAGAAGGCCGTCATCATCCGCGAAGTGTCCAACGATTACTCCGTGGGCCTGGCCAAGTTCTTCACGGATTCCTTCGTGAAGCTCACGGGTGACAAGAGCGCCATCGTCGGCACCCTCAACTACAACACCGGCGACCAGGATTTTTCCGCTCAGCTCACGCAGATCAAGAACCTCAAGGCCGACGTGATCTTCGCGCCCGGCAACTACACGGAAAGCGCCCTGATCATCAAGCAGGCGCGCGAGCTCGGCATCAAGCTCCCCTTCCTGGGCGGCGACACCTGGGAAATCAACGAGTTCATCACCGTGGGTAAGACCGCCGTCGAAGGCGCCGTGCTCTCCACCTTCTTCGACAACGACGCGCCCCTGACCCCGAACTCCAAGACCTTCGTGGTCGAGTACAAGAAGAAATACGGCAAGGTTCCTTCCGGCACCGCCGTGCTCGGCTTCGACGGCTACCTCCTGGCCCTGGATGCCATCAAGCGCGCGGGCAGCATCGAGCCCTCCAAGATCCGCGACGCCATCGCCGCCACCAACAAGTTCCCCGGCGCCTCCGGCTTCGTCACCTTCTCCGCCGGCAGCAACGACCCCGTCAAGAGCGCGGTCATCAAGGAAGTGAAGGGCGGCAAGTTCGTGTTCAAGACCACGGTCAATCC
>DCFP01000163.1 GCA_002319925.1 Holophagaceae bacterium UBA1801 | reverse complement strand
ATGGCCAAGGGCATCGCCGACGGCTTCCCCCTCTCGGCCTTCATCGCCAGGGAGGAGATCGCTGATTCGTTCAAGCCCGGAGATCACCTGTCAACCTTCGGCGGCAACCCCGTGTCCTGCGCTGCGGCCCTTGCGAACATCGACTTCTTCGAGAAGACGAAGCTCTGCGATCAGGCGGCCGAGAAGGGCAAGGTGCTCATGGCCGCGCTCAAGGATCTCCAGAAGACCCAGCCATTGATTGGAGAGGTGCGGGGCCACGGGCTGATGATCGGCGTCGAACTGGTGCGCGATGACCGCAAGACGCCCGCAACGGAAGAAGCCGGCAAGGTGAAGAACCTGCTGCGGGAGCGCGGCTTCCTCATCGGGGTGGGCGGCACCTGGGGCAATGTCCTGCGGATCCAGCCGCCCCTCGTGATCGAGACGGCCGATCTACTGAAGGCTGTCGAGACGTTGGGGATGGCATTGCGAGAGGTTTGAGCCAGGGGTTTCACTCGCTCCAATACACCGGGTGCGGAGGAGAGGATTTCCCATCCCATTGGAGGACCTCGAAGGCCGCCGAAACCATTTTGTTGATACAAGGATTGTTCGCCTTGAACGGGTAATTTTCCCGGTGACGGGCAACCATGCGGATGGTGTCCCTGGCCAGGTTGCCGGATGGAGTGGGCTCATAGGCATGGGAAGCGACAAAGGAGATGTTGGCGTTTAGCGCCTCCTCCAGACCATACCGGGTCTCACCTTCTGCTCCGCTAGCCATTGTCTCGTAAAGGCGAATGAGGGTGATGCTCTGAAGGAGTTTGGCCTGCATGGCAGCCTCCAGAACCGCGCTGGATCTTTGTTTCCATGCGAGCCAACCGGTCACACCGGAACCAAGGATCAGCCCAACAACCACGCCGATACTCGCGTAGATAAGCCCGTGACGATGGACCATGGCACACCTGATGGAAGTTGACGAGGATGGCGGTTTTGCCTGATGGCGTACCTGGTCTGTGAAATCGGGGCGCTCTCAGGCAATTTGGCAAAATTACAGGTCGAAGGGATGGTGACGGATCATCTCAACTTGGGCGATGAGTAATCCAAATTGGGCCATTGATAGTCGTAATCCTAGCCTCCCCACGAAACGGGAGAAGAACAGCATGCGTTGCGGAAGAATTTCCATCTGGCAAAAGGTCGTGGCGCATGCACTCTTATGGCATGACTCCCCCAATCGATGACATGCGCATGTCGGTGCTACGGGACTTCATGGTCCAGAGCCAGATCGCGTCCCGGGGCATTTCCGACCCTCGTGTGCTGGAAGCCATGCGCCGGGTGCCACGCCACCACTTCGTTCCGGACGAACTCCTCATCCAGGCCCACGAGGATCATCCCCTTCCCATCGGCCACGGGCAGACCATCTCCCAGCCCTACATCGTGGCCTACATGGCGGAGGAGCTGGGCCTGCGCGGACACGAGCGGGTGCTGGAAGTGGGTTCCGGTTGCGGCTACATGGCCGCCGTCCTCTCCCTGTTGGTGAAGGATGTCTACGGCATCGAGCTGGAACCCACGCTCCACGCGCGTTCCGAGGTCTTGATCCAGGCGCTGGACTACGACAATATCCACCTGCGCTGCGGCGATGGCCGCGAGGGCTGGCCCGAGAAGGCACCCTTCGACGCCATCCTCCTCAGCTGTGCCGCCGACGAAGTGCCCAGCGCGCTCTGGGAGCAGCTTGCCGAGGACGGCCGAATGATCCTGCCCCTGGGCACGCCCTACGGCTACCAGCAACTGATGGTGCTCACGAAACGACCCGAAGGGAGGGAGACTCGGCCCTTGATCCCCGTGGCCTTCGTGCCCCTGCGGTGAGGCGCTTGCCCGCCTCCGAGCCCTCCTGCTAGGGTGGGAACCATGTCGTTTGTCCTTCGCCCCCACATTGCCATCGCGATTATTATTCGCTCGGCC
The DNA here is from genome assembly GCA_002319925.1 of Holophagaceae bacterium UBA1801. Taxonomy (GTDB): domain Bacteria; phylum Acidobacteriota; class Holophagae; order Holophagales; family Holophagaceae; genus UBA1801. The sequence continues at coordinate 13,958 of DCFP01000163.1, read as the reverse complement.
GGGGGCCTCCCGACGCGGTAGATCCACACCTTGCCGCAGCGAGCCCCCCGTCACTGGGGGGCTCGCTGCATTTGGAGCCTTCATGACTTCAGACCTGCTGGAACGCACCCTCATCGCCCGCGTCTACGACGTGGCCATCGAATCGCCCCTGGAGCCCGCGCCCATCCTGTCCAAGCGCATCGGCGCCCGGGCCTGGTTCAAGCGGGAGGATCTGCAGCCGGTCTTCTCCTTCAAATTGCGGGGCGCCTACAACAAGATGGCAGGGCTTTCCGCAGAGGACCTCGCGCGGGGCGTGGTCGCAGCTTCTGCGGGCAACCACGCGCAGGGCGTGGCCCTGAGCGCCAAGCGGCTGGGCTGCCGGGCGGTGATCGTCATGCCCGTCACCACGCCGCGCATCAAGGTGGATGCCGTGGCTTCCCATGGCGCCGAGGTGGTGCTCCACGGCGATACCTTCGACGAGGCCTGTGCCCACGCCCTGGACTACTCGGCGCGGAACGGCATGCCCTTCATCCATCCCTACGACGACCCGGAAGTCATCGCGGGCCAGGGCACCATAGCCATGGAATTGCTGCGCCAGATGCCGCAGGGCATGGACGCGGTCTTCGTGCCCGTGGGCGGCGGCGGCCTCATCGCGGGCATCGCGGCCTACCTCAAGCGCCTGCGCCCTGCCATCCGAATCATCGGTGTGGAGCCCGTGGATGCCGACGCCATGCACCGCAGCCTCGCGGCAGGCCATCGAGTGCGACTGGAGAGCGTGGGGCTTTTCGCCGATGGCGTGGCCGTGAAGCAGGTGGGCGAGCTGACTTTCAAGCTCTGCCGTGAGTTGGTGGACGAAATCATCACCGTGGACACCGACGAGACCTGCGCCGCCATCAAGGATGTCTTCACGGAGACCCGGAGCATCCTGGAGCCCGCGGGAGCGCTCGCCGTAGCCGGGCTAAAAGCCTGGACAGCCCGTGAAGGATCGGCCAGCGCGGGCCTGAACCTCGTGGCGATTCTGTCCGGTGCCAACACCAACTTCGACCGCCTGCGCTTCATCGCCGATCGCGGGGAGCTCGGTGAACAGCGCGAGGCCTGCTTCGCCGTCACCATTCCCGAACGTCCAGGAAGCTTCAGGGCCTTCTGCGAACTCATCGGTCCCCGGGCCGTCACCGAGTTCAACTACCGCCTCGGCGATCCTGAGCAGGCGCATATCTTCGTCGGGTTGCAGGTGTCTTCAAAGGCCGAGCGCCGCGATTTATTGTCACGCTTCGAATCCGCGGGCCTGCAGGCCTTGGACCTCACCGAGAACGAGCTGGCGAAGCTGCACATCCGCCACCTCGCGGGCGGACGCGCGCTCAACGCGGGCGAAGAGCGCCTCGTGCGCTTCGCCTTTCCCGAACGCCCTGGCGCCCTGCTCCAGTTCCTCAATCGCATGGGCCGCACCTGGAACATCTCCCTCTTCCACTACCGCTACCACGGCGCCGACTTTGGCCGTGTGCTCTGCGGCTTCCAGGTGCCCCGCGAAGATGGGATCGAATTCCAGACCTTCCTGGATGCCCTTGGCTACGACTACGTGGACGAAGGACAGAACCCGGCATACCGGCTGTTTCTGGCGTGATCAGTCCCAGGCATGTAAGTTCGCACAGCATAGGAAGGGATCTTCCGTACTCTGCTTTGAATGAGTGCTGACAGACGTTTCAAAGCAATCAGCCGTGTGCTTTTCTGGATCACGAAGATGGAACACTCTTTGGCTTCAAACAACATCGCAGATGGACAAGATCGTTTTTTTCTATAACACTAAAATCAGCTTCTCAAGTTGAACTAAGACCATAAGCAGCGATACGGAGGTGGCGTGGTCGCACCAAAACGAGTCGTGGCTCCCAAATCCCAGTACGAACAATGGCAAGACACAATCAAGACGTGTCGGACCGATCCAAGCTGGAATGAATATGACGAGACGATCAAGAAGACCGTCGATGAATACAATCGCCATTTGGCCAACACCAAGGGATATCTCCCGCTCGATTGGCGACTGATCAAGGCAATGACGTGGACCGAATCAGGCGCCCGAAAACAAGAGTGGAAGACCCGTCCCATTCAAATCGGAAACCACGGAGATCCTGGAATGCAGGCTGTCATTGATGGCAAAGAAGGGAGTTCACTCGTAATCCCGCCATCATTGAGGCAGAGATTATCGGTGTACAAAATCCGGAATGAGCCCGAAACGAATATTCAGGCAGGGATTGGCTATCTCTTGACAAAATGCGCCAGTTATGGAGAAACCACCACACTCGATCCGGCCGATAATAAAGAATATGAATACACCGTTAAACAACATGACACATTAAGTAAAATTACTCACGAATGCCACACTACGATGACCATTCTGAATAGCATGAACCATGGCCTTTCCACACTACATCCTAACCAGAAGCTGAAATATAAAAAGGGTTCGATAAAACAAACAATCACCGGATGGACGCGGGTGACGACAAATACCATTGCTGTGAAATACAACGGCCGTAAAGACCCAAAATATCAGGCAAAACTTGAATACTGCCTATCCATGATCAATGGGCTTCAATCCACAACTCCACCGTGCTGGAAGCAGGTATGCCATTGAAAGATAGACAATGACAATATCGTTCAAGCGGTTGATCGCTTACCTGATCGGTTCTGGGCTGGCTTGCTTTGCAATGGCTGCAAGTCCAATCAACCCGACTTTCCTTGGGACCTATGATGGCACTGGTCGCGCATGTTCAGGTTTTGTGCGACTGACTTCAACCTCATTCACCTGGCATGCCTCCTTCCAGTCCATTTCGAATTCACCTTTTGAAGTGATTGATCAAAGAGTGGATGATAAAGGCATAAAAATCGCCATACGCTTGAAGAAACGCTCGAAGAGATGGGATCTCCCCATTGTGTATCTCGAACATAATGCCGATGACCCAAAACATGGATGGGGCATCATTGGTTTCACTTCGATTCATGCTTATCGAAAATTCGACACGGGCGATACGTTGATGTGCCCACTGGTCAAACGCGAACCATAGAACGACATCGGCGGGATGATTGACTGGAGACGATGCAGGAGTCCAATCCTTCCGTGCGCTCTGCACTCAGCCAAAAACCGGTCTCTGGTTTCCAATCACTGCGGTAAGTCCGCCACAAGATATCCCATCAGTGCGTAGGCCTCCAGATTGAGGGTGAAGTCCTGGAGATTCACGCGGTCGAAGGTGTCCGCGGCGCAGTGATGGATCTCGAAGTAGTGGCGCATGTCGTTGTGCAGGCCGAAGAGGGCTACGCCGGGGTATTCCAGTGCTTCGATATCCGTTCCGGGGTAGGCGTCGGGCTCCAGGGACGCAGCTCCCAGCGGCTCCAGGAGGGGCTGGTAGCCGCGCAGCCTTTTCACGATGTGCGCCGCCCGGTCCCCGCCCTTCCAGCCGAACCCGAGGGGTCGCCCGTTTCCCGTATCCGCCTCGAAGGCGGCGATCACCTTCTGCATCTCGATGCCTTGGGTCTTGGCATAGGCCCTGGCGCCCAGTCCGCCGTATTCCTCCGTCGCCCAGAAGACCACGCGGATGGTCCTGCGCGGGCGCAGACCGGCCTTCAGCATGGCCCGCGCGGCCTCCAGGGAAAGTATGCAGCCGACCCCGTCGTCCTGGGCGCCCTGGCCCACGTCCCAGGAATCCAGATGGGCGCTCAGGATGATGATCTCGTCGGGGATCTCCCGCCCGCGAAGCTCGCCGATCACGTTCGCGCCGCTGGCTGGTGCCAGCACCTGGCCATCCATCTGCAGGCGCACCCGGACCGGCGCCGGGCGTGCGGCGAGCTGGTGCAGGTACGCCGCATCCTCGATGGCCAAGGCGGCGGTGGGAATGGAGGTCGGCGTGAAGGGATTGCCCCAGACCGAACCCGTGTGGGGCAAGCCCTCGGCATCGCTGGCCGAGCGGACCAGGCAGGCCACCGCGCCCTTGGCTGCGGCCTCCAGGAAACCCCGGAGCCGAAAGACGACGTTCCGACCATATCCATTCCAGGGTGGATCGAAGAGCACGATCTTGCCGGCGACCGTCGCCCGGGGCAGTGAGCTCAGTTCTTCAAAACTGGATACCACCACCAGGTCCGCGGTGATCCCTTCCTTCGGCGTGCCCACGCTGTTTCCCAAGCCCAGCATCGCCAGTTTCCGGCCAGGAGACGAAACCACTTCGCAGGACTCGTTGCCCCGCACCCAGTGGGGGATCGTCACCGGTTCCACGTGGACGTTCTCCAGTCCCGCCGCCTTCATCTGGACCTGCGCCCAGGCCACGGCCTTCTCGAGCCCTGGCGAACCGCTGAGGCGCGGACCGACGGTCGTGCAGAGCTCACCCAGCAGTGCATGACCATGACGGGCCGATTCTTCCTTGATCTGCGCGATCAGCCGGTTCGCAGCGGGCCTGGCCTCCTCGACGGAGGCCGGGACCTGCGCGTGAAGCCCGCGGGGCGCGGCCGCGAGAAGACACGCAAGGCCGAAGGTAACCCAGGCACGTTCCACGATGTCACCTCATTCGAGATTCCAGACTCGGCAGGATACGGGTTGCTGTCCCGAATGATGGCACAAAGGTCCCCATGCTTGACCCAAGTGCTTCACGCCGTCAGGTCCCGCTTGCGGCGATAGGATCCCGGCGAGACTCCGAACTGCTGCTTGAAGACACGGCTGAAGGCCGATTCCGAGGCGTAGCCCACCTTCTCGGACACCTGCGCGAGGCTCAGCGCCTGCTCGCGCAGGAGTCGCGCGGCCACGCGCATGCGCCACTGGGTGAGATAGGCGAGCGGCGGCATGCCGACCTTCTCGCTGAAGCGCGCGGCGAAGGGAGAACGCGAAAGACCGACCTTCTCCGAGAGGGATGCGACGGTCCAGGGCTGTTCCGGGGAGCGGTGGATCAGATTCAGCGCAGAGGAGATGTGATCGTCATTCAGCGCCACCAGCCACTCCTTGCCGCACCCGCAGGGCGACGAGGTCCACACTCGCAAGGCTTGGATGAAGATCGTCTCCAGCAGCCGCGTGATGACGCCCTGGGAACCCGGCAGCGCGGCTTTGGCTTCTTCCACCATGAGGCTGAGCATCGAGGCCAATCCCGGATGCATCTTCGCCTGGCTTGCCTTCAGGTGGATGAAGATCGGCATGCAACGGAACAAGGGATGCCGCTCGGGGTGCTCGAGGTGAAAACTGCCGCAGAGCATGCGCGAAGCCGCACCACCACCCCCCCAGGGACGCCCTTCGCAGAAACGGGATTCGCCGCGGGTCTTGGAGAAGCATTCAAGGGTCGCCAGCGGGCTGTTCGGCCGGTCGCACAGGGCGTGCCCATGACCGTGGGGAAGCAGCACCAGATCGCCGCGTTCCAGATGCAGGGATTCCTGCGTTGCCTCGATCAGCATCCAGCATCCGCCTGCTTCCACGAAACGGAAATAGGCCTGGCCCAGGGCCGGGAAACGCAGGCCCCACGGGGCTGTGAAGGTGGATCGGCAGAAGAGTTCCCCTTGCAGATGCATGAGGCCGAGCACTTCCGTGAGTAGATCCCGTCGTTGGAGTTGCGAAGGCTCTGGCATCTGGTTCCCTCGGGACGATCTAGCAAGAATACCGGACCAAATGCCAATCCATCACGCGTTCAATGGTGGGATCGGATTGTCAGGAGGAGTGCGCCGTGTCCCAGATCGAAACGACCGCAACCGCAGTGTTGCCATCCATGGATTTCCAGGTGGACGTTGATCAGTGCAATGCTTGCGGCCTCTGCACCAGGGATTGCCCCATGGGCATCATCGAAGGGAATCCGCCCCGTGTTGACCCGGAGAAGGAGATCCGTTGCGTGCGTTGCCAGCATTGCCTGGCCATCTGCCCCACGGGAGCCATCTCCCTGGAAGGGCGGAAAGCCTCGGACAGCCTACCTCTGACGACAGGCGATCTTCCTTCCCTGGATCAAATAGACCTGCTCATCCGGAGCCGCCGCAGCATCCGGCAGTACCAGAACAAGGATGTGGATCCGGAACTGCTCCGGCGCCTGCTCAACGTGTCGGCCTACGCCCCCACGGGCGTCAACGCGCGGGCGCTCACCTTCACCGTCATCGACCGGAAGCGGCGCATGGCCGATTTCCGGGAACAGGTATTCGCCGCGCTGACAAAGCATGCAGCCCGCATTCCGGATCGCCTCCAGTTTCTCGCATCGGCTCCCACTGCCTATGCCGAGCATGGTATCGATATCCTTTTCCGCACCGCGCCGCACCTCATCATCGCCTCCGCGCCCACCAGCGCTCCCTGCGGCCAGGTGGATGTCCCCATCGCCCTCGCTGCGTTCGAACTGCTGGCCGTCTCCGCGGGCCTGGGCACCGTCTGGTGCGGCTTGCTGAAAGCGGTGCTCGAGACCCTTCCCGAGCTGAAGACCCATCTCGATATGCCCGTGGAGGGCATCCACTACTACCCGATGCTCTTCGGCCACCCTGCGGTGGAATACGCCCGCACGGTTCAACGCGATGGTGCGGCCATCGTCAACCGCTTGAGTTGAGGAGCAGCCCATGGATACCGTGGCGGTGGTGACTGGATCCAATCAAGGCCTGGGTTTTGCCCTGGTCGAGCGGCTTTGCCGGGATCTCGGTCCCGACGCGATCGTCTATCTCACGGCGCGGGATCTCGCGCGTGGCGCAGAAGCGGTCCAGCAATTGGAATCCAAAGGTCTTTCTCCCCGGCTGCATCCCCTCGATGTCACCAACGACGCAAGCGTCACCGCGCTGGCGGATCGCCTCCGCGCCGAGCACGGCGGCGTGGACATCGTGATCTCCAACGCCGCGGCGCGAATCTCCAAGGAACTGACGCCGGCCGAGCAGGTGGCGGCCTTCATCGACACGAACAATCACGGAACCTTCCGCGTGATCCGCGCGCTCGGGCCGCTGCTGCGGGAGAACAGCCGGTTCCTGGTGGTGGCCAGCGGATTCGGTTCCTTGAAGAACCTGCCTCCCCATTTGCACGACCATTTCGATACCGAGACGAAATCCCTGGAGGAGATGGAACACCTCATGGACCACTACGTCCGTCTCGTGGAAACGGGACAGGCCACCGCTCAGGGATGGTCCGAGTGGATCAACATCCCCTCGAAGATCGCCCAGGTGGCCTCGATCCGGATCTTCGCCCGGCTCATGAGCGAGGAGGCCCGCAGAAAGGGAATCCTGATCGATGCGGTGTGCCCGGGGCTCGTGGATACGGCGGCCTCGCGCCCCTGGTTCGAGGACATGTCCTCGGCCCAATCGCCATCCCAGGCAGCGGTGGACGTGGCCTGGCTCGCCACGCTGCCAGCCGGCACGGCCGAGCCTTACGGTGAACTGGTACAGCATCGGCGGATTATTCCCTGGCGATGAAGGACCCCGCTGTTACTGAGATTTGGCTCGCAGCAGCCCGATGAACGCCCGCATGACATCCGCGACCGCGTCCTTCTCGCCCATCTCCTGGGCCATGTAGGGGCACATCATACTGGTGACGAGGTTACGGTCCACGACGCAGGGCGGGCGGCTGTTCTGGGCTGCTATGGTGCGGCCTTCGAGGACGCCGGCCTTCCGCAGAATGTCGATGGAGCTCATCATGGCAGCGACAGGCTTTCCCGTGGCCGTGATCTGCTGGACGAGCTTGATGAACTCCGGCGCCACGCCCTCTGCTCCTGTGGGCTGGGCCATGCAGGGCAGCACGAAGCCGGCGTAATCGGCCAACCGCACCTCGCTGTTCTTGAGGTCGGGTTTCAGCGACGAGATCGTTCCCGTGATCTCGCGCTCCGACGGGGCGGACACCTTCACGCGAAACCCCGCCTGCTTGAGCAGGTTCAGCATCACCCCCACTTCCATGGTGAGCATCAGTTCCGGATTGCGGCCGTTCTCCCGCGAGATGAGCAGGAGCACGGTCTCCGGTGCCTTGGCGAAGGCCGGGAGAGAGCATAGTCCCAGGGCCAGCAGCGCGAGTGCAACCATCAGCCCTCTCTTCATGGCCGTTCTCCTTCGAAGAAGGCCAACACGGCGTTTTGGAAGCGATGGTGGCCCTTCTCGAGGATGATCGCGTGCCCTCCCTCGGGCAGGCATACGTAGGCTTTGTCGGGACTCTTGAGCTTCCCGAAGAAGGCGAGCATCTCTTCGGGTGTGGATGCGAAATCCTTCTCGGGCCGGATGATGAGCGTCGGCACCGTGATCTTTTCGGGATCGATGAGCGGCAGTTTGGTGAAGAGATCCACCAGGATCCCGTTGGGGGACTGGGGATCCGTCTTCAGTGCCTCCTTCGCGTAGGCATCCGCCACATCCGTCTCGAATTGTCCGGCAATGAAATCCTCCCGGGCATCGGCATCACTGTTGGTGCGGTACTGGGCCTTGGGAACCGGGATGGTTTTCCACTCGGGGAGACCATGCCAGACGTTGCCGTACAGGATGAGGCGCGAGATGCGATCGGGATGGTCCGCGGCATAGATTCCAGCGATCTGCGTGCCCCAGGACCAGCCCAGCACCTTCACGCGTGTGGTCTTGCGAAGCTGGCAGATGTAATCCACGGCCGCGGCCATGTCCTCGGCCGCCGAGGCGGTGTCCGACCAGTCCTTGTCGGTCCTGTCCGACTGGCCGTAGCCGTGGATATCGATGGCCCAGACGTCGTAGCCGTTCCGGACCAGGAAATCCATCAGAGAATAGTCGCGGATCTGGAGATCGAAATCCGGTTTCCCGGACCACGTGGCTCCGTGCAGCAACAGGGCCACGCGCCCGGCCTGTGCCGCCGCAGTTTCCTGGCCCTTCAGGCATTTCTGCCAGAGATGGATGCGGATGCCGTCCCGCACCGCGAAATGATCCTGCCCCTGGATCGTGGGCGCCGTGCTAACGGGCGCCGTGCTGGCGGGCGCCGTGCTAACGGGTAGTTGCGCTTCGATTGGCGGAGGAACAGCGCAGGCCAGGATGGCTGCCCAGAGAAAACCAGACTTCATCCAACGATGCACCATGACGGACTCCAAAAGGATTGATCCCACGAAAAACGTTGGATCGAGTTTCACCCATGTGATCGATCACCGATGCTGCCCGCTTCCAATGGCAGAACTCCATCGGCGAGGCGCCCTGTGGATCCGCTGAGAGCCGCGAATCCGTTTCCTTTCCGGCCGGATGCCGGATTCCGTCGACGAACGGGAGTCTGCTCCGAATGCCATAATTCAGCATGTCTCCATCAGCTCAACAGGCCTTTTCCGCTCTGCGCGGACGGCTCCGTCAACGGAGCATCTGGTCCTGCGCGCTGGTGGTGCCGGGGCTGGGCATACCCATCCTGGTCATGTTCGCGCTGCCAGGAGAAGGTCCCCAGATCTTGGAGAAGGCGCTCTGGCTCCTGGCGTTCGTCCCGTTGGTGTTCCTGAGCCCCTGGCCCTGGCAATGGACCGAACGGCAATCCCGCTCGAGCTGGAAACGCGCGCTGCCACTCAGCCTCGTCGGCGGTGGCCTCGTCGGCATTCTGCTCACCGCGGGGGTTTTGGTCCTTGCCTATCCTCCCGATGCATTCTCCGTGCTCTTCTCCCGGCGTCTTCCCGTTTCAGCGCCGCTCCTGGTCGTGCTCACGGTGGGCCTGGGCTGGCCCATGGCGAACCTGGAACGGCTCTGGACCAAGGTCAGAGCCGCGGATGCTGAAGCCCGGGCCATGGCGTGGATGCGCAACCGGAGTCCTTTTCCTCCCGATCTCTTGGTGAGCCACTTGCGTCATCTCTCCACCCAGGCTGAATCATTACCAGCGGAGACCGTGGATGGAATCCTGCTTCTGGCGCAGCTCTACCGCAGCTGGCTGGGCATGATGGAATGTCCTTTGGTGGCCCTGGGCACCGAACAGGAGCTGGTGGAGACCTACCTCGAAGCGGAGAAACAACGCTCCGGCGTGACCATCCTCCGCCGTTGGCACGGTTTCAGGGAAACCAGCGGATGGAGATTTCCACCCTTCTGTCTCTTCTCCCTTTGTGCCTCGATTCTGGCGAAGGGCTCGCCGGTATTGGATTTCTCAGCCACAGAGACACCGGATGGCCTGGAAGTTCGAGTCCGGCAGGCTGGAGCTTTCGATGAAATCCTGGTGTCCGGTACGTTGGCGAAATTGCGTGAGGCCTTAGGCGAGCAAGCGTGCTGCATTCCGGAAGGTCCGTCCAGCCTCTGCCTGTTCGTCCCGAGGGCGGGACCATGAGGTTCCTCCCGGCCGCGAAGGCCGTTCCTGCCCGCTTGCGCAGCCCCGGTATCGTAGGCCTCTCGCTGATGTGGATGCTCGCCTCGCTGGCGCTCTTGACCTACAGCGACCTTTCCGTGGAGAGACTGTACCGGCCAACTCTCGCCGTGGGTTTCCTCCACTTCATGAACAACGCGATGGATCCCTTGATCCACTTGTTCCTGAGCCCCTTCGCGTGGCAGTGGAGCGGTAACGAGCGCACCATGGCGCCCTTCTGGAGAGCCATTCCCCAGAGCATCGCCATGACACTGCTGGCCCACGTAGTGTTGAAAAGCCCCTGGGCTTATCTGGCGCCGGAAACGGAGACCGTATGGGCGCCCTTCGATGCGTCGATGATGATCCTGGGTGTAGGCAGCATCATCCTGCTTTCGCTGTTCGCGGGGTTCGTCATCGCCTGGAGCGAGCACCTGGACCACCTGCAGAAGGCTACCCTGGCCAAGGCCTCCGAGGCCAAGTGGACCCTGCTCCGGAGCCAGATGAGCCCTCACCTGGTGCTGAACGCCCTCAATGGCCTGGCCGGTCTCGTGGAGGAGAATACGCAGCGAGCGGCGCAGGGCCTCGAGGACCTGGCAGAACTCTATCAGCAGATTCTCGAACTGGGTGAGGCGGCAACCGTTCCGCTGGGACGCGAGCGAGCTCTGCTGGAGCGTTACCTGGCCGTGGAACAGCTTCGTCTGGAGGACCGGCTGCGGGTGCGGTGGGAATGGGCGGAGGACCTGGATGGTGTGCAGCTGCCTCCGCTGCTTCTGCAGCCCCTGGTGGAGAATGCCATCAAGCATGGAATCAGCCCCAGCCGGAACGGTGGTGAGCTTCGCATTTCGAGCCGTCACATCGACGATCGCTTGTGCCTGGATGTGAGCAACACGGGCCAGCCCCTCAAGCCGGAGCCTGCGCACCAAGGCGGCATCGGCCTGCGGAACCTGCGCCAGCGGCTGGAGCTGGGCTTTGGCGAGCGGGCCTCGCTGGCTCTTCAGCAGAAAGACGAATGGACCATTGCGACGCTGACACTGCCCATTCCGAGCAGAATGGAGAATGGAGTCACCCCGTGAATCTGCGCATCGCCATCGCCGAAGACGAGCCCCTCGCCCGCAGGCGATTGGCCCGGATGCTGGAAGCGGAGGGTTGCGAGGTCCTCGCTGAGCTGCCCGACAGCCAGGCCCTGCTCGACTGGATAGCTTCGGGAGGCGAAGCGGACGCCCTCTTCCTGGATATCCAGATGCCTGGACTGACAGGTCTCGAATTGCTGGCGGAAATCCAGTCCCCGCCGCCCGTCGTGTTCGTGACTGCCCACGTGCAGTACGCCCTCCAGGCCTTCGATGCGGCCGCCCTCGATTACCTCCTGAAGCCCGTGAGCCGTCCCCGGCTCCAGCAGACCCTTGAGCGCCTCAGGCAGGTCCAAGTCCCTCGCCGCAGCGGCGGCGAGCTGAGCCGGCTCCTGGATCCCGTTCCCTCCGCGCGGTTTCCCGTCAAGGCAGGCGAGGGCTTCGTGTTCCTGGACTTGAAGAAGGTGACCCACTTCCTGGTGGAACGGGAGATCGTCTACGCCTGGGCCACTGAAGGCTTCCGGACCTCGTGGACTGCGCTCATGGAGGTGGAAGCGGCCTTCCCGAACGCGGGCTTCATCCGCATCCAGCGCCACCTGCTCCTGAGACCGGAGACCGTCGTGGGTTTCAAGATGCTCTGGGGCGGCCGCGGCCAGGTGCGCCTGCCCGGCGGACAGGAGCTGGAAGTGAGCCGCAACGCCGTTCCCCGATTGAAGGAACGTCTGGGGCTTGCGTGATTCCAGCCGCGGCTCCGCACTTCAGCGATCCCGCCGGAACACGTAGATCTTCGATGAGAAGGAAGCGTCGATGAAGACGATCCACCTGCTGTTCAGGCTGATGTAGAGATCACCGAAGTCGTCCTCCTTGCGCTCCGAATTCCGGACCTCGAAGCGGAGCAGCTCCATCGGTTGTCCGTTTCGCGTATCCACCAGGGACCAGGTCCCCGTCCTCAGCAGCGCGGTGCGGGTTGTGGGCGCATTGGGCAGGGGCGAGCCGAACACGTGGTACACCTCGTGGCTTTCCACGGTGCCCTGGAACTGCCACTTCAGAGGGGTCATGTTGAAGAGATGGGGTCCGCCCAGATCGTACTGCGCGATCCTTGGCACATCCTTCCCCTCGTCACGGAACTGGATTGGCGCAGTACTCCGGACATTGAGATCCACCTTGATGGCCCTGTTGTCGCCGTGCAGGTAGACCAGGTACAGGAGATCGGGGTGGTCGCGATCCCCGAAGGGCACTGGGTTCCCTTGGGATCGGACGGGATCGAGGGTGATCCAGGGCTTTTCCCCGAAGACCACCGTCACCCGCTCCCGTGGCGGCAGCAGCCTGATGCCGGCGATCACCAGCGCGAGGAGCACGCTGGCGACCGTGACGCCCCAGAGGATATTGCTGGCATTGTGAAACCGGATGCGCATGGGCCGTTCTACCATCCTCCCAGCCGGTGTCCGCAGCTCTGGAAGTCAACGTTCCAGGATGAAGGTCACGGGACCGTCGTTGACGAGTTCCACTTCCATCATTTCCTGGAAGAAGCCCGATTTCACGCGGGGATATTCGGCCTTCAGGCGCTCCAGGAAATGGCGGAACAGCACCCGCGCGGCTTCGGGGTTCATGGCGCCATCGAAGGAGGGGCGCCGTCCCTTGGCGATGCTCCCCGCCAGGGTGAACTGGGAGATGGCCAGGATCTCGCCGCCGGTCTCGACAAGGCCGCGGTTCATCTTCCCCGCTTCGTCCTCGAAGACCCGCAGCGAGACGATCTTGGCGGCGGCCCAGGCGCAGGACTCTTCCGTGTCCCCGACCTCCAGGCCCGCGAGCACCAGCAGGCCCGGTCCGATGGAAGCTTCCAGTTCCCCGGCTTTCACCGATGCTCGTTTCACGCGCTGGATGACGGCTTTCATGGCGGCTCCGTTCCGCCAGAATAGCTCATCCCGCCTGGTAGCTATCCTTGGCGTGGTAGCTGGAACGCACCAGGGGCGCCGATTCCACCCGGTGGAAGCCCATCTCCTGGCCCTTGCGGCGGTACATCTCGAACTCGGCGGGCTCTACGAAACGGTGCAATGGAAGGTGATGATCCGAGGGCGGAAGATACTGGCCGATGGTGGCGATGTCGATGTCGGACTTGCGCCAGTCGGCCATGAGCTCCAGCACCTCTTCCGGCGTCTCGCCGAGGCCCACCATGATGCCGCTCTTCACGCGCATTTCCTTTGCGTTCGCATCCCGCCAACGGGCCGCCCGGGCCAGCAGTTCCAGACTCTGGGCGTAGTTCGCGTCGGGCCTTACGCGCTTGTAGAGGCGGGGGATGGTTTCCACGTTGTGGTTGAGCACCTCGGGCCGGGCTTCCAGCACCGTATGCAAGTCCGCTTCACGCCCCTGGAAGTCCGGGATCAGCACCTCCACGCCGCAACCTGGATTCAACGTGCGGATCCAGGCGATGGTCTGGGCGAAGTGGGCCGCGCCGCCATCGGGTAGGTCATCCCGGTTCACACTGGTCACCACCGAGAACTTCAGGTTCAGTGCCGCCACGGCCTCGGCCACACGCTGGGGCTCGTCCGGGTCGATCTCCCCCGGTTTGCCCTTGCCCACGTTGCAGAAGCCGCAGTGGCGGGGGCAGACGTCCCCCAGGAGCATGAAGGTGGCGGTACGGTGGATCCCCCAGCATTCATGGAGGTTGGGGCACCGGGCCTCCTCGCACACCGTGTGCA
>DCFP01000013.1 GCA_002319925.1 Holophagaceae bacterium UBA1801 | reverse complement strand
CCCACCATCGGCATCGGCGCCGGACCCCAGTGCTCGGGCCAAGTGCTGGTATTCCACGATCTCCTGGGTTTGATCCCCGAGCCTGCGCCGAAGTTCGTGCGCAGCTACCTGGATGGTTTCGGTTTGATGACCGAGGCTATCTCGAACTGGATGAAAGACATCCATGAAGGGACGTTCCCGAGCCCCGCCGAATCCTATATGCTTCCGGATGCCGCTCGCGCCATTCTTGGGCAGTGGCGCTCCTCCTCCCGATCTGGTATTCAGGGAGAGGAAAACCAAGCGAGCTGAGGAGCCGGAATTTGCCGATGCGCATCGTAAGGACCATCTCTGAAATCCGCATGGCCCTTAAGACATTGCGGGAAGGAGGCCACCGGATCGGTTTCGTGCCGACCATGGGCTACCTCCATGAAGGACATGCTGCCCTGATCAAGCAGAGCACCGCCCGGTGCAACCACACCGTGGTCTCGGTCTTCGTGAACCCCACCCAGTTCGGGCCCAAGGAAGACCTGGCGCAATACCCCCGCGACCTGGACCGGGACCAGAACCTTTGTCTGAAACTGGGCGTGGACATCCTGTTCCTGCCCGAAACCAGCGAAATCTTCCCCACGGGTTTCGGCACCTTCGTGGAGCCGGGTTCCCTCGGAGAGGTCCTCTGCGGCAAGTTCCGCCCCGGCCATTTCCGGGGCGTGGCCACCATCGTGGCCAAGCTCTTCAACATCGTGCAGCCGGACCTGGCCTTCTTCGGTCAGAAGGACCTCCAGCAGATCGCCGTCATCCGCCGCATGATCCGGGACCTGAACATGCCCGTGGACATCGTGGCGGCGCCCACGGTCCGGGAAGCGGACGGCCTGGCCATGAGCTCCCGCAATACTTACCTGAACCCCGAGGACCGCAAACGAGCGCTATGCCTGCAGCGGGGACTCCTGGCTGCGGATGCAGCCTTCCACAAAGGGGAGCGGAAGGCATCCAAGCTAGCGGCCATCGCGCGCAAGGAACTCTCCAGCGCCGACGACGTGCAGTATTGCCAGATGGTGGACGCCTACACCATGGAAGCCCTGGATGGCGAGATCACCCGCACCGCCGCTCTCTGCATCGCCGCGATCATCGGCAAGACCCGCCTCATCGACAACGTAGTGCTTTCCCCCACCGATGAAGGCGTTCAGTTCATCAATCACCTCGATCCGAGCTAGTCAGACACCGGCTCGGACCGCTCCGCTTTCCACATTCGGCCGGGACCCTGCTTCTAGGGCCTGGACCTGGAGGTACCCCATGCTTCGCCAGTTCCTTCTCGGAAAAGTCCATCGCGCCACGGTCACCCGGGCCGATCTCCACTACGTGGGTTCCATCACCCTGGACCCCCTGCTCATCGAGGCAGCGGGTTTCCTGGAGAACGAGAAGATCGATATCTACGACATCACCAACGGGAGCCGGCTTTCCACCTATGTGATCCCTGGCACACCCGGCTCGGGCGAGGTGGGCATCAACGGCGCCGCCGCCCATCTGGTCAACGAAGGAGATTTGGTGATCCTGGCCTCCTATGGCTGGATGGATGAAGCGGAAGCCGCCGGCCATCGGCCCAAGGTGGTCTTCGTGGATGAGCGCAACCGGGTCACATCCAAGGCATCCCAGGAGCGCACGCCAGCGGTCAAAGCGGATTGACCCTTCCCAGGACCGCCCTGCTCTTGGTAAAAGAAGGAGTCCCCTGCCGGCTGGTACGCCCCCGGGGGAGTGGGAGGGTGCCGGTGGCCCCCTTGCCGAATTTCTTGAGAGGGTAAAGCCATGGAAGTCCGAAGGTCTCTGGTCGTGAATGCGACCCCGATGGAGACGCGTGTCGCTCTGCTTGAAAACGGCCAGGTCTGCGAGTTGTTCATCGAGCGGACCACCCACGTAAGCCAGGTGGGGGATGTTTACAAGGGCCGGGTGGCCAAGCTGCTGCAGGGCATGCAGAGCGCCTTCGTCACCATCGGCGGGTCCAAGGATGGGTTCCTCTACCTGGACGAGCCCGAGGCCCATCGCCTGGGAACCGAGGACCTCGCCGAGGACGAGGACAGCGACGCGGCCCTGGAGTTTCCCTCCTTCCCCGTGAACCTGCCCCCCGTGAAGGAGGGGGACGAGGTGCTGGTGCAGGTGGTGAAGGATCCCATCGGCAGCAAGGGGCCGCGCCTCACCCGGCACATCAGCTTCCCGGGCCGCTTCCTGGTCTTCATGCCCGGCATCGATCACGTGGGCATCTCCCGCAAGATCACGAACCCCGAGGAGCGCGAGAGACTGCGGGCCCTGGTGCGCAGCCACACCCAGCCCGGCGAGGGCTTCATCGTGCGCACAGCGGCCATCGGGGAGAAGGATGAGGATCTGGTTTCCGATGTGGCCTTCCTGCGCGAACTCTGGGCCGAGGTTCAGCAGCGCACCCAGGAAGGCCGCTCACCTGCTCTCGTGTGGCAGGATTCGCGGCTTCTGCAGAAGGTGCTCCGGGATCTCTTCCGCGAAGAGGTGGCGAGCTTCTGGGTGGACCAGGAGGAGACTTATCAGGAGGTCGTCGAGTTCGTGCGCAAGCTGCACCCGGAGTGGGTGGAGCGCGTGAAGCACTTCACATCGGATCTGCCCATCTTCGAGGCCTTCGCCATCGAGAAGGAGATCGAAGCCGCGCGCCATCCCAAGGTCTTTCTCAAGCACGGCGGCTCCATCGTCATCAACCAGACCGAAGCCCTGGTGAGCGTGGATGTGAACACTGGCAAGTTCGTGGGCAAGAAGGATCTCGAGGAGACCGTCTACCTCACGAACCGCGAGGCCATCCCCGAGATCATCCGGCAGCTCCGCCTGCGCAACCTGGGCGGCATCATCGTCATCGATTTCATCGACATGATGGATTCGGCCCACCGCGAGGCAGTGATGAAGCAGCTGCAGGAAGAACTGCTGCGGGACCGCAACCACGCCCGGGCCGTGGAAATCAGCGATTTCGGACTCGTGGAGATGACGCGCAAGCGGACAGGGCCAAGCCTGGACCGTCTGCTCACGACGCCCTGTCCCCACTGCGAAGGATCCGGTAGGCGCATCAGCGCCGAGACCGCTGTGCTCTCGGTCTACCGGGAAATGGCGCGTCTGGGCTCGCGGTTGAAGGGTGCCACCGTGCAGCTGACGCTGCACCCCGAGCTGAAGGTCGCGCTACAGGCAGAAACCAAGGAAGGGATCCTCCATCTCGCCAAGGCCTTCGGAGCCAAAGTGCAGTGGATCGACCGTGCGGATGGGGCTCTCCATACCGTCGAAATGGAAGTCGTTCGCAAGCCGGAGGAGCGGGCATGAGCGATCGCGCGGCTCTCAAGGACCAGGTCTTCCTCCGCATGGCGCTGGAGATCAGCCGCCTCGGCACCTGCTGCCGTCTGAAGGTCGGCTGCATCCTGCTGCGGCCCGATGGGGGGCTTGCCTCGGGCGGCTTCAATGGCGCCCTGCCGGGTATGCCTCACTGCACCCCGGACACCTGCGGTCCAGGCATGCGCTGCCTCCACACCAGCCACGCCGAGGAGAATGCCCTCAGCTTCTGTGATGGCACCATCAGCGTCGCCTACGTGACCGACGAGCCCTGCCTGGTCTGCACCCGCGCCCTGGTGCGCCGCGGAGCGAGACGGGTCGTTTTCGCCCGGCCTTACACGAGCATCGCCGAGCAGGAGCGCGCCGAACGCCAGGCGATCCTGGACCACTTCGGCGTGAAGTGGGAACAGCTTGAATTGTCCTTGTGAACTTCAGGGCACTTCGGTAAAAATGAGTCTTTCAATGAGGCTTGAGATGCAGAAATGTGCCCTGATGGTTCCGGTGGCTTTGATAGCCCTTTTCGGCTGTTCTTCACCCCAAACCTATGAGGGAACTTCTCGGCCCGAGAACGAATTGATCATACTGACGAAAGCTAAGGGAACCCATGTCCATATTGTCAGCATAGACGGGAAGCTACATGGCGCCGGTGATGTGAACCGACTCGAATTTCTGCCCGGCGTACATTTGATCCGCGTTGAGTACATGAAGCTGAAGAACCATGAATTCTGGACAAGTAGGCACAGTGTGGGCCTATCCTTCGACGGGAAAGCCGGGTCACACCTGCAGATTATCTGTGAGGAGGGCGAAGACCCATCCAACAAACCAGGGAGTGATGAGAATAAGGGCTGGTGGCAGGCTTCGATCGTTGATGTGAATACCAACGAGAAGGTCTCCACCCAAGTGCCTTGACGCCGAGCTGCCCGCCGGTTTTCCTGAGATCTGGAAACCGTCCCATGCCACACGAATTCGTCCTTCCCCTCTTCCTAGGTTCCAGCGATCCCGAGGATGCCGAGATCGCTCTGTTCGGGGTTTGCTGGGATGGCACCAGCTCCTTCAAGGCGGGCAGCCGCTTTGCGGGATTTGCGGTGCGCGAGGCCTCCTTCGGCATGGAGGAGTTCAGCTTTTACCAACAGCGGAGCCTCCAGGATGTGCGGTTCTGCGACTATGGGGATCTCTTTCTCCCGCCGGGGCAGAAGGAGCGGGTGATGGCGGACATCGAATCGGCGGTCCGGGAGATCCGGTCCAGGAAGCAATTCCCCATCGCCTTCGGGGGCGAACACCTCGTGGCCCTGCCATTGATCATGGCCGCCTACGAGGAGCACCCGGATCTGGCCCTCATCCACTTCGATGCCCATGCGGACCTGCGCAGCGAGATGTGGGGCGATTCCCTCAGCCACGCCACCATCATCGGCCGTGCGGCGGACCGAATCGGTTATGAGCACCTGTTCCAATTCGGGATTCGCAGTGGGTCCGTGGAGGAGTGGGCCTTGGCCCAGGAACACCGGACGATCCGTCCCTTCGCAGTGGACACCATCCGTGAAGTACTGACGAAACTCGGTGATCGGCCCATCTATCTCACGCTCGATATGGATGTATTGGATCCAAGTCTCTATCCGGGCACAGGCACGCCGGAGCCCGGCGGCATCACCTGGGATTTGCTCATCGCGGGCCTGAAGGAATTCCAGGGCCGGCGCCTCGTGGGCATGGATTGTCTGGAGCTCGCGCCGCACTATGATCCGACAGGGGTCTCAGCGATCACCATGGCGAAGACACTCAGGGAGATGATTCTGCTGGCGGCTCAGCGCAAGCGTTGACGGAAACCACGAATCGCACGAATCAGAATCAATCTTCACAAATTGAATTCGTGCAGATTCGTCTTCATTCGTGCGATTCGTGGTTCCCCTTCGAGGCTGCGGCTACTCCACGTCGATGTCCCGCAGGTCCTTGCCGGGCTTGAAGCGGATGCTCTTGCCCTTCGGGATCTCGACGCTCTGGCCGGTCTTGATGTTGCGGCCCAGGCCGCGCTTGCGGGGGCGGGGTTCGAAGACGCCGAAACCGCGGATCTCGATGCGGTCCCCGTCCAGCAGGGCCTTCTTCATCCGCTCAGTGAGAAGATCCACCACCTGCAGCGCGGTGGCCTTGGAAACGGGCAATGTCTGCATGAGCGCGTTGGCGATATCGATCTTGATCATGGAGGCCTCGGCCATGGACTTGGGGTCCCAAAGTATAGGCAGGGAGTACGGGGCGGGGGAAGAGGCTTCTCGCGAGGGATTTCACCATCGCGGATTTTTCAACAAAAGTTCCTCCGCTGCGGACGCTGGCAGCGGCCTCGCAAGGAAGTAGCCCTGGCCCTGGTCGCAATCGAGGCTGCGCAGGTGCTCCAGTTGTTCCTTGGTCTCGATGCCTTCCGCGGTGACTCGCATGCCCAAGGACTTGGCGAGCGAAATGACCGCTTGCACGATGGCGGTGCTCTCCGGGTCTTTCCCGAGCCCGTCCACGAAGGACTTGTCCACTTTCAGCGTGTCCACGGGGAACCGCTTCAGATAGCTGAGGGACGAATAGCCCGTGCCGAAATCATCGATCACCAGGTGGATCTTGCGGCTCTGGAAGACCTTCATGGCTTCGAGGGAGGCCTGAGGATCGCGCATCATGACGCTCTCGGTGATCTCCAGCTTGAGGCACCGCGGCTCGAGCTGGCTTGCATCCAGCACGGAGAGCACGGTAGGAATGAGGTCCCGCTGCTGGAACTGGCGGCCGGAAATATTGACGCTGATGAGCCGGGGCGGATCCGAAGGAAAGCGCTTGGACCACACGCTGGCCTGGCGCACAGCCTCTTCCAGCACCCACTTACCAAGGGGCACGATGAGTCCCGTCTCCTCGGCCAGGGAAATGAAGTCCATGGGAGGAACGAGCCCCTTCTCGGGATGTTGCCAGCGCACGAGCGCCTCCCAGCCCTCGATGCATCCGTTCCGCAGGGACACAAGGGGCTGGTAGTAGAGCAGGAACTCGTTGCGTTCGAGGGCGCGCCGGAGATCGCTTTCCATCTGGAAGCGGGCGATGGCCTGCTCGTTCATGCTGGGATCAAAGATCTCGATGGAACCTTCGCGCTTGGCCTTGGCGCGGTACATGGCCACTTCCGCGTCCCGGACCAGCTCGGAGGGCACGACCGAAGACGAGTTGCTCACGGCCAGTCCCATGCTGCACGTGGTGTAGACCTCCTGGCCCTGGAGCACGTAGCCATCCTCGAAGGCGAGCTGGATGCGCTCGGCCACGCGCAGGGCATCTCTCACGTTGGAGAGGTCCTCGAACAGCACCACGAACTCGTCCCCGCCCAGGCGGGCGATGGTGTCCTCGGGGCGCATGGATCCGCGGATGCGCTTGGCCACCTGCACCAGGAGCTGGTCTCCCGCTTCGTGGCTGAGGCTGTCGTTGATGATCTTGAAGCGGTCCAGGTCCA
>DCFP01000103.1 GCA_002319925.1 Holophagaceae bacterium UBA1801 | reverse complement strand
GAGCCCGGCAGCAGGTACTTCATGTACTCGATGTAGGGATACAGTTCCACGATGTCGAGGCTGATCTTGTCCACGACGCGCTGCTGCACCTCTGGCTGGTTCAGCGCCTGGGTCAGCTCCTGCATCTTGCTTTCCAGGCTGCTGCTGAGGAACTGATCGGAGTTGTCCACCACCAGACCCAGTTTTGGATTCTCGCCCGCCAGAACGCGGCGTGAGAACTGCGGCGGGATGATCACGGCCGCATCGAGACGTCCGGCTCGCACGTCCTCCTGGGCCTTTTTATCACTGTCGTAGTAGATGGGCTTGAAGGTGCGCACATTGGCGGAGATGGAATCGAAGGCTTCGCGCACCCGCAGGGACTGGGGGCCGCCATCGTAGTCCACCACGCCCATGCGGGCTTCCGTGATCTTCCCGCCGAAAGCGTTGCCGAGGATGACGAGCTGGACCAGGGGAAACACCATGGCCGCCAGCATCAGGGTGGGAGAGCGGAAGAACTTCCTCAGCTCCCGTTCGACGATCGCGAGCATCCGCCTCATGGCTGCATCCCCGGCCGGGGCGGGATCACAAACCCGAACGTCTTGACCTGCTCGTCGCGAAGCTGGCGTCCCGTGTAGTGGACGAACACATCGTCCAGGGTCGTGTTCTGCACGGTGAGCGTCTTGATTTCCACACTGTTCCGGACGGCCATTTCCACCAGTTCGGTGGTCGTGCGCGAGCCGTTGGTGGTCAGCACGCGGAACATGCCGGACCCTTCGCTCTGCACGCTGGTCACGTCCTGGAAGGCCTGCAGCCGGGCTTCCCAGTCCTCGGGCGGCGCCAGGAACTGGGCCTCGATCACGTTGTTGCCGGGCACGCTCTGCTTCAATTGCGAGGGCGTGTCGAGGACCACGAGCTTTCCGTGATCCACGATGGCGATGCGGTCGCAGAGCCGGTCAGCCTCGTCCATGTAGTGGGTCGTGATCAGGATGGTGAGCTGGCGTTTGGCCTTCAGGTTGTTGAGCATCTCCCAGACCGCCACGCGGGAGACGGGATCCAGGCCGGTCGTAGGCTCGTCCAGGAAGAAGATCCTGGGGCTGTGCACCAGGCCCCGGGCGATCTCGAGACGGCGGCGCATGCCTCCGGAGAGGGTCTTCGTCTCGGCGTTCCGCCATTTGACCAGGTCCACGGCCTCGAGCAATTCGTCGATGCTCCGTTTGCGCTCCGCGCGGTTGACCCCGTAAAGCTTCGCGTAGATGGAAAGGTTCTCCTCCACCGTGAGGTTGATATCGCTGGTGAGAGCCTGGGGAATGACACCCATGCAGCGGCGGGCAGCATCCGGCTCCTTTTCCACGTCGTGGCCCCCGATGTAAGCCTTGCCTTCACTGAGGGGAATCAGTGTGGTCATCATGCGGATCAAGGTGCTCTTGCCCGCGCCGTTGGGGCCGAGCAAGCCGAAGATTTCGCCGTCCTTCACTTCGAAACTGATGCCCTTTACCGCCTCGAAATTCCCGAAGCGCTTGACGACCTTGTCCACCTTGATGGCAGCTGTGGGGATTTCTTCAGCGGGTTTAGCGTGATGGAAAAGGCTGCTCATGGGTGCGCCAGCTTCTTCCTGGGCACGAGCACCTCCGCGGTCATGCCGGGCACGAAGCGTTCGCCGGGATTGTCGATGCGGAGCTTCAGCCGGATCGTCTTGATATCCCGCTTGAGGCGGCTCACATCCCGCTGAGTGGCAAAGTCCCCTTCCGCCGATTTCGCGATGACCTGGCCATTGACCCGTTCGCCGCCGGGCATGCGCACCACCAAGGTGTCGCCAAGCTGAACAGCCCCTGCCTCGGTTTCCGGGATGGCCGCGTAGACCCAGGTGTTCAGCAGATCGACGACGGTGACGATGGCGGCTCCCGGGTTGACGACTTCCCCTTCCCTCGCTGCCCAGATCCCCACCTTCCCGGCGACCGGCGCGATGATCTTCGTGTAGCCCAATCGCACGGAAGCCTCGGCCGCTTGCGCCTGCGCGGAGGTCAGTTGCCCCAGAGCTGCATTCACGTTCGCCTGGGCGGCCCGGGCCTGGTTGGTGCGCGCCTGGGCAGCCTTCAGCGCCGCCTCCGACGCGGCCACTTGATCGCGGGCGGCCTTCTCGCGCGCCTCGGCCGCCTTCAAAGATTGAATGGCATCATCGCGGTCCTGGGCGCTTGCAATCCCTTGGTCCGCCAAAGCGACCGTCCGTTTCGTCAGGGATGCCTGTTTCTGCCGATCCGCCGCCACACCAGCCAGAGTGGCTTCGGCGGCGCTGGCCGTAGCCTGGGCGCTGGCCACGGCGCTCGCAGTGTCTCCGGTGGTGCTGGCCGCCGTGGCTTTCATCGCCCCGAGCTGGGAGGCCAGACTCTGGGCCTGGGCGGCCGATGCTTCCTTCGCCGCCGAAAGCTCCGCGCTGTCGATGATGGCGATCAGATCCCCGGCCTTCAAACTCTGGCCTTCCTCCACGGCCAGCTTCTCGATGCGGCCAGCGATCTTGGAGCTGACGATCACCTGATTGGCGTCCACGGTCCCTTGCAGCACCAGATCCGACGCGTGATCGGTGGAGATGTAGTAGTAGACCAGTGCGCCGAGGAACAGCACGCCAAGCAGAACGAAAAATCGATTTCGGGAATTCACGGTCGACACCTTTGGCAAAGGTATAGCTCTTCGCGCGTTTCTTCTCTGGGGTCCATCGGCGAATTGCCAAGGGAGCCGGTGAAGTGCGATGGATGACAGGCGAGAATCTTCATGCTGGAAGTCGGCATCAAGCGATGGGATTGGATTGGATGTTACGGGCCAAAGCCAAACCCTGTTCGCGATCGGTGAAGAGCGCTGCCGCGGCGAAGTCCAGCATGGCTGAGCGCCTGCGTGAGAGCATGCCGGGATCGCGCGGATCCTTGCCCGTAATCTCGCGGAAGACAGGCGTGGAGACGAAGTAGTACACGTTCATTCCCGTGAGCGTGAGCGTGACCTGCGCCGGATCCACGCTCCGCAGTTCCCCGCTTTGCATGCCTTCCGTGATCACTGCGCGGATCGCAGCGCCCAAAGGGCCGAAGCAGGTCTTCACGAGATGGGCGATGTGCGAGGGTTGCTTCGCCTTGGCGCGCATCATCTCGTATTCCACCAGACGGGCGAAGACGCCGTACTCGGCCAGGTAGTTGAAGTGCGCGAGGAAATAGCGCAGCAAGCGTTCACCGGGCGAGCCTGCTCCCTGAAGCACCGCGAGATGCTGTGCGAGCTGCCCTGTGAGCACTTCATCGAGGACGGCGGCGTAGAGCGCTTCCTTCGTGCCGTAGTAGTAGTGGAGCAGCGCCTTGTTGACGCCCGCGGCCCGGGCGATGGCGTCCATGCGCGCTCCCGCCGCGCCCAGCTCCGCGAATTCCGCGATGGCCGCCTGGAGGATCGACTTGCGGCGGTCCTCGCTCTGGGAGCTCCGTGCTGAAGGCCTGTAAGTGGGTCTGGAAGACATTTAACCATCCGGTTAAACCAAATGGTTAACTCTTAGCACTCGGCTGTCAAGCCCATGAACAGCGGGTTTTGGAAATACGATCCTGGCGACGCAAATTGCATCACATTGCAAAATGCGACAGAATCTCAACTCATACTCATTGCCAAGTCCAGCAATTTCAAGCACCACGGCTAGGCATGGTCTGTGCTTTATCGCTGTATTGTCCGGTGATGCCGGATTATCACATGGAGCAACCAATGAAAATCCTGCCTCTGCTTGTCGTCGCAGCTCTGACTGTCCCCGTGTTGGCCCAGACCACGGCTCCTCCTGCAGCCACCACCACTGTGAAATCACAAACGGTGGTCAAGAAGAAGCACCGGGTCCTGAAGAAGAAAAAAATCATCAAGAAGACCAGCGTCCTCCGCAAGCACCGCAAGACCACCTCGCATGCTGCCTCATCCGTCCACAAGAAGATGATCTTGAAACAAAGTGCTTCGCATTCGTGAACCTGGAAGCCCGGTATCGGCTCCTTTGAATCGATGGAAGCGAGCGAAGTGGACCTGTCGCCGGCCGGGATTTGCGGATCTTGGCTTCAATCGCCCCAGACAGGGACGTTCCGCGATGGGCCCGCTTCAGCTCGGTTCCACCATGGCCTGCGGAGATTCCCGGTGGATGA
This sequence comes from Holophagaceae bacterium UBA1801, assembly GCA_002319925.1. Lineage (GTDB taxonomy): Bacteria > Acidobacteriota > Holophagae > Holophagales > Holophagaceae > UBA1801. The sequence goes on along the minus strand of DCFP01000103.1, from coordinate 7,822 downwards.
CCTGGTTCGTTTCCCGGGCCCGTTCTGCAGCGAAAACAATCGAATGCGTCCGCAGTGCTTCCTGGGCACCCACCTGGATGTGGGAGTGATCTCGGTCCGTTTTGGCTTGCAGCCAATCTGCTCTGATCTGCATATCCTCCGGATGGTAGGCGCTGATGGCTGGGAATTCGAAAGTCGGTGCAGCAACCTCATCAAACCGCCGCAGGGAAATGCGCCCGAGGGTCTTGTCGTGGAACAATTCGCCTTCCGCTCTTTGCACCCGCGTCCGGCACCCATTGGAAGCTGAATAGCCGACCAATGTACCCGTGGCCGTGGCTTCACTCCGGAATTCCATGAGCACCGTCTGGTGGTCCACCACTTCATTATCTGATCGCCAGACACAGACGCCGTAGGAACTCGTCCAAATGGCCTCCAGGTGCGAAGCGCGCGGGTGCCTGCTCCGATCACGGCGATCCTGGGACTCCCCTCCATGACGCGGCCTCCCTCAAAGCTGCTTCAACAGCTCCAGTTCGCGGATCAGTTCGGAGGCATCATGGATCTGGTTGAGCCTCTGGCGGAAATGGGCGCCATTGCGGATGCCCTTGGTGAACCAGCCGCCGATCTTCTTGATCTTGTGGACGGCCTCGCGCTCGTCCAGCATGTCCATCAGCAGGCGGAAGAACCGCGCGCACAGATCGATGCGCTGTGCCTCGGTCACTTCGAAACCAGGCTCGATGACTTGGCGGAAGATCCAGGGGTTCGTGAGCGCGGCCCGGCCGATCATCACACCATGGCAGCCGGTCTCACGGACCATGCGATGGGCATCCTCCGCGGTCTGCACATCACCGTTGCCGATGATGGGATAGGCCATTCCGGCTTCCACGGCCTTCTCGATGAGACTCCAGTCGGCATGTCCCGTGTATTGCTGGGCACGAGTCCGGGGATGGATGGCCAGGGCCTGGATTCCGGCGTTCTCGAACATCTTCAGGAAATCGAGGTACTCGGAACGTTCCTTCTGACTGGCATCCCAGCCCGCGCGCATCTTCACGGAAACAGGCACGCGCACCGCCTTCACGATGGCCGAGACACAGGCTTCCGCCAGGCGGATATCCCTCAGGAGCGCCGAACCCGCACCGCCTTTCGTGACATTGCTCGCGGGACAGCCCATGTTGAGATCGACGATGTCAGCCCCAGCCGCTTCCGCCATGCGCGCGGCTTCGGCCAAATGGTCGGGATCACTGCCCGACAATTGCATCGCGTAGGGACGCTCCCCCTCGGAGGCCATCATGCGCTCGGCTTTGAAGGCATGGCGGATCAAGGCCTCGCTGCTGATCATCTCCGACACCGTAAGCCCCACGCCACCCACTTCGCGGATCATCCTCCGAAAGGGCTGATCCGTGATTTCGTGCAAAGGGGCCATGACCAGCGGCGGGCTGATGGCGATGGTGCCGATCTGGAAGGAGGTGTCTGGAAACGTCAAGGGAGGCCTAAAGGTTCCAGGCTATCAAACCGAAGACCGTCGCGAAACAACCCCTCCCGAGAGCGGATTGCAATTGTCATTTCCTTCAATTCCCCGCGCTGCTGATCTTGAAATAGCAATCCCGCCGCATCTGGTGGATCTCCACGGTCAGATCGCAGCGCTGCTCCTCCAGGGAGCGGGAATAATGCTCCTTGAGCAGTTCCAGGGCCGCCTCGCCCATGGCATTGTGCATCTCGGATGGCCTGCCCTCCTTCACCCGGATGGTGAGGTGAGCGAAGGAGTTCCGTTCGTCGCCGTTCCCGACCCGGTAGTGCTCCACGCGGTAGACGCGGGACTTGATCTCGTCGAGCTTGCAGCCGCCCGTCTCCACGAGCAGTTCGTGCAGCCGGGAGAACATGTGGACGAAATCCGCGTCGTCCAGGATGTTGTCGGAGTATTCGAGAATGGCGTGGGGCATAGGTGGCACCAGGGTGCAGGGAGCAGGGGTCAGGAATTACGCTCGCAGCCGAAGGCTGCAGCCTTATTCTACTGTCCCCTGCCCCCTGTCACCTACTCCCTGCAATCAAGCACTGCGGCGCCTTGGAACCTTCCCATCCGCAGATCCTCCAGGGCTGCATTGGCCTGTTCGAGGGGGTAGACCTGCACCGAGGTGTGGATGCGGTGCTCCTGGAGGGTCTTGAAGAATTCAAGGCCATCGTCCCGGGTGAGGTTCGCCACGGACCGCACGGCTCGTTCTCCCCACAGGATTTCATAGGGGAACGAGGGCAGATCGCTCATGTGGATCCCGGCGCAGATCACCGTGCCGCCTTTCCGGACTGCGCGCAGAGCCGCGGGTACGAGCGCGCCCACCGGTGCAAAGATCAATGCGGCATCCAGCTTTTCGGTGGGCAGTTCATCGGAACCGCCCGCCCAAAGAGCCCCCAGTTGCCTTGCGAAGGCCTGTCCTTCAAGATCTCCGGGCTTGGTGAACGCCCAGACCTCCCGGCCCCGGTTCACGGCGATCTGCGTGATGATGTGCGCGGCCCCGCCGAAGCCGTAGATGCCGATGCGCCGGGCCTCGCCAGCCATCCGATAGGAGCGGAATCCGATCAGGCCCGCGCACAGCAGTGGTGCGGCTTCGGCATCCGCATAGCCCTCCGGAATGGGAAAACAGAACCGCGCATCGGCCACGGTGAATTCCGCGTAGCCGCCATCCAGGTTGTAGCCCGTGAAGGCGGCGGAATCGCAGAGGTTCTCCTGGCCAGAACCGCAGTATGCGCAACTGCCGCAGGTGTGCCCCAGCCAGGGGACCCCGATGCGCTGGCCTATGGCCAAGTCCTCCACGCCAGGGCCAAGCGCTGCCACCGTGCCCACGATCTCATGCCCCAGAACCAGGGGCAGCTTCGCCTGCTTCAGATCCCCATCGGCCACGTGGAGATCCGTCCTGCAGACTCCGCAGGTCGAGACCCTCACCAGCACCTGGCCCGGCCCTGCCACAGGAATCTCCAGCAGGGAGGATCGCAGGGGAACGCCGGGCTGGTCCAGGATCATGGCACGCATGGGCATGGCAGGGCTCCTTGGCTCTGCACTCAAATTCCCACGGCGGCGCGTTCGAGTCCAGATGACTCCAACGGTTCAAGGCATCGGCGGCGGGGGTTCATCCCCCATCGGAGGTGGTTGCTGACGCAATTCCTTGGCTCTAGCTTGCTGGGCGGGTGTGAGGATCGTCTGGATCTCCAGCATGGTCGCCCGCTCATCCATCAGAAGGGTGAACCGCGCTTCACTGGCAGCCGTGTGCAGGGTCCGCAACTGCGCATCGGTGGAGGTCGGGTCTGTCATGGCGTCCATCAGGGCTTTCTCCTGGGTCCTCAGCGCCTTTTCGCGGGTCATGTGCGCATCGCGGTGTTTTTCCATGATCGCGTGGATGGCCAGCTGCTGAGCTTCCGTGAGATCCAGCGCACGCAATTCGCCAAAGGGAGGCGGGCCTGGGTGGAAAGGCTGGGCAGTCAGCATCGAGCCGGTAGCCAGGGCCAACGCCACAGACAACATCAAGTGCCGTTTCATGTTCACTCCTTCAAATCAGGACGGATCGTCCTCCTGTGAAGGTTAGGAATCCGCCGGAACCCAGTCGAGCCAAAGCGTTCAATGGATCCTCCCATCGGCTCAAGGTTGAAATCCACCCGCCGAATGTGAGGCCATCAAAGACCTAGCCGCTCCCGCAGGCGCGGCGCACCGCCACGGCTCGCTTCGATCTCTTCTCCGCCCAGCAGCCTCACGAGCGCGCGCCCGCCAGGAGCGGGCTTCAGGCCGACAACCGCCTCGGGCCGGACCAGGAGATGACGATGGACGCGGAGCATTCCGGAACCGGGGAAAGCCGCCTCGACTTCGCCCAGGGAGGTCCATTGCGTGCGGAGGCGCGCCCCGGCGTGGGCCCATACCACCTCGTTCTCCACTTCGAAATAGGTGGTCTTGTGCAGGTCCACGAGCACGACACCCTCGCCGGCATGAATGGGGTAGCGCACAGGCCCGGACGCTGCCACCGGAGCGGGTGCCGCAGGAACCGCATTCCGGCGCGCTTCGATCCGTTTCAGGGCTCGCTCCAGGCGGGAAGCCGTGACGGGTTTGAGCAGGTAGTCCGCGGCCTCGGCATCGAAGGCTTCCACGGCGTGTTCCGAGAAGGCGGTGGTCAGGACGACGGGAATCTGGTTGTTCAATTCCCGCAGGATCGCCAGTCCATCCAGATTGGGCATATGGATATCCAGGAATACAGCGTCGATTTCCTTGTGATGACGCAACCATTCCAGGGTCCCCCGCCCTTCCGAAAAGCGGTTCACCACCGCGCAACCGGCTTCCTGGAGCAGCCGCACCAGGCGCTTCATGCTCAGCTCTTCGTCCTCGGCGACCACGACCCTCATCCGGTGACCATTCATATCCCTGCCCTCGAAGTCCATTGAACCTTGGCTATCGTCCACTCGCCAGAACCAGCCAGACTGAAAGCCGCTGACACCTCCGTCCATAGCGTCAGGCGGGCTTCCAGGTTGCCCAACCCTACGCCCCGAGGGGCGCCCTCCCGCAGAGGACAACCGGTGTTCGCCACCGCCAGGGAAATCGTGGCAGCGGACTTTGCAGCCGTGATGACAAGCGTTCCACCGGTGTCGGAGGGGCTGATTCCATGCTTGATGGCGTTCTCGACCAGCGGCTGAAGCAGCAGAGGTGGCGCCGGGATCTCGTCCATGGACTCGGGCCAGTACCACTTCACCTTCAAGCGCTCGCCCAGGCGCATCTGTTCCATGGAAAGGTAGGCTTCCACCAGTTTGCGCTCCTGCAGCAGAGGCGCCTGATCGGCTTTGCCGTGCAGTGTCAGCATCCGGTAGAGGTCCGCGAGGCGCGTGATCACGTCCTCCGCAGCCAGCGGATCCTCGTACACCAGCTCCGAAAGACTGCTCAGTGCGTTGTAGAGCACGTGGGGTTCGAGCTGGTTCTGCAGCGCCTTGGCCTGGGATTGGCGCAACAGGTCCGCGGTGAGCTGCTCCCTGGCCTCGGTGGCCTCTTTCTCCGCAAAGACCCATCCGAAGGCGATGGCGAAAGCAAGATTGATGAGGCCTAGACCCCATTCGATGCGGAAAGGACGTGGCTCGAAGGGCGGCGGCGGGCCGGGCATCCCGGGGGGCGGCGGAGGATGAAAGGGTTGACCTGTCCCAGGTGGGGCAATCTGCAGAGAGAGGATGAACAGGGCGAGGCTCAGCCAGGCAGCATTGAACAACAAGGCCTGCAGGAAGCCTCGGCCGATCCCAGCGCGGGGCTCATCGTTGCCCGTCCACTGCCAGGGAATGGGCGATAGCGCAAGGTGCGCGAACATCAGCACGAAGGGCAGCGCCAGCTCCGTGAGCGATGGCCGGTGCAAGCCGGACATCAACCGGAAGATGCAGAAGATTCCCCCCACCAGGCCGACCAGCACGAGATTCGAGCGCTGCCGGATCCGGTGGACCAGGGATGAAGTGATGACTTCCTGCCGCATGCAAATACTTTCGTCCTGAGAGGTGCCGGTCGGCTCCATGGAACCAGTTCACCGGGCGTATGGCGAAAAGGTGAGGCTGGATGTGAAGAATGTAACGCTGAACGTTGATGGAAAGCCGCTGGATGTTTGCCCGGTGATCGGGCCCTGCGACATTCGGCGATCCCAGGATTCTTACACACAGGGACGATCCTGCCGTGTGGGTTGCCGATGCAGGCACAGTGCGCGTTTCCCGATCCTGTGGAAGCGCTCCTGATCGCCATCGGAATTCAACCATTTGCACTCACCTCCTGCCCATCGACACTCGGCGGTCTGGATGTTCGATCCAACCGAGCCCACTCATCTCATCGGCGCCATCACCCGAAAAGAGGCCATTGAAGCTGGCAGGCCCATTGCCCACCCATGCAGCGGACCGTGTCCCACCATCCAGGGAGGCAAGCATGAACATATCCTCGCTCGGGGCCTACAGCGGCATTCAGGCCCTCAACCTCATCTCTCAGCTGAGTTCGTCGAGCAGCAGCGGCAACAGCCTCAGCAGTGACGATCTCATCAGTTTGCTGAGCGGCCAGTCGGATTCCGTGAGCCTGTCCTCGCAAGGTCAGTGGTTGTCGCGGGCTCAAGACAACAACCCCTTCAAGACGGACTTCGATAATCTGGGCAGTCTCATCTCTTCCGGTGATCTCACTGCAGCCAAGAAAGCCTTCGCGGCCATGCAAGCCAAGATGCAGGCCCATGCTTCGAACGGCGATGACCCCATGGCCAGTGATTTCGCGGCCATCGGCTCCGCCCTGGATTCAGGGGATGCGACCACCGCCAAGACGGCTTGGCAAACCATGCAGACCAAACTGGAATCCTTTGCTGCCGGCCAGGGACAGCAGAGTGGAATGAATCCTCTCCAGCAGGACATGAACAAACTCGGGGAGCTGATCGATTCCGGTGATTTGACCGGTGCCACAGCCCTGTTCAAGACCATGCAGGAGAAGATGCAACAGCATGGTCAGAGCGCGGACACGAGTTCAACCTCCACGAATTCGAACAGCATCAGCACGCTCTTCTCCGCACTGGGAAGCGCCCTGGACTCGGGCGACACGACCTCCGCGCAGAAGGCGTGGTCGAGCCTCCAGGAGAAGCTGGAAAGCATGGGGCCCCCGCCGCCGCCAACGCCTCAGGAGACCAGCAGTAGCTCGACGAACAGCAACTCGAAATCCAGTACATCCTCCCAGTACAACTTCACGCAGCTGGAAGCCCTGCTGGCCTCCATGTACTGGCAATCGAGCAGCTTCGGTTCCACGACGACCACCAATGGCTGAACGCCTCAGCCTGAGCTGCCCTGCGCGGCTCAGGCTGCCTGCTTGTCCCCTGTGCGTCTGAAACGTCCCTTCAATGCAAGACAGGCGAGCGAGAAGAGGATGGAAGGCAGCAGAATCCACTTCATCTCACTGCTGAAGGCGGTCCAGAAATGGTGGAGCAGCGTTCGGGTGATGACCAAAGGCGCCGCCTGGATCGGCCGCCAGGGCAGGAAGTACCGCGTGTTGTCGAAGGGCGCGAAGAAGGCGATGCCGAGTCCCCCGGATGAACAGGCGTCGAGAAGGCCGTGGGACGCGCTCACGATGATGAGATAACAGGCCAGACTCCAGGAACGGTGTTCCTTCCGGAACCCCAGTACCAGAGCCAAAAGGCCCACCACCGCCGCAGCCAGGAGGGAGTGGGAAAAGCCCCGGTGACCATAGGTACTGGCGTAGGGGATGTGCATATGCAGCCCGAGCACATCCAGGTCCGGAACCACGGAGCAGATGGCCCCGACCAGGTAGGCCCGCCTGCGGGGCCAGCGTTCGGTCTCGAAGGCGGTGCCCAGGGCGAGACCGGCGACGATATGGCCGTAGGTAGGCATGAGAATCAGTGGTCAGGGGTCAGGGGTCGGTGGTCAGCAAGAGAGGCCGCGATCTCCGGCCGCGCTCTAAAACTGATTACTGGCCACCGGAAACTGGCCACTTCTACCGCCTGCCGCCCGTGTCCTGGAGATTGGCCAGGAAGTCGTCGTTGTTCTTGGTCTTCCCGAGACGGTCCAGCAGGAGCTCCATGCTTTCCACGGGGCCCGAAGCGGAGAGGATCTTCCGGAGCACCCAGATCTTCTGGAGCCTAGTGGCCTCGATGAGCAAGTCCTCCTTACGAGTGCCGCTCTTGCCGATGTCCATGGAGGGGAAGACCCGCTTGTCCGAGAGCTTGCGGTCCAGCACGATCTCGCTGTTGCCCGTGCCCTTGAACTCTTCGAAGATCACCTGGTCCATCCGGCTGCCCGTGTCGACCAGGATCGTCGCCAGGATCGTGAGGGAACCTCCGTTTTCGATTTTACGGGGCGCACCGAACAC
>DCFP01000024.1 GCA_002319925.1 Holophagaceae bacterium UBA1801 | reverse complement strand
ACTCCTGGTCCTGGATCCAGAAATCAGCGTAGTTGGCGTAGCGGTCGAAGATGTTCTGGCCATATTCGGAGTAGCTTTCCAGGTACGCGGTCTGGATCTCCTTGCCGATGAACTCAGCGTAGCGGGGAGCCAGGAATTCCTTGAGGTAGCGCCGGTAGCGCTCTTCCACCGCCGCAGGATACTGTTCCTGCTCGATCTGCTGCTCCAGGACATAGAGCAGATGCACTGGGTTGGCGGCCACTTCCTTGAGATCGAAGTTGAAGACCTTCGAAAGAATCTTGAAGGCGAAGCGGGTGGAAAGGCCCGTCATGCCCTCATCCACGCCGCTGAAGTCACGGTATTCCTGGTAGCTCTTGGCCTTCGGGTCCGTATCCTTCAGATTCTCGCCATCGTAGACCCGCATCTTGGAGTAGATGCTGGAGTTCTCGGGCTCCTTCAGACGGGAAAGCACGGAGAACTGTGCCAGCATCCGCAGCGTATCCGGTGCGCAGGGCGCCTCGGATAGAGATGAGTTGTCTAGCAGCTTCTGGTAGATGCGCATTTCGTCTGTAACCCGCAGGCTGTAGGGCACCTTGACGATGTAAATGCGGTCCAGAAAGGCTTCGTTGTTGCGGTTGTTCTTGAAGGATTGCCACTCCGCTTCATTGGAGTGCGCCAGGATAAGACCCTCGAAGGGGATGGCGCCGAATCCCTCTGTGCCCTTGTAGTTGGCCTCCTGCGTCGCAGTTAACAGCGGGTGGAGCACCTTGATGGGGGCCTTGAACATCTCCACGAATTCGAGGATGCCCCGGTTGGCGAGGCAGAGGCCGCCGGAGTAGGAATAGGCGTCGGGATCGTCCTGGGAATGGGTTTCCAGCTTGCGGATATCGATCTTCCCCACCAGCGAAGAAATGTCCTGATTGTTCTCATCGCCAGGCTCCACCTTCGAGACGGCGATCTGGGAGAGCACGGATGGGCAAAGCCTGACGACCCGGAACTTGGTGATATCCCCGCCGAACTCGTGCAGGCGCTTCACGGCCCAGGGGCTCATGATCGTGTTCAGGTAGCGGGACGGGATGCCGTAGTCCTTTTCCAGGATCTCCGCGTCCTCCGCCGGATTGAAAAGCCCAAGCGGAGACTCGTTCACGGGGGATCCCTTGATGGCGTAGAACGGGACCCTTTCCAGGAGCTGCTTCAGTTCCTCCGCTAGCGAGGATTTCCCGCCGCCGACGGGGCCAAGCAGGTAGAGGATCTGCTTCTTCTCTTCCAGGCCCTGAGCGGCATGCCGGAAGTAGGAGACGATGTTCTCCACCACCTCCTCCATGCCGTAGAAGCCGCGGAAGGCGGGATAGGTGCGGATCACCTTGTTCGCGAAGATTCTGGAGAGCCGATCCACGCTGTGTGTATCCACCAGCTCGGGTTCGCCGATGGCCATCAACATTCGTTCGGCGACGTTGGCATAGGCGGTGGGATCCCTTCGGCACAGCTCCAGGTACTCCTGCACCGACATCTCCTCTTCCCGCGTCGTTTCATAACGGCTCTGATAACGATCGAAGATCGTCATGTCACACCTCATCCCTTGAAGGCCACGTCCGTGGTTTCCCTGCTGTCCTCCGCGCGCTCAGTCACCCGGCGGGAACCATGCATCAACAATCGTTCAGTCATCCTTGTCCATTGCTCACCTGACCGGCCCCAGCGGGGGCTTACATGTTCGATGAGGGAGTACTGGGTCCCATTACCAAATGAACATCATTCTCTTCATTGAAGGAGGCGATGTCCGACCCTCGTAAGCACAATCACTGCGCAATGCAAGGCATCGACGCCCTTGGATGGAAACGGGTAGAGTGAAGCTCAAGGCACCGGAATTCATCGTGTAGCCCGTGATCCGCGAGCCGCCCTCCCTGGAGTGAGATTCCCCTTGATTCGTTCGTTTCATTCGATTTGCGGTAAAGCAACCCCTTCGATCTTTGGTACAAGCTGCCTGGCCCTGGTGCTCGCCGTCCAGGCGCCTGCCCAGGATGATTTCATCACCTGCCCTCCTCTTCCGTCCGGTGTCACCTCCATCCGCGTCACCGATAGCCAGGGCCGATATGTGGGCCGGATCCTGCCCCAGAAGCGCTATTGGGTATCCATCGACCACATCCCGGCCTTCCTGCAGAAGGCGCTGGTGGCCGTGGAGGACGCCCGCTTCTACGAGCACGGCGGAATCGATATTCGCGGCATCGCCCGGGCACTCGTGAAGGACGTGGTGAAGGGCAAGCTGGCGGAGGGCGGCTCCACCATCACCCAGCAGCTCATCAAGAACAAGTACCTCAGCAATGAACGAACCCTGGACCGGAAGCTCAAGGAAGCCAGCATGGCCATGGAGTTCGAGAAGAAATACACCAAGCGCCAGATCCTGGAGATGTACTTCAACGAAATCTACTTCGGGAATGGCACCCAGGGCCTGGTGCAGGCTGCCCGTTTCTATTTCGACAAGACACCGGAGGAATTGACCGACGGGGAGTGCCTCCTGCTCGCCGGCGTGCCCAAGAACCCCAGCCGCTACAACCCGCTGGGGAAGCCCGCGGACGTGGCCGCGCGGCGGGATGTGGTGCTCGACCGGATGGTGGACGTCGAAGCCATCACCCCCCAGCAGAAGCAGAAGCTGCAAGCACAACCAGCCAAGGCTCAGGGCACCGGAGAAGCACCATACTACATGTCCCGCATCCGTTCCGAGCTGGTGGAGCGGTATGGCGCCGAAGCAGTGGAACAGGGCGGATTCGAGGTCACCGCAGCCCTGGATTTGGATCTCCAGCGGCAGGCCGAAAAGGTCCTGAGCGATGGGGTCGGCCGGATTTCTCATGACTTGCAAGGAGCCCTGGTCTGCATGGATCCAGCCACAGGAGATGTGCTGGCGGCCGTGGGTGGCGTGGATGGCAATCAGAATTCCATCAACCGGGCCTTCTCCGCCAAGCGCCAGCCGGGCTCGGCCATCAAGCCCCTGATCTATGCTGCCGCCCTGGATCAGGGCACCACGGCCGGAAGCATCTGGAACGACGCGCCCGAGACCTACGATCGTGGCAATGGCGGGGTCTGGAAGCCGCAGAACTATGGCCATGAACAGTACGGAGACCTCTCCCTGCGGCAGGCCTTGGCCTATTCCAACAACGTCATCACCGTGAAACTGCTCCAGTCCATCGGGGTGCCATACTTCGTCGATTTCGCCGGGAAGATGGGCCTGTCCTTGAAGGCCCAGAGCGGGCTTTCACTGGCCTTGGGCACGGACGAAGTCACCCTTAGTGATCTGGTGCAGGCCTACACGCCCCTGGCGGCCGGCGGCGCCCGTGCAAGTGCGCGGACCATCCTGAAGATTCATGACCTCAAACATCAGACCTGGACCGACAACTCTCCGCTTGTAGCGCCCACGCTGAATCCAGCCACAGCTTACGTGACCACCGCCATGATGAGGGATGTGCTCACCTACGGCACCGCCAAGGCCCTCAAGAAATTCAGCCAGGATCATCCATCCGCCGGAAAGACGGGCACCACGGACAACTACGTGGATGCTTGGTTCATCGGCTACACCCCGAACCTGATCACGGGCGTTTGGGTTGGATATGACAAGCCCAAACCGGGGGGCAAAGGCTTCACTGGCGGAGCCATCGCGGCGCCCATCTGGGAACGATTCATGAGCAAGGCCGTGAGTTCCAGGCCTGGCGGGGATTTCGTCAAGCCGGATTCCGTGGTGACCGTCTCCATCGACCCCACCACGGGTTTCCTGGCAACGGCCAACTGTCCGAAAAAGCTGGACGAATTCTATCTGCCAGGAACCGCACCAATGGATCCGTGCCCCACCCATGGCGGCGAGGCCCTCACGCCGGTTCTTCCGCCCGAAGACACGAACCCGCCTTCGACGGAACCCGAGACCGAGATCGTGCCCTAGGGCCGATTCCGCCATTGATGAAACCCTTGGTTCTCGGCGGAAGCGCGGTCGGTGAACTTCGGACAAAAACCCCTGGAGCTTGCTTCGATCTCCCTGAAATCCGGGACATCACCGGCTCCGGCGAATCTCGCGGACGCCGAACCCCAGGCGCTGCCGCAGGAGGGTCCGCAGGGTGATTCCGTCCGCATAGCCCACCTGGGCGGCGATCTGCTCGATATCCGCGTCGGTCGTCTTCAGCAGGTGGACGGCCCGTTCCACTCTCAGTTCCTGGACATAAGCCAAAGGCGATTTGCCGAGGACCAGCTGCAGCCGTCGCGCGAGGGTGCGTTTGCTGGTCGCGAGCGCCTCCGCAGCCGCGTCCAGGGAAAAACCCTGCGGCAGTCGTTCGCGCACCCACCCCTCGAATCGCGCCACCAGGGGATCGCTGTGGTTCAAGTGGTCGTGCAGGATGTAGGCCGACTGGGATGGGCGCGAATCGACGATCAAGTATTTCGCCACGAGGGCGGCGAGGGAGGGGCTTTCCTGCCGCACGAGCCAGAGAGCAAGATCCATGTGGCTGAGGGCGGCGCCCGCCGTCAACACGGCTCCGGAGCGGATCAGCATCCGCGACTCGTCGAGCCTCACCTTCGGATAGCGCTGGCGGAACAGGGGAGCCAACCACCAGGTGGTCGTTGCGTCATGACCGTCGAGCTGCCCGGATTCGGCCAGCACGAAGGTGCCGATGCAGGCCGCGGCGAGCTGGGTTCCGCGCCCAGCGAAGGACCGCAGTGCCGAAGCGGCCTCGCGCACGTCAGGCCGTGCCAGGGCTGGCAGCAGTGAGTCGGGCATCTTTGTCCCAAGGGCAGGGACCACGACCCAATCCGCCTGGCTTTCCAGGGGCAGAACCGGAATGGTCAGGCCCTGCGCACTGCGCACCCGCCGGCGCAGGCCCGAGATCCTCAACTCGAAGCGCACCGTGCCCAAACCTTTCACTGCAGCCAATTCATTCGCCGTAGTGAAAGCATCGAGCAACACGGAAAGCCCCGTGTCGAAAACACCATCAAGGGCGAGCAGCTGGATTCGCATGACCAGATTCCTATCAAAATTGTCAATATTGCCAATAGTGAGGTGAGGGGATCCGGCCGTAAAGTAACTTTGAACTCGCGGTCCACTTCCCTTTGGGGACGAGAACCGGAGCCCGGAAGGAGACCCCATGAGCATCCGGATCGTCCAACTCGGATCGCCCAGAAGCGCGGAAGAGGGTCTGCGCATTGGGACCGTGCGCCGGCCACCCCGGGGAATCCCGAAGAATGAATACGCTGCGCGCGATTTCTATGATGT
>DCFP01000127.1:996-39239 GCA_002319925.1 Holophagaceae bacterium UBA1801 | reverse complement strand
GCCATGGTGTTGCGCAGGAAGATCTCGGCGTAGCCTGCCAGGGAGTTGACGCCCTCCTGGATGCGGGCGCCGCCCGAGTCGTTGAAGCCGATGACCGGGCAGCCCACCTTCATGGCCATGTCCATGATCTTGGTGATCTTCCGGGCGTGGGTCAGGGAGAGAGAGCCGCCCACCACCGTGAAGTCCTGGGCGTAGATGGCCACGGGGCGGCCGTCCACCCGGCCGAAACCGGTCACCACACCGTCGCCGTAGAACTTCTCGCCGCCCTCGGTGGGGTTGACCGCCAGGGCATCCACTTCCTCGAAGGAGGCCTCGTCCAGGAAGGCCGCGATGCGCTCCCGGGCCGTCAGTTTGCCGCCCTGGTGCTGCTTCTCGATCCGCTGAGGACCGCCCCCTTTCAGCGCAGCGTCGTATTTGGAATGCAGGGTATCGATCTTCTGCTGAAGGGACATCGAAGCTCCATGAACGTTTTCGAAGACAGAAATCCGATTATAGCCCCGCTCCCCAAATTTGGCTTTTTGAGATCCGGTATCGTCTATCTCCAAGCCCTCGTCATATAGCTGCGACGCTCTTCCAACCTTCCACCGTCCGCTGGATCTGGGCAAGATGGGTTCTCAAATGGCCCTCATAGATCTCCAGCCAGCGTTCCAGGGTGATTTCGCCCCGTTCGGGATGCCGGAAGGACTGGCGCCAGGCCTCCTCGCCCAGGCTCCGCAGCTGCCTGGCCATGAGTTCCCGGGTCAAACGGAAGAGATCCAGGGCCTCCGCAAGGGGGTGAGCCTCAGGGTTCAGGGTGGCGGCCCAGCGATCCTGGTCGTAGGCCAGAATGGTCACACCGGGTTCCGCCATGGCGAATCTTGCACGGCAGTAACCGTGGAGTTCGCTTTCGGCCAAGTGCCAGGCGATGTCGCGCACGCTCCACTTCCCGGGTCCCGGCTTGAAGTCCAGGGCCTCCTCGGGACAAGCCGTTACGGCTTCCTTGAGGAGCATGGGACCGCGGGCGTAGGAGATCAGCAATTCAGCGCGGGAATCGGGTGTCATGGCCACCTCCGGTGCCCGTTATACGCGCAATGAAGAGAGGGAACTAGGGAAATCAAACGGCTCAATGGCCCTTCCAGCTCCACGCGACAAGCCATGATTCAATGGATGAAACATCGCGGGAGCCCATCGGATGGACCAGGATTTCCAGGAACTCACCAAACAATTCTCGGAGGGATCTCTCCCACCCGAGCAGTGGCCCGTATACGCCCAGCTTTTCAATCAACATACCTTCGTCATCGATGGTCAGCTCCTGGACACGACCTCTGGCCTCGTCTCCATCGAAATACGCAGGCATCCGGATGCGGCCATGCCCTTCGCGCACGCTTACTTCTCCCTGGAGGACTACGCAGCCCTGCCAGAGGATGAGCGTTCTTCCGCCTTCCAGTTCACGGGAGGAGGAATCTTCCAGCTCCTTCGCAGCAAGAAGTTCATGCTGGTCATCACGATCGGGGAAAAGATCTACACCATCAGCTACCGAGAACTACTGATCCTGAGCTTTCACCTGCTCTGCCAAGGGGAACCTAGACCCCGGAAAACCCCTGACATCTCCGTCCCGGTGCTGAAGCAACTGCAACAAGAGATCGCGAAATATTGCGCTTCCCACCAGGACATCCTCCGGTGCTGGGTCTGCCTCGTGGATCTGCAGGCGGACCTCGTCATGGTCGGCGTTGCCCTGGATTCCTACCGGGCACGCGAGCACGAATTCCCGATATGGGATATCGTGCTCGGGCTGCTGGAACCGGGCCACCTGCTCTTCATCCTGGAACCAGAGACCCCCCAGTTCCAGGAGATCAACACCCGGCTGCGGGAGATGCCGCCCATCTATGACGCAACGAGAAAAAAGGGCTTCTTTGCCAAGATCAAAGGAGCATTCGGAGTCCAGCCGATTCCCTGCATGAACTTCTCGAATGGAGAATGAGCGGGTTCGGGTTCGGATTCAGGCACGCACGATCAAGAAGCCTGAATCTCCCATCAATGTCCGCTTTTATTAATTTGCCTCGTTTCGAGGTAACGAAAGGTCACCTACCGCTCTTCTTCCAATCGGCCAGGAACTGCTCCACGCCTTTGTCCGTGAGGGGGTGGCCGATCATCTGGTCGAAGACCTTGGTGGGGATGGTGGCGACATGGGCACCGGCCAGGGCAGCTTCGGTGACGTGGCGGGGACCGCGGATGGAGGCCGCCAGGACCTGGGTCTGCAGATCATAGTTCTGGAAGATGGCCACCAGCTCCTCGATGAGCTCCATGCCCACGAGGTTGATGTCGTCCAAGCGGCCGATGAAGGGGCTCACGAAGGTGGCACCCGCCTTGGCGGCCAGAAGCCCCTGGGTGGCGCTGAAGCAGAGCGTGACGTTGGTCTTGATGCCTTCCGAGGTGAGAGCCTTGCAGGCCTTCAGGCCTTCGGGAATGAGGGGCAGTTTGACGGTCACATTCCGGTGAATCTTCACCAGCTTCTTGCCTTCCTCGATCATCTTCGGGGCTTCGAGGCTCAGCACCTCGGCGCTGATGGGGCCGTCCACGATGCCGCAGATCTCTTCGATGATGGCCTCGAAGGGCTTGCCGGATTCCTTGGCGATGAGGCTGGGGTTGGTGGTCACGCCGTCCAGGATGCCCCACTCGTTGATGCGCCTGATCTCAGCGATGTTGGCGGTATCGATGAAAAACTTCATGGGGCCTCTCCATCCGGCAGGACCGGGACCCAGAATCCTGAAATGGATCCCGGCTCGCCTGCCAAGCCCGCTATTGTCTCAGGAATCAAGGTTCCCCGCCCACTCCCCGAAAGGTTTCCTTGATCACGTCTACGATCCGCCATGCAACCTTCCACCTCCTCCCAAGAAGGCCAGCTCGAGACCCGGAGCCTCCGGTTCTTCATCCTCTACGCCTCCCTGGCTGCGGCTCTCTGCGTCACGGGCGGGTTTCTGGGCATGGCCTACCGGAACCGGCAGCTGATCCAGGAGGAGATGCTCAACCGCGGCCGCATGGACTTCGCGAACATCGTGCTGATGCGGCATTGGAACGCGTCATACGGTGGCGTCTACGTGGAAAAAAAGCCCGGCATGGTCTCGAACCCTTTCCTGGAGCACCCCGATATCACCGACACCACCGGGAAGGTGTACACCCTCAAGAATCCGGCGCTCATGACCCGGGAACTCTCAGAGCAACTGGAGAAGAACCTGGGTTATGCGTTCCACATCACCAGCTTGAAGCCACTCAACCCGGCCAACGGCGCGGATCCCGAGGAACGGAAGGCCCTGCTGGCCTTCGAACAGGGGCTTACAGAGCGCTCCTGGACCGAGCAGATGGGCGACAAGACCTTCTACCGCTACATGGGTCCCCTGAAAACCGAGGCTTCCTGTCTTGTCTGCCATGCCAAACAGGGTTACAAGGCCGGCGATATCAGGGGCGGGATCAGCGTGTCGTTTGATGTGCATGAACTCGAGAAAAAGCTGAGAACCAATCTGGCGACCATCGTTGCGCTCTCGCTGCTCACCACCACCCTGCTCGTGGGATCGCTGCTCCTGCTCTTCCGGCAGATGGTCGCTCGGCTCCGGGAGGCCCGGAACCAGCTCGTGACCCTGGCCACCACCGATGGCCTCACCGGTCTTCTGAACCGGCGTTCCATCCTCCAGCGCCTCGAGCAGGAGATGGAGCGCACCCGGCGCCATGGCGAGCCCCTCGGCTGCATCCTGCTGGACGTGGATTTCTTCAAGCAGGTCAACGACCGCTTTGGCCATGCCGCCGGGGATGAGGTGCTCCGGCGGGTGGCTCGGGTGCTGAAGGACATGACCCGCCCCTACGACGCCGTCGGCCGTTTCGGGGGCGAGGAATTCCTGGTGATCCTGCCCAACACGGACCGCGAGACCCTCCGGATCGTGGCGGAACGCCTGAGGACGGGCCTGCCCGAACAGGTCCAGACCGGCGAACCGGCCTCACCCCTGCCGATCACGGCCAGCTTCGGCACGACCGTCCATCGCGCGGGAGAATCCACGGACACTTTCATCGCCCGGGCCGATCGCGGGATGTACCTGGCCAAGAGCCATGGCCGCAACCGGGTTGAGGAGGATGAGGCCTGATGGGCTACCCTGGAATCACGGAGCGCCCCATGTCCCATCCCGAGATCCCCGTCCTCGACCGCGGCTTCGTCCGCCTCATCGATCACATGGGCACCGACCTCACGGTGGTGAACGCCGCCCGAGTCTCCTTCGGCAAGCGCAAAGACTCCTTCGACGCCAAGGACGCGGAGCTGGTGGACTACTTGGCCCAGAACGAGCACACGGCGCCGTTTAGGCACGCATACCTGACCTTCCATGTGAAGGCGCCCATCTTTGTCTTCCGGCAGTGGATGAAGCACCGCATCGCCTCGGACTTCAACGAGATCAGCGGTCGCTACGTGGAATTCAAGGAGGACGAGTTCTATGTCCCCGCGCACTTCCGCCAGCAGGCGAAGGTGAACAAGCAAGGCAGCGAGGGCGAGATCGAAGAAGGCAACCGCACGCCCGCCATGGATACCTTCCGGTCGGCGTGTGAACAGAGTGTGGCCCACTACAAGCAGTTGATCGAACTGGGGGTCTGCCGGGAGCAGGCCCGCTGCGTGCTGCCCCTGGGGCTTTATTCCGAGGTCTACTGGACCGCCAGTCTCCAGGCCGTGGCCCACTTCCTGCACCTGCGCCTGGACAGCCACGCGCAGTGGGAGATCCGGCAGTACGCCAGTGCGGTGCAGAACCTCACGGAGCCCCTCTTCCCCGAAAGCCTCAAGGCGCTCATGCGGGCGACGATGGCGTGAGAGCCCCAGCATGATGGTCGCGCCCCTCAACCCCGCCCTCTTCCATCTCGACCCCGACCATCTCTGGCTCATGCACTGTACGGAAGGCCCCGTGCCCCGCTCGGTGGTGAAGGGCGTGCAGGACTACCTGCACAAGGAACTGCGGCCCTGGGAACTGCGGTGGAACGAGGATGTGCTGGGCATTCCCCAGGCCCTGAGGGAAGAGATGGCGAAGGTCCTCGCAGCAAATGCGGCGGACATCGCACTGACGACGAATACCTCCTCCGGCATCCAGACCATCTGCCAGGGGCTGACCTGGAAGGCCGGAGACGAGGTCGTGGCACCCCTGGGCGAGCACCCCAGCAATGCCTGGCCCTGGAAAGCCCTGGCGCCGAAGGGGATTTCCTTCCTGGAAATCCCCCTCTGGGATGGCCACAAATCCGGCAAGGAGGCCTGGGAATCGACGCCTCCCACGGCGAAAGCGGATCCCGAGAACAAGCTCATGCGCTTCATCCGCTCCGGCGCGCGGGTGGTGGCCGTTTCCTGGGTGCGTTTCCAGGACGGCCTGAAGTTCGACCTGACGAAGCTTGGTAAGGTTTGCCGCGATCACGATGTCTGCCTGATGGTGGACGGCACCCAGGGCGTCGGAACCATGGTGCCCGACCTCAGCGGCGTGAATGCTTTTTCAGCCAGCGCGCACAAAGGACTCCTGTCGCCCCAGGGCATCGGCTGTCTCTGGACGCGGCCGGACTTCCGCAAGGAACTCTTTCCCACCGGTACATGGCTGGCCGTAGAGGAAGGTGTCGAGACGGACTTCAGCCGCCAATGGGTCCCCGACGCGCGGCGCCTGGAGCCCGGCTGCCCGAATCTCATGGCCAGCACCGGCATGCTGGAAGCCCTGCGGGTCATCCAGGTCCCCGGCGTTCCCGCCATCACGGAGCACATCCGGAAGATGCAGCACCTCCTGCTTAGCGCCCTGGAGACCAAGGGCCTTTGGCTGGACGAAGTCCAGCGCCTGCGGGAACTTCTGGACGTGGACCGGCTGGGCTCCATCCTCGCCTTCCACCATGGAGGCCGCGGTCCCGCCGCCATGCAGGAACTCCTGGAGCGCGGCCATCGCCAGGGGATCTACGCCTCGGTGCGGGAAGGCTACCTCCGCATCGCCTTCCATGGATGGCACGAAGAGTCCGATATCGCACGCATCGTGGAATGGCTCAACGTCTGAGACCCGGAAATCCCGCTGATCCAAATCTCCCGGGCGGCTACCATGGGTAGCACCTTGGAGACCCCATGCAAGCTTTCCTGCTGAGCCTGCTCCTTTCCCTCGCCCCGGTCATCCCCAATGGGGGCATCGTCGTGGCCAAGGGACAGAGGTTCCTGGCCGAAGTGGCTCTCACCCCCCAGGAGCAGATGCGGGGGCTGATGTACCGCCAGTACCTGGCCAAGGATCGCTGCATGATCTTCATCTATGACGAAGACAGCCAGCACACCATCTGGATGAAGAACTGCCTCATTTCCCTGGACGTGGTGTGGGTCAAGGAGGACGGCACCATCGTGGAGATCGTGGACCGCGTGCCGCCCCTTTCGCCCATGTTCAAAGGCCCGGACAGTGAGGCTCCCACCTACGGTGGCAAGGTCATGTCCCGCCACTTCATCGAATTTCCCGTGGGCACCGTCAAGCGGCTCGGGTTGAAGGTGGGCGACCGCATCGGCTGGAACATCAAGCTGGAGGATGGAACGACCATCGCCGGTGGACTTCCGGTACCGAAAGCCAAGCATCCTTAATCCACTAAAGGTACCCACAGTTCCGTCACCGGTGGATTCGCGGCGAGGAGCCGCCGGTCGTAGACCTCGAAATCGGGCCTGGAGGGATTCCGCTCGCCCCATTGCGGCAGCCAGTTGAAGTAGACACTGACGGCAAGACCCTGGATCGATCCAGGCAGTTCGCCTTCCGCACGGAAAACCGCATAGCGACTGCCCTCCAGGGACATGGCCCGGAGGCCATTGGGCGTCGGAGCACCCACTTCCACGCGGAGACCGATGAGGTAGTCGATATCCGAACCACCGGCTCTTTCCCGGCACACTCCGTAAGTGGTCCCATTCTCCATCGACCCCGGAATATGATGCCAGAGCCGTTCTCCCAGCCATCTATCCCAGAGCGCGGGGATGGCGCTCAGATGTTCACCAGCCCGCTTTCGCGCGGAAACACCCATGCCCACGAGGCGGAAGGGCTCGTGCCACCTCTCGATCGGAGATCCCGGAACAGTCATTGAAACCCGTGTTTCGAGACGCGGATCGAAGGGCCGGAATCGTGAATCGGGTATTCCCTTGCGCCTGAAAGAGGCCGGCGTGACGTCGTACTGGCGCTGGAAGGCCCGCGTGAAGGCTTCCTGGGACTCGTATCCATGATCCAGGGCGATATCGATGAGGCGACGGTCCGTGGAGAGAAGTTCTCCCGCCGCCCTTGCAAGCCGCCGGCAACGGAGGTACTCCCCGGGCCCGTAGCCCACGGCCGCCTGGAAGATGCGGAGAAAGTGCCAGCGGGAGAAACCCGCACGGCGGGCGACCTCAGCGATCTCGACGGGCTCGCGGAAATGATCCTCGAGAAAATCAATGGCGCGTCCGACGCGCTCCACCCAGCCCTGATCGTGCATGGGCCTACGGTATCACCCGAGCAGAGCGGAGATATCCAGATCGATGAAGGCACCTTGGGGAGAGAGAGTCTTGATGACCGGAGGCAAAGCCACACGCGCATCCCTCATCCGCTCGGCAGAAAACGTGCGCACGCCCGCAGGAAGCGCTCGCGCCAGTTCATCGAGAAAATCCAGATCAGAGGAAGACAGCGAGGCGAAGGGCTGGAGCATGATGCCCCAGAAGTCCCAGGGGCACATCGGGAAACCCGCCAGGGAAGCCAGATCCCGCACCAGGTTTCCCTTGAGGAAGTCCCAGCCCTTCATATCGAAGATGCCGTAGCGCTCTGGATCATCGCCCGCCCTGCAGCGAAGCCATGCCTCGCCGCCCGTGGTGAAGACCCCTCCGGGAAGATCATCGGGCGAGAACGCGATCTTGAGCGTCCCGATCATTAGCGCGTCGAGCTGGGCATCGGCCTGGACCCAGCGATCCTGTGCTGCATCAAACCACTCCGTGATCCAGTGGTCCTCCCGATGGCCGGGCAGGAAGTAGTCCGCGAAACCACAGCGGGCGCGGGCCGGAATGCCTGCCTGGCGCAGCAGGGAACAGTGCATGAGGGTGAAGTCGCGGCAGGTTCCTAATAACCGTCGCTGGTATGACAGTGGGCTGGGCTGGCTTTGCAAGCGTGGCAGCAGCCGGGCCCATTTCTCGCGAACCGTGCGCAGACTGGCTTCTTCCATGGCCGCAGGCTGGGGAATCTCCAGTCCGTACCTCTGCCGCCAGTGGATGTGGACCATGTGGTCCCGTGTCGCCCGAGCCAAACTCAGCGGATCTCGCCCGTAGGTGGCGATGACAGCGGAAGATGTCGGCTCGAATTCACCGGGCTCGGTGAAACGGTCCAGGCGGAGATGGGACAGTGCGCGGGTTTCCGGCATGGGACAGGCCTCCTGGGAACAAGGTAGTGATTCCCTCTGAGGCCGTTTTGATCGTCATTGCGGTTTTCAGATCAGTCGATACCTTCGTCGGGTTCCGCCCCGCGCCCATCCTTCTTCCGGTTCTTCCCCTGGGCCCGTGCGAGGTTCTTCAGGCTTTCCGGCGGTGGGGGCAGGTCCGGCAACGAGAGGGGCGCCAGCTGCTCGCCGAGCACCTTCCAGGCCCGGGCCTGGCGGGGGAGCCGCTCGGGCTGCATGACCTCCCAGCCCTGGGCGTAGGATACGAAGGGCGGCATCACCAGCGCGAAACCGGTGTAGAGGAAGGCGGGATACCGGAGCCATTCCTCCTGGCCATCCGCGCCGGTGATCGGTACGGCGAACAAGGGATGGAGGCCGCCGTTGATCCAGAAGCCATGGGGCGGATCGTGCCTCGGATACACGAAGATGCGCCGCCGGTGCATCAGGGTGTTGTAGCCCACGCGATAAGCATCCACAGGCTGAACGCCGGTGCCTTCCATGGACGGTCCCCAGGTCCGCTCGGGGTGGCCCACCACCTGGACGACCTCCCGGCCTTGGGACTGGAGCTTCCTGAAGAGCATGCGCAATTCCTGCTCTTCGTCTTCTTCCAGCGTGCCCTGGTTGGGCTTGATGTCCCCCAGCAGCACCACACGCTTGGGACGGTAGTCATCGAGCAGCCCCAGAAGCCGCTCCCAGATGTCGTTCTGCTGGGAGGCCGGCAGCAGATCCGGCCGTTTTCGGCGGGCGGCGCCCATGCCCAGGAACAAATCCGCGAGCACAAGGGTCTCCTGCCGCGGAAGAACCACGGCCCTTCGGCTATCGAGCAACACATCATCGGAAAAGGGAATGAACATTTGAACCTGACCTGTCCCTTCCATTGGAACATGAGCGGCGCCGGGCATGGGGTACACTGCGGACCTATGCACACATCCCTCGTCGAATTCGTGGCTGGAATGGGTTCGGGTATCGGCGGCGGGACCCTGGCCGGTTTGTTCGGCGTGGGCGGGGGGCTGATCCTCATCCCTTTGCTGGCTTTCTTTCTGAAGCTGGACCAGCACCAGGCCCAGGGAATCACCCTGGCGGCGCTGCTCCTGCCCAATGGCCTTCCTGCCGTGCTGCACTACCGGAAGCGCGGCGTCCCGATCCATTGGCCCCTGGTGGGCTGCCTGATCTGCGGCTTCATGGGCGGAGTCTGGTTTGGCGCGAAGACTGCCAATCTGATTCCCTCGACCCCCCTGCGTTTCCTCTTCCTGCTGCTGCTCCTGTTCCTGGCCGCACGGATGTATTTCCTGAAGATGCCCGAAGGTCACGACGAACTGGATTTCGCGCTGCCACCCCTCAGCAACATCTGGCTGCCGGGGCTCTTGATCGGTCTTTCCGGCGGCTTCGCCTCGGGTCTCATGGGCATCGGTGGCGCGCTCCTGATGAACCCGCTGATGGTCTGGCGGCTCAAGATGCCCCAGCACCAGGCCCAGCTGGCCAGCCTCGCCATGATGCTTCCCCCCATCGGTCTTCCCGGCGTTCTGGTCTATGCGCGGGAGACGACCCTTCCCTGGATGATTCTGGCGGGCCTGGCGGTGGGCTTTCTCATCGGCGCCTACCTGGGCGCGCGCATGGCCACGCGAATCCGTGGTCCGAAGCTCCGAAAGATTTTCGCCGGAGTGATGGTTCTTATGGCCGGTTTGTTGCTCCTGCGCGGACTGTGACCTATTCTGCCTCTTGAGGTTGACCGTGCCGCTCGAAGCATCCACCCCTCTCTACCAGGGGGAACGACTCAAGAACCTGATCCTCTGCTACGCGGGGCCCTGGGCCTTCCTGCCATACCTGCGCAACCGCGACGACGAGGAACTGCTCTGGCACGCTCGCCAAGGCGTGCTTCTCGCATTCGTGGAAGTGGTCATCACCCTCACCCTGATCATCCTGGGCCTGTTTCCCATCCTGGGCATCCTGGCCAGCCGGTTCGTGCTGCCCCTCTGGCTCCTGTGGTGCCTGGGCATGTCGGTCACGAGCATCATGCAGGCCACCAAGGGCAAACGCCACAAGGTCCCCGTGATCCACCTGTTTCTGGATCAGCTCTAGCGCTCAGATTCCTCTGACTACCTGCAGCAGCCAAGTCCCGGCGAGGAATCCCGCCACGCCCAGACGCCAGGCCAGGGATTCGGGCAGCGGGGGATAGGCACGCCCCGACCAGGCCCGTCGCAGATCCCAGAGGATGGCGAGCGGGGCCATCAGCCCGAGGATCACGGCCACCGGGTGCCAGTGGAAACCCTCGGCCCATCGCCCCTGGGACAGCGCCATCACGCAGCGGGTGAGCCCGCAGGTGGCGCAAGGGATGCCGAGGTGGGCCTTGAGTGGACATTCCGGTAAGGGGATCGGGCAGTTCCGGAGCAGCCTGGCCCCGACGAACAAAGCCGAGAGCGTCCCCATGATCCCAAGGGCCAGCCAGGGTATCCGCCTCATCCCACAGCCTGCGTGAACAGAATGAACAGCAGCATGACGAAAGCGGAAAGGCAGCACACGGCGATCACCACGTGGAGGATGGTGGCCGCAACGCCCTTCCAGGTGGGGCAGCCATGAAAGGCCGCCAGGGCGAAGCCGCGGAGGATCCAGAAATAAATTCCCACCAGCCCCACAGGCAGAGAGAGGATCCAGCCGATGCCAGGCAGTCCTGAAAGCAGACCAAGGGCAGCACCGAATACGCCTACCTGGAGTGCCTCCGAATCTGCGATCAGGGAGATCCGGAAGCCTCGCTTCTCCTTCAAGCCTCCCAGCATCCAGAGGCACCCATGATCCCAGACGGCGTCATGGAGCCACAGACTCAGAACATAGACGGGCGCGGCGAGTAGCACCCAGGGCCACACATGGGCCAGGGGGGGCAAGGCCGGAGCGTTCCGCAGGAAGTACTGGATATCGTCGGGGCTCATCTCCGGCGGCAGGGCGTTTAAAATCATGCCCCATAGGGGACTTCCCATATCGGTGACACTCCGGTACATGCCCAGGAGACTCCAATACATCAAGAGGCCTTCGATAAAGGCCACGGGCGTGCGTAGCAGCAGGAGGCGGCCCACGGTGGAACTCATGGAGACAGGCTCCGCCGCGAGTTCGCGGAAGCCCTGGGCAGGCGAAATGGCCCGTCGCCAGAGTTGGCTCAACGGTGGCACGCTACCTCCCACCGCGAAGGCTGTGGAGGAAGGCCCTCTGGAAGGCCTCTCCGCCCAGGAACCAGATCGAAGCGACGCAGACGGCCGCAAGACCCCCGAAGACGAGGATGGGCAGCCATACACCCAGGATCCCGCGCCAGACCTGGGTCCGGTGCGCCTTGGCCAGCAGTGTTCCTTTGTAGAAGCTGGCCGCCAATGAAATCAGCAGGGAGGGCACGAGCATGTACGAACCCACGCGCCCTGGCAGATGCCCCAAAAGACTGAACGGCAGGGTGAGGAAGGTGACCGCTGCCGAAGTATAGAGAACCGCTCGGAAGGTCACCAGTAGGCCCAGTCCCTCCCGGGTGCCCTTCACGAGCCAAAGCCCTGCATGGTTGCAGAGGCCGATCACAGCGACGCCGATCGCAGCGGAGGCGGGTGCTCCCAGAACGACGGTCACCAAGGCAACAATGAGAGCGGCTCCGGATGGCTGGACCGGGCGCGGCGCCCCCATCCACACCCGCCAGAAGGGCTGGATGGGATCAATGATCGCCAGCAGGCCGATGAGGATCGCGGGCACCAGGGCCATCAGCCCGTAAAAGCCGATGGGTGCGCCCAAACCCAGGTTGCGCCTCAATCCTTGACTCGCCTTTTCCCAATCCAGGTACAACCATTTCAAGGTATCGGAGATCCGCCTGCCGAAGGATGTCCAGGCGGGATCCTCAAAGGGCAGAACCACGCCTTCGGGCCTTTCCGCATCCCGCATCACTTCCGACTGCGGCGCTGCGTAGGGATTGTTGGTTTCCGTAGTAAGGGTCATGGAATTTGGGGTCCGTGGATATGGAACCATGCTTCCGCGTCCAGGGTCCCTTGAAAAGTCATGGACCGTCCATGCCCAGCCACCCGCCATGGACCCGGGAAGAAAGAAAGGGATGCCCGAACAGGGATCGGTTCCTAAACTCATCCATCCACGTTTGTTGATCCGAAGAGAATAATGCCCATGGTCAACCTGCACCGGACCGTTCCTCAGACGCCTTTGGACACCCTTCGTGTTCTTCTGGCGGAGTTTTCTCCGGAAGACACTTCGTTCGCGGGAAAGCTGACCCACCTTGTGCAGACTTACCGGAAACAGCTCTTCCGGGAACTGGGTGGGCGCCTGATCCAGACCACAGCACCAAAGGGCTTGCGAAGAGCCATCCTTTCGCTGATTCCCAAATTCGACTGGCCCGAGTGGACACCCTTCGTGCTCCAGGCCTTGCAGCAGGAGGCGGATCTGGGGGTCTTTGACGAGGGATGCGCGGCTCTCGGTGTGATCGCCACCCGCGAAGCCTACGAAGCCCTGAAGCAGTTGCAGACATTGCGCAACGACCCCGACCGGCAGGTGATCCTGACCCGGGAGTTGAGTCAGTTCCAACCCCAGCAATCGGCAGGCTACTACCTCAGCCGGCTGCTGGAAGGCCAAGGAAACGCCAAGCTCTCCACCCAGGGAGCCAAGATCCTCGCGGTCTGTGCCGAACCCGGAGACCTGGCCTCCCTCGTGGACGCCCACCGCAACGAGGACCCGCTCATCCAGCGGCTGGCCATGCGGGTCATCGCTTCCCTCAAGGCCGCCGAGGCTACCCAGTACTTGCTGGATCTCCTGGAACAGACCCGCCTTGAATACCTCGAGCTGCAGCAGATCGTGGAGGTCCAGCGCCGGACACTGACTCTGGCGCGGGGTTCCGCGAAACCGGAATTCCTGCGGCTGGTTCTGGAACGCTTCCAGGACCGGGTTCCGGACATATCCGATTGCCTCGAACGGGCCAACAGCGAGGAGAACCCCGAGGCTGGCTCCGAACTGGAACCGCTTCGAACCGAGGCCAAGGGGCAGTTCGACCGGTTCCTGCTGGAGTGCCTGGCCCTACTGGTGGAGGGAAAGTTTGCCCGCTATTCGGCCTACCAATCCGAGACCGCCGATTCCGCAGAAGTAAGAGTTCCCCAGCTCAATGTTCTGTGCGATCAAGCGGCTGAGGCCTTGGCCTATCGGGTGAGCTGCGGCACGGTTTCCTTCCCCGAAATCTGCCCAGCCCTCGTGGAGATCTTCCGGGTGCGCCTGGGCAGTGACGGCTTCATCCAGGCCTTCCTGAATCTGCTTCCCGCCACCGAGACCAGCATCCTGGACGAACTCCTGGCCGATCCGGATCTGGCCCGTCGCCAGCGCTACCTCAACGCCCTGGGCAGCCGGGAAGACGACGCCCTGGTCCCCTTCTTCCTCAAGGCCATGCAGGATCCCATCGTCGAGGTGGGCACTCTGGCCATCCATCACTTGGGCAAACTGACCTCCAGTTTCCCCGCCCTCATCAAGCTCTTCGAATCCGGGCAGCACGATCAGGTAAGGCTGGCCATCCGGGTCTTCGGGGAAAACCGTACCCGGTTGGCGGCGGAGCCCCTGGTGGAGTTCATCCAGAAAGACTCCCGGGACGATGTGCTGGTGGAAGCCGTCGAAGCCCTGGCCAATATCCGGTACCCCGCGGGCACGCCCATCGTGCTCGAGATGCTGCACGACGGGAAACCCTTCAATCTGCAATTGGCCCTGGCCAAAGTTCTCGGGCTCATGGGCACCGCCGAAGCCTCCATCGGCCTGTTGCAGAAATCACTGGCACTCAAACAGCCCCAGGTGCTCATCCTGGCCCTCGAGGGAGCCCTGCACGCCTTCCCCGCCTTCGATACGCCCCTGCCCGTGGAGCACGTCCCCGCCTTGATGCATCTGGCGGAGCGCTGTTTCGACGAGCGCGAAGGCGAAGGGCAGCGACTGCGCGCCATGCTGGCCATGCAAGGTTTCTACGCCTTCGACAAGGGCTCTTACGAAAAGCTGAAGGATCAGTTCTCGGATTTCCTCTTCCACATGCGGACCAAGGAGAACTGGGACCGGGAGAACAACGACAAGGTCGCCGCGGTCATCAAGGAACTGGGCCGCCGCAGTGCCAGTCTGGGGCTCATCGCGAAGAAAGAAGTCCAGATCAAGGGCTACCTGCAGACCTTGCCCGCCAAGGGGCCCAAGCGGGTGGAAGCCCTGCTGGCTCTGCGGGAATCCCTGCAGGATCCCGAGCTGATCATCCGGCCGGAGCTGGCGCGAGAGCTGGCGGATTTCGTCCGCAAGGAACTGTCGAACAAGAACGCCGAGTGGCGCGAGATCGCCCATTTGTGCGAGATCGGCGGCATTACCCACCAGGAGGATCTCATCGAGCCCATCCGGGGCGTGTTCCAGCGGGCCACGGGACTGGGGCTCAAGAGCGCGGCCAGGACGGCTCTGTTCAGTCTCGGTCTCTCCGAAGCGGATCTGAACCGACGCGCTCCCATCCAGTCCATTCTGGTCATCGAACCCAGTGCCTTCTTCCGGAAACGCCTGGTTTCATCACTATCTGCCACGGGTCTGTGGAAACTGCATGAAGCTGGCAACCGCCACGAAGCCTCGGAGATCGTTGCGCAAGAACCCGTGGATCTGATCTTGACCGAAAGCCAGGACGCCGATGGCGAGATGAGTTCATGGCTGGAATCGCTCTGGGAGCAGCAGCGATTCAGACTGGTACTACTCTCCACTTCCAACCGGGACCTGGGAAACCTCGCCGACGTCCCCTGGCTGCTGGGCATCCTATTCAAGCCCTACCCCACAGAACAGCTCCTGCGGGCTCTGGAGTCTTGATTCAGTTTCCGTCCGCATGGGCTAGACTCGAAGTCGAATCACGTTCATCACGACCCTTTCGAGGCCATCATGTTTTCGCTCCCAACATGGACGCGTTTGCTTTCATTGGTATTCGCCATAACCTTGGCCCTCGGGGCTCAGGATGAAGACATCGCGGAGCGGTTATACCAATCCGGCGAACGCGCCTACACCACCAAGTCCTACACGGAAGCCTTCGAAACCTGGAATCAGCTGCTCCAGTCCTCGCCCAAGTCCCCCTTCGCCGCCCAGGCCCTGCTGCGCATGGCCCGGCACTTCGTGGAAGTGGAAAACAAGCCCGGTGATGCCCTGCCCCTCCTCGACAAGCTGAAGGCCAATCACATCAAGACGCCCTATGCCGCGGAGGGCATGCTGTTGCGAGGCACGATCCTCGCCGCCGACAGCCACAAACCGCAGGAATTGAAAGAGGCCATGGCCGAGTTCAACCGGGTGCTGGACCTCTTCCCCGATCATCCCGCGGTCCAGGAAGCCCGCTACCAGCTTGGCCTCGCGTTCAAGATCCAAGGCCAGTGGGGTCGCGCTCTCCAGAACTTCACGGAGGTCATGCGGCTGGATCCCACGGCCACGATCGCGCCCAAGGCCCAGCTCCAGGCGGCCGAAGTGCTGGACCTCATGGGCGATCTGCCTGGGTGTCTGCGGCTGTTGCAAGGGATCCGGAATCAGTTCCCA
Organism: Holophagaceae bacterium UBA1801; assembly: GCA_002319925.1. Lineage (GTDB taxonomy): Bacteria > Acidobacteriota > Holophagae > Holophagales > Holophagaceae > UBA1801. The sequence goes on along the minus strand of DCFP01000127.1, from coordinate 23,327 downwards.
CAATCGCCTGAAGCAGCCGAGGCTGCCTGGAGGATCGATGTCCGGGTCAAGTTCAGGATCCAGAAACCTCCATTGAAATCCGAAGGACCCTGGCCCCAGGGAAAACAGAAATGGCTGAAGACCCCCATCCTGCTGGCAGTCAAGCCCTCTGGAAGCCTCATCATCTACCAGGACGGACCGGATCAGGCCTTCCTGCTCAAGGACACGGAGCTGGTTCCCGTGGGCACGGCTGGTCACAGCGCCAAGGCGCTGCTGCTCGGACCTCACGATCAGACCTGGCTGGTCAGCGCAAAACAGGGTCTGGTGCGCGAGGACGGCACCTTCATGTCCTTGGGGGTCTTTTCCGCTCCCACCGGTGCATTCCTGGATGCCTGGGGAAACCTCTGGGTGGGTGATTCCAGGGCTTCGGCCATCGGTTTCTTCCCCATCGAAGGCGATCCGCACCCCATCCCTTCTCCCAGCGCCGTGGGCTTGGCACCCCTCCCAAACGGAGGCGCGGTGCTGGCATCGGATTCGAATCGTTCGCTGATGTTCCTGGATGCCGCCGGCCAGCCGCGCATCACGATTCCTTACGGCAAGGACTTCCCGGTGCCTTTCAAGTACGTGGTCGCACTATGCTCCGATGCCCTCGGGCACGTCGCCGCCATCGTGGATGGCGAATTCGAGGGGGTCGCGATCTGGGGACCCGACGGCACGCTGCTTAGGAGTGCAACCTTCAAGACCCTCGGCATCAGCGGAAAATTCCGGGCCATCGCCTTGGATCATCAGGGTGGCGTCATCCTGGCCGATCGCTCCAACGACCTTTTGATCCGGTTGAATTGATATGCGAAACCGATGGCATTCCCCGATCGTCCGCCTTCTGTGCGCCGCCTTCCTGTGCCTCGGCTCCATCAGTGCCCAGGATCCGGCCTTGAAGGAAACCTTCCAGCAAGCAAAGGCCCTGTGGGCGACCCAGGGAGACAAGGATGGCGCCTCTTCCCGCTTCGAGCAGGTACTGGCGGTCCTGGAACCCAAGGCGGGCAGCCTGAGCAGTGACTGGGTCCAGGTACTCTGTGAGACCTACAACTGGATCGCAGTGCTGGACGATCGTACCCCCGCCAAGCGTGCACGGGTGCAGAAGGATCTGGAATCGATCCTCGCGCTCAATTCCGATTTCGATATCGATCGCAACATCACCAATGCCCGCTTGCAGGGCGTCTTCGATGGCCTCCGCGCCGCCAAGCTCGGCCGCGTGAAGCTCACCGTGAGCCCCGATGGCGGGTCTTTGACCTTGGATGGAAAACCCAGTTCCTTGGGTACCGGCGGCGTGAAGTTCCTAACTCCGGGAGCCCACACCCTCGCGTACGCGAAACCCGGATACCAGCTCCTCGAGCAGCATCTGGACCTCGCCCTCAAGGACAACAAGGCCCTGGACTTCACGCTCACGAGAACCTCCTCGACGGTGACCTTCAATACCTATCCCACTGATGCCGAGATCTATCTGGACGATAAGAAAGTCGGCATCACCCATGGGCAAGCCCCAGCCTCGGCCCTGCCCATGGCCGCGAAGCTGGGTCTCACCGCGGAGCAGCTCTCCTCTGACTTCGTCCTGGGGGATCTCACGCCGGGCAAGCACGTCATCGAGGTCCGCGCGTCCTGCTTCAAGACCAAGCGGGTTTCCCTGGGCGAGGAATTCTCCACGCCCTTCGCCGATCATCTGCTGGAGCCCATGAAACTGGAGCCTTCCAAGGGCTCCCTCACCATCAGCAGCACCACGCCCAGTGGAGAGTTGTTCCTGTCCGGCAAGAGTTACGGATCTCTGCCCGTGAACGATCTTCAGATCTGCTCGGGCACCTATGATCTCCAGGTCAAGTTCGCCACTGGCGGCTTTTCCCAGCGGGTGGAGGTCGGTGAAGGCAAGGCCATCAGTCTGCAGATCCGGCCCAAGCCCCGGCTGACGTTCCTGGGTTTCGCCAACACCGACGATTTCGCGGGCCGGGACCGCATCCTGAACATGCTCCTGGGCCTGGGCGACCGCCTGAAGGAGGTCGCCTACAATCAGCCATCACCCAAGGAATCCGCTCAGGATGCCGCAGAACGATTGAAGGCCAGCAAGGATACGGAGATGACGCTCTTGGCCGTGCCCGTGCCTGGCAAACCCATCCACCAGATCGAGCTGATCCTGTCCACCATCGGTGGTGAGGAGGAACATTACCTCGTCAAACCCCTGGAGACGGATCCCCTCGAATCGCTGGTGACGAAGCTGAATGCTCAAATCACGCTCTCCGAACCCTGGACCGGCATGACCCTGCTGGATGTGAGCGGGGAGCCGGGTCCGTGGGTGGTGCAAGAGGACGCCGTGGCCTTGAAGGCTGGCGTGAAACTTTCGAAAGCGATCACGACCGTGAACGGCAAACCCGTGCCCTCGGTCCAGGCCTTCCGCAAGATATTGAAGGAATTCAAGGGCGATAAGTTGACAGTCACACAGGGGGATTCGAGCACAACACTGGCTCTTTCCACTCAGCCGGTGGAATTGCCCATCAACGCCTCGAATCTCTGCTATCCCTTCGTGCTGGCGGATCTCCGCCTGAGGTATCTGGGAGCCAAAGGTGACGATGCTGCTCTGCTGCGCCTCGATCAGGCCCTTGCCCTCATGCACTTCCGTCAGTACGACAAGGCTCTGGAGGTGCTCCGCGATGCGCGCATGAGCACCGTCCAGGGCGTCTGCCAGGGCACCCTCGACTACTACACTGGGATCTGCCTGCTGAGGCTTGGCAATGTCTACCTCTCGGAAGCCGCCCAGGCGTTCAATCAAGCCTTGAAATATCCTCAGGCGACACTTTTTGGCCCGGAGGGCCCGATGGTGTCTATCCTGGCTAAACAAGCCCTTGAAGATCTGAAGCCGTGAACCAATGACCCGGAGGAAACCATGAGCCGATTCAGTCACCGCCAGCGAGGAGAGGGCAAGGTAGGCTGCGTAGTCACTTTCGTCGTTCTTGCCGTGGTCGCAGCCGCTGCCATCAAAGCTGTCCCGGTATTCTGGACCGACAGCGAACTCCAGGACGCGGCCAAGGATCTGGCGACCCGGGCTGGGGCGATGAAGGTCGAAACCATAGAGCTACAGGTAAAGACCAAAGCTAGGGAATTGGAAATCCCTGAGGCATTAGCCCCTGGAGCCATCATCGCAACCAAAGTTGGTGATACTCAGCAGGGAAAATGCACCGTCTCCTTCCGCTACACTCGCACCATCGATTTCTATGGCGCCTTTAAGTACGATAAGACCGTAAATACCCAGGTCACAGCTCAATACTTCGGCGGTGCATAGCTTCAACCTGGCTGGTCAGATTTCCATTCAACCCATTCTTGGATCGCTATTGCACCTTCCGACCTATCGCACTGCCAGATTGAATCCGGTCACCGTCCCCGGTTCCAAGTCGGTCAGCAATCGTGCGCTGCTCCTGGCTGCAATGGCGCCGGGACGTTCGCGCATTTCGGGTGGGCTTGAGGCCGATGATACGCGCCGGATGCGGGACTGCCTTGGGTCTCTTGAGATCCATGTCCAGAGGGCGGGAGAGACCTGGGTCATTCAAGGTGGAGCTGCTCCAAATCCTTCCGGAGTCCTCGAGGTCGGGGCATCCGGTACGACGCTGCGGTTCCTTCTGCCTTGGCTTGCCCTGAAGGCGAAAAACCCCGTCCACTTCCATGGTGATTCTCGGCTCTTCGAGCGTCCACTCGGTGGTTTGCTCTCGGCCTTGAGCACGCTTGGCGTGTCCTGGAACGGCTTTGCGGAGGGCGGGGTCCTTCACCCAGTGCCGTCGCCCATCTCGCATCTGGACCTGGCAGTGGATTCTTCCGCCAGCAGCCAGTTCCTCACGGGTCTGGCCATGGCTGCAGCGTGCCTGCCAGATGGGGGACAGTTGCGCTGGCTCAAGCCGCCTCCCTCTACCAGCTACCTCCAACTCACGCTCCACTGCCTGGAGATGTTTGGTTGTTCCGCCCAACTCAACCCGGAGAGGTGGATCATTCCGGGCCATTCATTGACGGCGAGGAATGCCCAGATCCCAGGAGATTGGAGCGGCGCCGCGGCCTTCCTGTGCGCAGGGGCGGTCCTTGGACTGCCCATAACCGCGTCGCCCTTGGACCCAGCTGATCCACAAGGGGACCGCGCCATCCTGGCGGTTCTCGGCTCTGCGGGATGCCAGGTGGACTGGCTGGATAGCCAGACGGTTTGCGTCCGAGGCCCTCTCCGGCGTGGTTTCGAAACGAGTCTTGATTTGTGTCCCGATCTGGGCCCGGTGCTGACTGCCACCGCCGCCCTGGCGCCGGAACCTTCCGTTCTGACGGGTCTTCAAACGCTTCCCCACAAGGAATGCGATCGACTCGAGGCCTCGGCGGAACTGGTTCGATGGCTCGGGGGTGAAGCCACGGTGGTGGGGGACCACACGTTGAGGATCGTTCCAGGTCCTCGTCCCGGGAATCACCCGCCCTTCGATCCAAGGAACGATCACCGCATGGCTTTCGCCGCGGCGGTGGGAGCGCTGCGGTGCGGCGGCGAACTCTTGAATCCAGGCTGTGTGGCCAAAACCCTGCCGACCTTCTGGGACGATTGGAACGCGATGCTGGGAATCGCTCCGTGAATCATCTGAAGGCGTCCTGGCTGGGCTCCTGGAAAGCCCCCTGGAACCTGGATAAGGGCCGCCGGTGGGGAGATCCCGCCTGGGCACTCGCAACGATCAGTCAGGCATGGCTCCTCGGTGGCCGGGAGGGGAAATGGCCTCAAATCGCGTGGGACGCCAAGCGCCCTGAAGGCCCACAGCCCTCCAACGTTCCGGATCGTTTCGGTCCGGTTCCTCCGGAGGAATGGATCGCCCTGGTGCGCCATGGCAATGCCCTGGCTTCACCCCATTTGAAGGGACCAAGAGAAAACCGGCTGGTTTCCTCCTGTTGGGAAGCCCTGATCCGGGGCGATGGCAGCCGGTGGATGGCCCTCGGCACCGTACTCTTCGACCGGGGCCTGCGGACACGATGGATTCCCGTGCTCGGGGCCGTCGATGCCGCAGGCACTCTCCTTCTGCCGCCCTTTCTCGAGCACTTGCTTCCGCCATGGATTCTCCGGCTTCCCCAAGGGTGGTGGGAGTTTCTGCTTTCCCGCACGACCTCCGAAGGCATCCTGCTCCCGGAAGGCCCACCTCCGATGGATCTGCCCTGGGCACTCCTGGAACCGGAGGCCTGGGCCAGCATTCAGCCGCTCGTGCAGCGCGAGCCACCGTCCGCTCTGCCGCCCGAACAAGTTGAGCGATGGGCGATCCAGCTCGACGAGGGAATTTGGATGCTTGACCCCCGGCTCCGGGCTTGGAGCGGCGGGCTTGGCGCTCACCCCAAGGCATTGGGAGTTCTACTGCCGCCCGCATCCGCCTTGGGTGATCCTCTCCCTGAACCACCCCAGAGTATTCCTTCCTCCACCTTTGAATATCCAGCACCTGGGACCTCGGCACATCCCTGCGCCGACCCCATTTTCTGGCTGGAGGAGGGCCAGCGTGCATCGAGGGCCATGGATTACCCCGGAGCCTTGAATGCCTTCGAATGGAGCTGTGCCCATTTCACCCGGCTGAAAAATTCTGAAGGCACGCGCCGAGTGGCCATGGAAGCCGTGGACGCCGCTCTTTCCTGGGGGGATGTCCCCTCCGCGGAGGTCTGGCGCAAGCTTCGAGGACCGCTGGAAGCCAGGGAGGATCGCATTGAAGAAGCCGAGTTTGCTGCGGCCAGGGGAGATTGGGACCGCGCCGTGAATCTCTCCCGAAGCCTTCTGCGCGAACAACCCAATTGCCCCTCCGCAGCCCATCTTCTGGTTCAAGGCGCCCTTTTCTCCGGACAGAAGGCTTGGCTGGAGGAGGCCCGATCACTCGCCGTTCCGGGTGCCTGGCGGGATCTGCTCACGGCTTCGCCGGATCACGCGGCGCCGCGCTGCGAACCTGCCGATCCGAAAATCAAACTCCTCTGGGCGTTGAGACGCGCAAAGTCGGGCGGTGGCTTGGATGAATTCTGGGAAACCTGGCACGCGTGCCAAGCGCAGCCTTTCAAACTGGAAATCGGCCTGCAGATGCTGGAGCAGCTCGAGGCGCAGCGGACTCCCGAAAGACTTCTATCCTTGAAGATGATCGCGGACCGGATCCAGTCCTCTCAGTATTCCCTTCGGTTGGACGCACTGTGGCCCGCCACGAAACGGACGGTGGAGGAATCTCCCGAAAACGTGCTGCAGGCATGGCTCGAAAACCGGAATCAACCGACCTGGATCCTGTGGGAAGCCCAGGGTCATTCCCAGTGGTTGGGGCATGGCTGCAGACCCTCAGATGCGACGGTGTCCGCGCTTCAGGCGGGAGGCGGGCTGGGGCCACGAAGGGATGGCGATCGCTATTGGTGCGGCCATTCTCTTGTCTGGGAAGGCATCCAAGTCGGGCACCTGTTTGAGGTCGTCGATGGACAATCGCACCCAGAAGAGGAATCGGCCCACCAAATCATCGCACCCTGGCTGGCCCGTCTCGTTCCAGAGGCCAAAGCTGAACCCATTCTCGAAACCGGATCTCTCCTCACGGATGGCTCTGAACCCATGGCTTCGCTACTGGTGGAAACCAATCGCGTCGCGGGCTCCCAGCTCCCGGTCCTCATCCTCGGGCCCACCGGCTCGGGGAAAGAGCTGTTGGCCCATGAAATCCATGAACGCTCTGGCCGGACAGGTCCCTTCATCGCCATCAACTGCTCGGAGTACGCGGAATCCTTGATGGAATCCGAGCTGTTCGGCCATGTCAAAGGCTCCTTCACCGGCGCCGATCGGGACCGGAAGGGCTCCATCGAAAATGCCGAAGGCGGCACCCTCTTCCTCGACGAGGTGGCGGACCTCTCGCCCAAACTCCAGTCCCTGCTGCTGCGGGTTCTGCAGGAAAAGGAGGTCCGCCGGGTGGGGGCCGAACGGGTCCACAAGGTGAACGTGCGATTCCTGGCCGCTACCCATCGCTCTCTGGATGAAATGGTGGCAGCGGGAACCTTCCGCAAGGACCTGCACTATCGGCTCAAGGGCGTCGTACTGCACCTGCCATCCCTGCGCGAGCGCCGCCACGAGTTTCCTTATCTGATTCCCCGCCTCACCATTCGCATCGCCAAGGAGGCGGGTCTTGCGGCACCTGAACTCGCGCCGGGACTGCCCACGGCGCTGGCCCGTTACGCCTGGCCAGGCAATTTCCGCGAGCTTCGCCATGCCATCGAGCGGGCGCTGCTCCGCAGTGGTGGCGGAATTTTGAAGGTCGCGCACTTTCCCGAGCTGAAGGAAGAATCCATCGAAGTGAAGAGCTGGGACGAGGCGACCCGGGCCTTCCAGAGGCAATTCCTCCTGGGAACGCTCAAGCGGCACCGCTTCCAAATCACGGAAGTGGCCCGCACCCTTGGCCTCACGCGACCAGCCTTGTACTTGGCCGCCAAACGCCTGAACCTGGACCTCGTGAAGGAACGTGCCCTTTGGGAGGTGCAGTCCTTCACGGACTGAGCAATTTCCCGCCGGATCAAAGCCTGCGGCCGAAGCTCCGCTCCAGCTCCGTGCGGCTCAGTTTCTTGATCACCGGTCGTCCATGGGGACAGGTGTTGGGAACTTCGCAGAGCTGGAGATCCTGGATCAATTGCAGCGCGAGCTCAGGTGGCAGGTGGTGGTGCTTCTTGATGGCACCTCGGCAGGCGAGCTCGGCGTTCAGTTCCTTCCGGAAGGCATCCAGATCCACCTTGCCCTGGGATCCCAAACGCTCCGCAAGATCCTCCAGAAGGTCCTGGGGTTCACGGTTCTGGAGGAAATCGGGAAGGCCGCGTACCAGAAGCGCATCATCACCGAAATTCTCGACTTCGACACCGATGCGGTTGATCTCCACCAGGAAGGGTTGCAGACGGGTCTGAGCGGCAGGACCCAGGTGCACGACCTTGGGCGGCAGCAGGGGCTGGATGGCGGGAACGTGCTGCCGCAGGAAGAGCCGCTCGTAAAGGATGCGCTCATGGGCCACGTGCTGGTCGACGATCCAGAGCTCCGGCTCGCCTCCGCTTTGGACTTCAGCCAGCAGATACGTCTCGTCGAAGGACCCGAGGTAGCGCACCGACGAATCCAGCTCGGCCGCCTTCGACTCGAGCGGACGGGTCTGATAGGCCTGGTCGAGGCGATGATCAAGGGCTTCCATGAGCACCGGCATGGCTTCCGCCTGGGACCACAGATGCGGATGCAGCGTGGACTGAGGGCGGATGGGCTTCTCGTACTCCAGTTCCGCAGGCTTGGGCGGCAGTTCCAGGACCGACGCGAACCCGCCCCGCAGCTGGTTCCAGACCTCGCGCACTGCGCGGCTCACCCACGGAAAGACGCGGTGAGGTTCCCTGAACCGGACCTCCGCCTTGGTGGGATGGACATTCACGTCCACCGCTTCCGGCGGAATATCGAGGAAGAGCACGGCCGCAGGATAGGCACCCTTGGGAAAGAGCCCTTCCCAGCCATCGGCCAAGGCGGCCAGCAGCAGGCGGTCCCGCACGGCGCGGCCATTCACGAAGAGATAGAGGTGATTGCGATCCCGGAAACTTAGCTCCGGCGGCGAGAGGTATCCCCGCAACACCCAGGGCGATTCACCATCCTTGAAGCCCCGCAGTTCGGCGAACTTCTCGCCCAGTAGTGGAGCCAATCGCGATCCAGGATCCGCGACTGGAGGCAACGACAGGTCACTGCTTCGATCCGTACGGAGGATCCAGTGAACGCCAGGCGTAGCCAGGGCCAACCGCGTCACGACACCCCAGAGATGGGCGTGCTCCGTGTCCGTGGATTTCAGGAACCGCCTGCGTGCCGGAAGCTGCGCGAAGAGGTCGCGGACGCAGACCGTGGTCCCACGGGCACGTGGACTGGGCTGCACTTCTTTGATGACGCCGAATTCGCTGCGGAGGCGATGACCTTCGCCATCAGCTTCCGCACTGGTCATCTCGAAGCGGCTCACGGAGGCGATGGAGGGCAGAGCTTCACCGCGAAAGCCGAAGCTGTCGAGATGAGCGAGATCGTCGGCCGTGCGCACTTTGCTGGTGGCATGGCGCTCCAGGGCGAGGTAGAGATCATCCCGGCCCATGCCGCAAGCGTTGTCCGCCACTTCCAGGAGTCGCTTGCCGCCATCCTCCCAGCGGATTTCCAGTCGCGTTGCGCCCGCGTCCAGAGCGTTCTCCACCAGCTCCTTGAGCACCGACGCCGGACGCTCCACCACTTCACCTGCCGCGATCTGATTGGCGACGTGGTCGGGGAGGATCCGGATCCTGGGCATGCCCAATTCTAGGCCGGAAACAGCGCCGAGAAGAGGGCCATGAAGAGCGGCAGTACCGCAAGACTCGCCAGGTTCGTGGCGCTGATCATGACCGTGGCGTAGCGATGATCGACCTCGCAGGTCTTGGCGACGAGGGCCGCCTGCGTGATGGCGGGCATGGCGGCCTGGATCATGAACACCTTGACCATTAAGGGCGGAATGGGAATCAGAAGAGAAAACAGATAGACGAGGCCCGGCGCCAACAGGAAACGCCCGAGGAAAAGCCCCACCATTTCCCGGTTAGGCCGGATTTCCGCGAGGGTCACACCGGCGAAGGAGATGCCCATGAACAGCAGGGACAGCGGCGTGGTCATGCCCCCCACGAGCTTCATCGCCGAAGCCAGGAAGCTTGGCAGTTTGATCCCCAGAAAAACCAAAGAGGTGCCGATCAGGAGCGCCAGAAATTGGGGTGAGAAGACCTTCTTGACGTGGTCCCAGGAGAGCAGCGGACAGTGGCGGCCCGTGTCGGATTCGATGGCGTGAGCGCCCATGGTCCAGAAGTAGAAAGAATTGACCGCGTAGGCCAACAGCACCGAGGGCACGCTGGCGGGGCCGAAGAGAGCGAGGTTGACGGGCATTCCCATGAAGATGGTGTTCGAGGCCACGAACATGGCGATGAAGGTCCCACGGCGTCCCGCAGCCACGCCGCTGGCTCTGGCGACCAGAGGCGCGGCCAGAGCACATCCGATATAACTCAAAGCAAAGACCAGCAGCCCTCGCCCAGCCCCTAACAGTTCTGCGCGCGTGAACCCGTTGGTGAGCTCGTAGATCATCATCGGCGGAAGCGCCACGAAGATCACGGTTCGGGTGAAGAGCCGCCCCGTGGCGTCGTCGAAGAACTTCCAGCGCGTCAGGAAGAAGCCCAACGCGATGATGACGAAGATGGTCAGTACGCTGAGAACCGCCGCCAGCATTGCGTCACAAAGTCAGATCACGCACGAAGGCCCGCACCAGCGCCTCGAAGCGCTGGGCCGCCGCCGCGCCTGCCTCCAGGACTTCCTGATGGGTGAGGGGCTGGGGCAGGATGCCCGCGGCCATGTTGCAAAGGCAGGAGACGCCTGCCACCTTCATGCCTTCGTGACGGGCCACGATCACTTCGGGCACCGTGCTCATGCCCACCGCATCGGCGCCCATGGTCCGGAAGGCCCGGATCTCCGCGGGCGACTCGAAGCTGGGACCGGTCACCGCAAGGTAGACGCCTTCGCGGAGAACCTGATTCGTCGCCTTCGCGGCCGCATGCAGTTGCCGGCGCAGGTTGCCTTCGTAGGCTTCGGTCATGTCGATGAAACGCAGTCCTGGCTCCAGGTTGGGGCCGATCAGCGGGTTCGTGCCCTGCAGGTTGATGTGATCGGAAAGCACCATGAGGTCACCGACTTTGAATCCGGCGTTTACGGCTCCAGCGGCGTTGGTGTGAAGGACGGCCTTCACGCCCAGGCGCCCGTAGAGGCGCATGGGCGCGGTGACCAGGGACATGGGATTGCCCTCGTAGAAATGGAAGCGCCCCGCCTGGAGCAGCACCTTCCGGCCCTCCAGCTCGCAGAAAACGACCCTGCCGCTGTGTCCGAGCACGGTCTGCTTGGGGAAGCCGGGCAATTCCGTGAAGGGCAGTGAGACGCCCGCCTTGGCTTCAGCGCAGTGCGCCAGCTCGCCCAGCCCGGAACCCAGCACGATGGCCAGCTCGGGAACGAAGGGCACGCGGGCGCGGAGCACATCAAGGGCAGGCATGAAATCCATGGACGAACCTCCATCTCGGAATGAATTCCCAGGATAACGGCACGGATTCTGTTTCGTTCAACCCAGCTTAATTCTGAGGCTCCGTGATCAGAGCATTCAGGGCTTCCATTTCCGCCGGGATCTCTTCTACGTCGTTGAGCACCGCCAGCGGATTCTGGGAATCGCCGTTCAGGCGCAATTCGAAATGCAGATGGGGGCCTGTGGAATGCCCCGTGGTGCCCACTTCCGCGATCTTCTGACCCCGGTGCACCACGTCGCCCACCTGAACGAAATTGAGGCGGTGGTGGGCATAGCGCGTTTCTACGCCGTTGCCGTGATCGATGAAGACACAATTCCCATAGCCCCCGTCCCGGCCCGCGAACACCACGCGTCCATCCTGGGCGGCGTAGACGTCCGTGCCCATGGGCGCAGGCAGATCCACGCCCTTGTGGCTGCCCTGGTATCTGACCCGCACGCGCCTCGACTTGCTGGCCTTCACCACACGCACCGTCCGGGTACGCATCCGCGGCCCCCAGGCCGAGCTGATCCGGCGGGTGCCTACGGGCCAGAGCAGGTCCAGGTGATCGGGATCCGCCGGCTCGAAGCCCAGCTCGGAGGCGAGGCTGGATTCGTATTCCAATCCAGCGTTGGCGGGCAGCACCGGCGCCAGGTCTTCGGAGGTGAATGGGGGCTGGCTGTGGATCGATTTCCGCTGGGAAACCGGGGGCAAGACGTTCATGGTGGCGGGAATCAGACGCTCGAGGTGCACCAGGACGGCGGGGCCGTTGGCGGGAATCGTGGGGATGGGTGCCATGGGCACTGCTGGCGCCTCGGCTGTAACAGAGGTCGGGGCTGCCACGGGAGCAGCCTTGGCCACCTTGGCTTCCGGCAGCTTCCCTTTCACCCGCAAGGTTGTGCCCACGGAGAGCTTGGCCAGGTTGATCTTCGGGTTGAGAGCGGACAACTCATCCAGCGACAGGCTGTACATCCTGGCGATCTTCGCTGCGGTTTCCCCGCGCCGGACCTTGTGGATCGCGCTGCTGACCTGATGGACCACCTTTCGGTGAGGCTTCGCGGCTTGGAGGTGCCCGGGCATTCCCAGAATGGCGATGGAAAACACGAGCGGGGTGAGTCGCATGAAAACTCCTCAGGGCTTTCAGACTGTAAAAGCCTCCTTGGGGGAACCCCATGGCAGACGGAAGTGGACTGATGCTAGCGGAGGTTGAGAAAAAGATCAAAGAAAAGCGGTTTTTTCTCCAAACTTCTTTCCTGGCAGAACTTCTGGCATCAAGGCTGCGTGGCAGGAAGGTAGTAGTTGGGAAGATCCGTCTGGAAATCCTCCTTCGACAACTTTTCCACCAGCTTGCGAGCGCCTTCCTCCGGATCCACATCCACGGCGATCCCCTGGGTCCAGGTTTCGGAGCCTTTGTCCTGGCGGGTGGAATGGATCCGCAGCCCCTTCAGGGTGCCATCCTCCAGCAGATCAACCTCGAGCACGAGCCCCAAGCCGCCGATCCCCTTGAGGTTGAACATGCCGTAGGTCGCAAAGTTGCCGAGGCTGTAGGCGATCAGGCGACCCTTGTAGACTTCCATGCCCCTTGGGACGTGGGGGCCATGACCCACCACCAGGTCGGCTCCGGCATCGATCACGCCATGGGCGAAGGCGTACACATCCCCGCGGTCTGCCCCCAGATACATTTCATGGGCCTTGGGCACGTGCAAGGCCGCTTCCCCTTCCGCCCCGGCGTGCATGGAGACGAAGACCAAAGAGCAGCCCTGCTTCTCCTTCAGCTCCTTCACGAGCTGGCCCACCTGAACCACATCCAGAGGAAGGCAATCCATGTGCGGGGCCGACCCGATGAACCCGACCTTGACCCCGCTGGCTGTGGTCAGGACGGTGCTCGGCTGGTTCAAGCTCCCCCCATGGGCGATGCCTGCCGCATCCATGGCGGCCTGGGCGGCCATCCGTGCGGGCAGACCAGCGTCCATGGCGTGGTTGTTGGCGACGTTCAGCACCGTGAAGCCCGCGTCCTTGTAAATCGCCAGACTCTCAGGCGGCATCAGGAAGCGGTATGAATGGGAACCCAGGGCCTTGGCCACGGAAGGATCCGAAGCCACAGTCCCCTCGAAGTTGCCCATGACGATATCCGCGCCAGCCCACAGTTCTTTGACCCGCTCGAAGATCCGCCGGCCGTTCTCCGGCGGCATGGCCTCCCGTTTGGGAAAGACCGAGCCCACCATGGTGTCGCCGACGGCATCAATGATCACGGTCCGGGGAGCATCCTGGGCGAGGGAAGCAAGAGAAATACCGAGCAGGATGGACAGGGGCTGCCAGAGCTTCATCGGATTCTCCGCTCTTGATTATTGCTGTGCCTGCTTTTCCTTGTCCAGGGACGGAGGGGTGGGCTGGATCAGCTGGTCCAGCAATTGAGGCGTCTCGGTGGGTGCAAGAAGCAATCGGCGGGCGGACACAAGCCGCTGGGCGTAGTAGGTACTGTCGAGCTGGCCGATCTTCACCGCGCGCTGGCTGGGGCCTCCCCAGGCTCCCGCGTGGATGAACTCGCCGCCGCCGAGGTAGATCCCCACATGGCTCACCGGACCCTTCTGGCCCCGGGTCTTGAAGAAGAGCAGATCGCCGGGCTGAATCTGATCCAGGCTCACGGAATCCCCCTGGGTCGCCTGGGCAACGGAGGAGCGGTTCAGATTGATTCCGAAACTGCTGAACACGAACCGCACGAAACCGGAGCAATCGAAGCCGTTCGGTGTGGAGCCGCCATAACGATAGGGCGTTCCCAGATAATCCTTCGCCTTGGTCAGAAGCGAAGCCACGACACCCTGTTCCGGCTTTGGCTCGGTCGTCTGGCAGGGCGCGGCCGCTTGGAAGCCAAGGACCACCGCAGCCAGCAGGGTTGCGCGGAAGAACTTCATTGCGCCGACTCGGGTGCGGAGCCGTTCAAGGCCATCATTTCGGTGGGAATCTCTTCCGTATCATTCAGCATCGGAAGGGGATTCTGGGCAAGCCCCTGGAGCCGGACCTCGAAGTGGACATGGGGACCCGTGGCGTTGCCGGTCCGTCCCACTTCCGCGATCTTCTGGCCCTTCCGGACGATGTCGCCCACTTCCACCAGCAGTTTGCTGTTGTGGGCGTACAGCGTCTCAACGCCATTCCCATGATCGATCATCACGTAGTTCCCGTACTGGCGATGTTTGGCGGCCGTGACGACCCGGCCATCCATGGCGGCGTAGACATCGGTTCCAATGGGAGCCGTCAGATCCACTCCCTTATGGGTGCTGGAGTACTTCATCCGGACCTGCCGCCGTTTCGCGGCGGACTTCACCTGCACGACCTTGCTGCGGATGCGGGGACCCCAGGCCGAGCTGATGCTCCGGGTCTCGACGGGCCAGAGGAAGTCCAAATGGTTCGGATCCGCTGGTTCGAAGCCCAGATTGGCCGCGACCTCGGACTCGTATTCGAGGCCAGTGCCTTGGGAAAGAACCGGGGCCAGATCCTGGGATGTAAGGGGCGCTGGCGATGCCGTGCGGTAGGCCTTCTTGACGGGGACCGAGGCGTCGGCACTGGCGGGCAGCAGCCGTTCCAGGTGCACCAGGGTGGCGGGGCCGGTGCTCGAGATCGCAGGAATCGGAGGCATCGGGTTGGCCGGGACCCGGGCTGAGGTCTCATCGGCTACTTCAACGGGTCTGGCCTTGGCGACCGATTGCCTCCGGGCTTTGTGGACCCGGACACTCGAGTGCACAACCTTCTTCTTGATGGGCTTCGCAGCCTGGAGGCTGAGAGGAATTCCGAGAACGGCAATGGCTAGGGCGATCGGGGCAAGACGCATGGGCAATCCTCAAGCGAGGCTGTGGAAGTCTGGGCTAAGAAAGCCTCCTTGGGGCAAGCCCCATGGGCTGGAAGGGACAATGCTATCGAGTCTCAAAAAGAATAGCAAAGAACCGCGAATCCCACCTACTATTCCGGCCATGGGCAGCCAGCCCACGGCCAGTCGATGTTTCCACGGCGGCCACCGGATTTATGCAAGAGCCTCACCGGCCCCAGCTCCATTTCATGACCAGCCGCCTTCAGCATGTCGTAGAGCGCCAGAAGCCCCACCGTCACGCCAGCCATGGCTTCCATTTCCACGCCCGTCCGGCCCTCCATGGATACTTCCACGCGCAGCCAGGCTTTTCGATCGATTTTGTCCCATTTGTGGTCAACATTTACAGCGTCCACCACCAAGGGATGCGCCAGCGGGATCAGGTCCGAGGTCCGCTTGACCCCACCCACTGCGGCGATTCGGACCACGGACCAGGGATCACCCTTGGGTCCGCCGCCGCGCTCCAGGGCTTCGGCACAGGCCGGACCCAGGATCAGGCATCCGGCGGCTACGGCCCGGCGGCGGGTCGACTGTTTTTCCGAGACGTCCACCATCCGCGGACGGCCTTCGGGATCCAGATGCGTCAGGGTCATGACTTCACCATTGAAAGAAGGATGTTCCTCAGTTCGGGCACGTCGCCCGCATAGGCGAGGGGCTCGCAGGCCAGAAGCGCTTCCCGGCCATAGAACCCGTGCCCCACGGCCACGCCGGATACATCAGCCCGCCGGGCCATTTCCAGATCGAAGGGCGTGTCCCCGACCATCACGGCTTCAGCGGGTTCCAGCCCGTGGGCCTTCAGGCAGATTTCCAGACTTTCGGGATGGGGCTTGGCGATGCGGACATCGTCTGGGGTGACGATCGGATCAAAGCAGCCGGACCAACCGAAGGTCGCCACCTGCCGAGTCAAGGGGATGGTCCGCTTGGAGGAGGCGATGGCCATCTTCATGCCAAGGCCATGGAACTCGTGGACCAGTTCGGACATTCCCGGGAAGGGCTTGAGCAGGTACTCGTGGGCCAGCCAGTCGAAGCTGCGATACACGCGCAGGACCTCGGCAGGATCCACGCCCAGGTCAGCGAAGGTCCGCTCGAGGCCTTCCTCCACGGGCAGCCCCACCTGGCTCAGCCAGGACTCGCGGATGCCCGGTATGTCCTGAAGGCCCAAGCCCCGCAGGGCATGTTCCATCCCCGCCTCGATCAAAGGCCGGCTGTCCGCCAGCGTGCCGTCGAAATCCCATACGATGAGCCGCAAAAGGTGCCTCCTGGATCCATCATCGCATTCCGGAATCATCCAATGGGATATCGTCCATGGACGGTAGACTATCCGGATGCCAAGAACCCTCTTCCGATCCACCACTGCAGCCGGTACGGAAATTCTGGTCGAACCCCTGTCCCATGTGCGCAGCTGTTCGGTGGGCTTCTGGGTCAAGCGGGGCTCCTGCCACGAGGGTTCCGCGGAAGAAGGGTTGGCTCATTTCATCGAACACACCGTCTTCAAAGGCACGGAACGGTTCCCGAATCCCGAGGTCATGGCCGCAGCCATGGATCGCCTGGGCGGCAACGTGGATGCCTTCACGGGCAAGGAAACGGCCTGTTTCTACGGCAAGGTGCTGCGGGAGCAGCTGCCGGACCTGGTCGAACTGCTCGGCGAACTGGTCACTACGCCCATATTCGAGCCTGAAGAACTGATCCGGGAGCGGGACGTCATCCTGGAGGAGATAGCCCAGAGCGAGGACCAGCCCGACGACTGGGTGAGCGAACTCTTCTACGCTCACTTCTGGCCGGGTTCCCCCCTGGCGCATTCGATCCTCGGGAAGCGGGAACAGGTGAAACAGTACGGAGCGGCGGAATCCCGGTCCTTCTTCCAGAAGACCTACCGGGCTCCCAATCTGCTCATCGCGGCCGCCGGAGATGTGGTTCCGGAAGCCTTTCAAGCCATGCTCCAGCCGATCCTGGAGCGGTTGCCCGATGGCGTGCCTGGAAGCCAGGCCGGATCCAGCGCCCCGACGCCGTTCCTCCTGAACCACCCGCGGAAGGATCTGCAGCAGACCAGCCTCGTGCTGGGATTTCCCATCTGCGGCCACCAGCATCCGGACCGGATCGCGGTGAATCTGCTCAGCCACGTCCTGGGGGGCGGCATGTCCAGCCGCCTGTTCATGGAACTCCGGGAGAAGCACGCCCTCTGCTATCAGGTGGGCAGCTACATCTCCCATTACCGCGATACCGGTGCCCTGCAGATTATCGCCAGCTGCGCGACTGACAAAGCCCGCGAACTGGTGAAACGCTCGGCGGCGGAATGCCGGCGCATGGTAGAAGGCGGCATCAAGCCCGAGGAACTGGACCGGGCCAAACTCCAGGCCCGCACCAATCTGGTCTTCAGCCAGGAATCCACCAGTGCCCGGATGTTCACCTTGGCCCACCAGGCCATCCACATGGGCCGGATGCAGACCCTGGATCAGCAGATCGCGGAGATCGATGCCGTGAACCTGGACGAACTCCACCGGGTGGCGTCGGAAGTGCTGCGATTGGACTCCCTGGCGGTCTCGGCCCTCGGCACCCGGAAGGGCGCCGAGATCAGAAAGCAGGATCTGACCCTTTGATGGAATCGCCTTCGCATCCCTGGGACCTCTCCGTTCCGGAACGAAAGGGGCAGCCCGAGGCCTGGGCCTTGCTCCCGGAAGACTTCGAATCCCTAGGCGCTCCCGGCCGGGGAGAGCACATCTTTATGCAGTTCCATCACCCCTGGGCTTGGGTCGAGGGTCATCCGCGGGTGTCCCGGGAAATCCGGGACTGGATGGCCGAAGCCTTGGATTCGAGGTTGCCGGAGATCCTTGAGCGGCATGCCTCCGAAGATGGGAGCACCAAGCTCGTGCTTGGACTATCCGACGGCGAACGGATCGAGGTCGTTCACATGCCCCGGGAGGTCCGGAACCCGCGGGTGACGCTGTGCATCTCCAGTCAAGTGGGTTGCGCCATGGGCTGTTCGTTCTGCGCCACGGGATCCATGGGCATCCACCGCAACCTGACCCCGGGCGAAATCGTCGGCCAAGTGATCGCGGTCCTGCGCGCATTGGGGCCTGACAAGCCCCATGGCGTCACCCTCGTCTTCATGGGCATGGGCGAACCCCTCCACAACCTGGACAATGTCCATCGGGCAATCCGGATCTTCAATCATGAGCGGGGTTTGAACATCTCCACCCGAAGGATCACCCTCTCCACCTCGGGCCTCGTGCCGGGGCTGGAGCGGCTGGCCAAACTGGAGCCCCGGCCCTGGCTGGCCTTGAGCCTCAACGCGACCACGGATGAACTGCGGTCCAGGCTCATGCCCGTGAACCGGGCGTGGAACTTGGCCCGTTTGCGGCAGGCACTCGAAGCCTGGCCCCTGGCGGACCGGGAGAAATTGACCATCGAGTACGTCCTCATGAATGGGGTCAACGACACCCTGGAGGACGCGGATCGCTTGGCGGCCTGGATGGGCGAGTTGCGGCGGTTCCATAATTTGAACCTGATCCGTATGAACGCTCACAGTGGCAGCGACATCCAAGAACCTGACGAGGAACGGATCGAAGCCTTCGTCCATCGGCTCAAGGAGCATGGATGTTTCGTGACCATGCGAAAAAGCCGCGGCCGGGATATCCAGGCCGCCTGCGGGCAGCTCATCAAGCGCCCCTGATGGACCGAGTCTTGCTTTCCTGCCCCTGTGTCACGGGGGTGACCCATGATCGATAGAGACAAAGAAACCCCGGAAGAACCCAACTGGCCCAGCCATCCATCCGAACGTCCCTACCAGAACAAGCCTGATCCCTATTTCGAGGACCCCTACTACCCGGATCCCTATCAATAGGAGTGAAAAAAGGAAGACTCGGCTTTTTGCTGCTAGACTCGTCTTCATTCATTCCCAACCTGGGCTTGACCCCGCGCCATCAGGCGTTTCGAGAGGATATGGATGAACGCTGAACAGTCCACCGGTTCCGAAAATCCCAGTTGGCCCCATGCCAAGGAAGCTTTCGGACCCGAGGTGGAACCCTATCTGAGGTGGAATCCCTACGAGCAGGATCCATACCACCCGGATCCCTACGCCCCGAGATAGGACCTCCAGCCCCACCCGTCGAGGATCGCCCTGCGATCTTCAGCGATAGAATCTCTCCATGATCACCCTCACCCATGTCGGTAAACAGTACGGCCGGATCCACACGGCGCTCGCGGATGTGAATTTCCACATCGATCCAGGCGAATTCGTGTTCCTGACCGGCCCCAGCGGCGCGGGGAAGTCCACATTGTTGAAGCTGCTTTTCCGGCAGCAGATGCCCACGAGCGGGGAGATCCGCCTCGCGGGTCATCGCCTTGCCAGCATGTCCGCCAAAGAGATTCCCTTCCTCCGGCGCAAGCTGGGCGTGGTGTTCCAGGACTTTAAGCTCATCCACACCATGACGGTTTTCGAAAACGTAGCTTTCGTCCTGAAGGTGATGGGCGTTAGTTTTTCCGAACAGAAGCAGCGCGCCTTCCGTTCCCTCAAAATGGTGGGTCTCCAGCACAAGCTGAGCAGCTATCCGCTGCAGCTGTCAGGCGGCGAGCAGCAGCGTGTGGCCATCGCGCGGGCCCTAGTGAACGATCCCCTCGTCCTGCTGGCTGACGAACCCACAGGCAACCTGGATCCCGACCTCGCCCAGGAGATAATGTCCCTCTTCGAGCGCATCAATGGCCAAGGCACCACCGTGATGGTGGCCACCCATGACCGGAATCTCATCCAGCGCATGCGCAAGCGCGTGCTGGGCCTGGATCACGGCCGGATGGGCTTCGATCTCCCCGCCCCCGCAAGCATGGTCGTGGTCTAGGCTTTCACCGCCGGAATACCCAGCCGTTCCTGCGGGGAGAGCTTTGCCAGCGCCTCGCTGTGTTCCCAGAAATGATTGCGGAGAACGGCGTCTCCCACGAAGTGCGAACAGACCGTCGGCCTGCAGTCCACGAAATACCGCCCGGTGACACCCACCACTTCTGGGGAGGTCGCCAGATAGGTCGAGGTGCGTGCTCCGTGCTCCACATCGCCTCCATCCATATGGAAACCGGCCTTGAGGAGCTTGGTGCCGATGACCCCGGGATGCAAGCCATTCACGGTAATGCGCGTGCCATTGAGCCGCTCGGCCAGCTCGAAGGCGAAGAGAAGGTTGGCCAGCTTGGAGAGGGCATAGGCGCTGTACCCGTCGAAGGTCTTCTCCCCTTGCAGGTTCTGGAAATCCACGTAACCACCCTGATGGGCCACGGAACTCACCACTACGATCCGTGTGTCGGCTGCCGTATCCAATCGGTCCATCAGCAAGTGGGTGAGAAGGAAGGGCGCTAGGTGATTCACCTGGAAGGTGGTCTCGAGTCCATCTTCAGTGAGCGTCCGGGTCTTCATGTAGACGCCCGCATTGTGGACCAGAACGTGGATGCGCTCCGTCCGGGAACGGACCTCTTCGGCCAAGGCCCGGACCTGGGTCAAGGAAGAGAAATCGCATGCCACCGCCTCCAGTTCCGTCATGCCGCTGAGAGCCTTGAGTTCCGCGACGGTGGCCTCCGCCCTGAACCGGTTCCGGCCATGGATGAGCACCCGGGAGCCGGTGCGAGCCAAGTTCAAAGCTGTCTGCTTGCCGATGCCATCCGTGGCACCCGTGACGAGAAAAGTCGGACGGGTCATGGTGCCTCCCTGGATTCTCACTTATCCAGATTAGACTGTCTGGATGGCACAGCCGCTCCACGACGCCCGCTTTGTGACTTCCGCCTCGAATGTCATGCAGCTCGGCACATGTCACGCCGAGGTCGCATTCGTGGGCCGTTCCAACGTCGGGAAAAGCTCGCTCTTGAATGCCCTTGCGAACCAGGCCCAGCTGGCACGAGTCTCCAAGACACCGGGCCGCACCCGGCTCATCAATGTCTTTGTAACGGGGCCTGATCGCTGGATCGTGGATCTCCCGGGCTACGGATATGCATCCGGACCCAAGGATGAATCCAAGGCCTGGCAGACCATGATCGAAGGCTATCTGCTCGGCCGGAAAACCCTTCGCATGGTTTTCGTGCTGGTGGATGCGGAGATTGGTCCCACCAAGCTGGATCACCAAATGGTGAGCTGGCTGCAGACTACCGATCTCTCCTATCGCATCGTTGCCACCAAGGCGGATCAGGTGAAACCCTCGCGGCAGCTGGCCCAGCGCAGGGACATTGCAACCTCACTTGGTCTTCAGGCCGCGGATATCGCCTGGGTGAGCAGTCAGAAAGGCCTGGGCATCCAGGATCTGAGGAAGGATATTGCCTCCTGCCTGGACCTTTGAGCGATGAATCCCCCACTGACGGTCTAGACAAAGCAGTCTGCGTCGGTCTACAGATATCCATTACAGACGTCCTCGGTTAAAGTGGTCTGTGATGGCCTGTGAAAAACCATCTCGGTGATGGAATTTCCAGGGTTGAGTCCTACACTTTGAGCACCATGGCCTCCGTGATTTCCCTTAATCCGGGTGCAGCGAGTCCCCTTTATCTGCAGCTGCAACGCACCCTGCGCTCCCTGATCCAACAGGGGGAATGGCCTTTGGGCATGCGCATCCCCGCGGTACATGAGCTGGCCGCGCGATTCCAGGTCCACCGCCTGACGGTGCTCAAGGCCCTCGCAGGTCTGAAACGCACGGGATGGGTGCGGACGGTCCAGGGCCGGGGCAGCTTCGTTTCGGATCATCTCCCGGAACCCATGTCCTTTTTCCCCGCCCCCGATTTCCCCTACGAGGGATCGGCACTGCGGGTGAGGGAGGACGAGCTGGGGCCCTGGCTCGGGGAGACCTTGGAGCGGGCCCAGAACCGCCAGCTCGTGAGCTTTTCCGCCGGATTTCCACCTGCGGACCTGTTGCCCGGCGATGCATTACGGCGCACCTACAGCGCCATCATGAAAGAGATGGGGCCGTTGGCCTGGGAATATGCACCCTTGGCTGGCCACCCTGCGTACCTCGAGGAAGTGGTCCGCTGGCTCGAATCCGAGGGCGAGCCGGTTCTGGACGGCTGGGGCGTGCGCGCGGTGCCCGGTGCCCAGGCGGGTCTGGCCCTGGTGCTGGAATCCCTCACGATCCCGGGAGACCGGGTGCTGGTGGAAAGTCCGTGCTATCTCGGTGCATTGGCTCTCATCCGAGCCTTGGGCCGCGAAGCGGTGCCCGTGCCCGTCGACAGCAGCGGCATGAACCCCGACCGGCTCGCATCGGCCCTGCAGAAGGGCGATGCCAAGCTGCTCATCACCGTCGCAACCTTTCACAACCCCACGGGCGACACCTACACCAAGGCCCGGAGAGAGCGGATCCTGGCACTCACGCGAACCCACGGGATTCCCCTGGTGGAAGATGATACGTACGGCGATCTGCGTTTCTACGGGAAGCCCGTTCCCTGTTTCCGC
>DCFP01000127.1:0-753 GCA_002319925.1 Holophagaceae bacterium UBA1801 | reverse complement strand
CGGGAAGCCCGTTCCCTGTTTCCGCATGCTGCCCGGAGCCGATCACGTCCTGCACATCGGCAGCTTCTCGAAGTCCTTGGCCCCTGGTTTGCGACTGGGCTACGTCATCGCTCCGGAGCCCTTCCTTAAACGCCTGGCACCCGTGCAGGAAGTCCACGGCATCGCCCTTCCGACCCTATCGCAAACCGTGGTGGCGCGGTTCCTGGCGAGCGGAGACTTTCGCCGTCACCTCGGGCGATTACGAAGAGCCTTGAAAGAGAGAAGGGATGCCATGCTGGAGGCGTTGCATGCCCACTTCCCCCGCAACGCCGAGATCACGGAACCCAAAGGCGGCATGCACCTCTGGGTCGTGCTCCCCGAAGAACTCTCGGCCCTCGAGCTCCTGAAGACCGCCATTTCCCAAGGCTACGGCTTCGCGCCTGGCCCCCTGTTTTTCGCCGATGGGCGGGGCACCAACTGCCTTCGCTTGAATTTTTCCACCCATGCGCCTGGCGTCATCCGCGAGGCCATTGCCCGGCTGGGACGCCTGCTCCAGGCCAGACCCGCCGCTTCCCTCTGAAAGGAGATGCTGTGACCGCCACCCTCACCAACTTCGATGTCGAGCTTGCCAATCCTCGCGTGAGCCCCGAGGAGCGCCAGAAGCGGATGATGAACCTTGGCTTCGGCAAGGTCTTCTCCGAGCACATGATCGTGATCCCCTACAGCGCGGAACTCGGCTGGGGACGCGGCCCGTTGAAGACCTACGGTGCGCTG
>DCFP01000165.1:34028-38846 GCA_002319925.1 Holophagaceae bacterium UBA1801 | reverse complement strand
TACTTGTATTCCTGACTGGTGACCTGCTGCAGTGATGTATTCATGGCGACTCCCAGCAGTTCTATTTTGGAATCCATACCAAAAAAGTCAACATTACCGAACGCCCAATGATCGCGAATCGCGTGACTTGTGATCGAAGCCCGGACCCTAACTAATCGGTGCTTTTCTCAAGATCCTGGATGAGGGCCTGCATCTTGTTCTTCAGGAGCCCGGCCTGGCTTTCGGCGAGGTCGCCGGCGCTGGCTTCCAGGCCTTCCCGGAGGACCAGGAGCGCGTCCTCGTGCTCGCCAAGGGCAGCCAGGGCCGTGCCCAGCTGGAAGTGGTTGATCATGGTGGGGTCCGTCTTGAGGATGGGCTCGATGAGTTCCACTACGTCCTCGGGTTTGTGCAGCTCCAGCAGGTACTGACCCAGCAGCGTCCGGGCTCGGGCTTCCTGCCCGGGCAGGGGGCTGCTCTGGAGGCGGCGCACTTCCGCCAGATCATCGGCGTCGATCTTCCCGTTCATCAGGCGGTACGCCTGGCGGATGATGGCAGCCTCCCAGGCGCCGCTGCTCTTGGGATGGGCCTCCAGGAAGGCATTCAGGGCCTTCATGATCCCGGCCTCGTCCTCCCGCTCCATCAGGGGATCCACCACCAGGCGCAGAGCCTGGAAGCACAGGCGGGGATGGCGGTTCGAGGCGGCAAAGGCTAGCGCCTTGGGCAATCCGGTCCGTTCGTTCTGCCGGAAGGCGATCTGCAATTCGACCCAGTCCGCGCGCTCGCTCTTGTCCTTGCGGCGGGCCTTCTTCAGGCAGGCTTCCGCCTCCGGGAGGTTGTTGTCCTTCAGCCAGCCTTCGGCATCGTCAAGCAGGAAGCGGGCTTCGGCCTTGCCGCCGCGCGCGGAGCGAAGCTGGTTGGGGGTTTCCGCGTCCAGGAGCAGCAGGAGATCCGGGTCGCCGGGGTGCTGACGGAGCAGTTCCTCCAGGATGGCGAAGGCCTTGGCCCGCTCCTCGGCCAGGATATAGCCCTCGGCCAGGAGCTCCCGCACCATCAAGTCTCCGGGCATGTAGCCTGAGGCCTCCTTGAGGACGCCGATGGCCTTGGTGGCTTCGCCTCTGGCCAGGAGCACTTCGCCCATCAGGGAAAGGGTGTCGCCGTCCCGCTGGAGATTGAGGGCGTCGGCGGCAGCTTCCAGGGCGCCCTGGAGATCCTCCTCGTCCAGCAACAATTCGCACAACTGAATCTTGGGTTCCGCCTCATCGGGCCGGAGTTCCACGGCCTTGCGGAGGGCCTCGATGGCGCCGTCCACGCGGCCCGGCTCGTCGCGCAGGACCTTGGCCAGGAGCATCCAGGCTTCGAAGTGCCGGGGGCTCAACTGGACCACGCGATGGGCGAGGTTCTCGGCCTCTTCGAAATCCTGGGCCACTTCTTTCAAGGCCGCCACGGTGAAGATCAGTTCGTAGTTCTTTGGATCCAGGGGCAGGGCCTGGCCAAGCCGCTGGGCGGCCTCGGAGAGCTGGGCGGAATCGAGAAGGGCCGAGGTCTCCAGCAAGGAGCGCTTGAGCTGGGACATGGAACGCGGTTTGGCGATGGGCAGGATCCTGGCTCGGTAGCGCGTGAAGAGTTCCCGGGCGCTGATGAGCTGGAGGTTCTCCTCGACGAGCTCCTCCCAGCGGGACGAGAAGGCCTGCCCATCCAGCTGCCCCTTCTCCTCCATCTGCTGCACCAGGGACATGAGGCCGTTGCGGAGCATGACCTCGGAGCGCTCCAGCTTGCCCAGCTGGTCCGAGACCGCTTCCAGATAGGTCTCGATGCGCCGGAGGTTTTCTTCCAAACCGGTTATGCGTTCCAGGAGGTGCTCGTCCAGATCGTCGCCAGCGCTGGATTCCTCCTCCTCCACTTCCCAGCCCTGGTCGCCCGTGACGATGAGCAGCCGCGTGCCGCATTTCCGGCAGGTCTCCCGGTCCCCGGGGTTCCAGGTGAAACAGCTCTGGCAGTAGGTTCCTGGGATATCCGTTTCCATGGAATCAGGATAGCCGGATGGGGCCTGACCGTTGCTGCAGAAAGCAACCACGAATCCCACAAATCAGAACGAATCGCGCGAAAAATGCCGTACATGACACTTAGTATTCGTGAAGATTTTCTCCCATTCGTGCGATTCGTGGTTCCACTTTCCGATGATGCCCGGCGCCACGATTTGACCTATCCTTGTCTTCCCCGAGGTCCCCGTGAGTCGTGAAGAAAAGAGGCAGGAAGCCATGGAACTGGTGGGCAAGGCCTACCAGCACCACATGAAGGGCGAGATCGACAAGGCCATCGAACTCTACAACCAGTCCCTCGAGAAGTATCCGACCGCGGAGGCCTACACCTTCCGCGGGTGGGCCCGCTCCACCCAGGACGACTTCGAGGAAGCCATCGCCGACTGCCATCGCGCCATCGATTTGGATCCTGAGTTCGGCAATCCCTACAACGATATCGGCGCCTACTACATCGAGCTGAAACAGCCGGAGGACGCGGTTCCGTGGCTGCGGATGGCCCTCAAGGCGAAGCGCTACGAGAGCTACTGCTTCCCGCATTTCAACCTCGGGCGCATCTTCGAGGCGGAGGACAAGCTGGAGCTGGCCCTCGAACACTATCGCGCCGCCCTGGACGAGAACGCCAGCTACATCACCGCCGCCAAGGCCATCGATCGCGTGAAGGCCAAATTGGGTCTGCTCGAAAACGCCAATCCGGGCCAAGAATGATGCGCTTCACGATCGCCCACAGTCCCGATTCCGACGATGCCTACATGATGGCGCCACTGGCGCTGGGTTGGCTGGATCCCGATGGCTTCGAATTCGAATTCGTGCGCAAGGATATCGAGACTCTCAACCAGGAAGCCCTGAGCGCTGAGTATCCCGTGACGGCCATCAGCTTCGGTGTCTATCCGGAAGTGAAAGATCGCTACGAACTGCTCACTGCTGGGAGCAGTATCCAGGAAGGTACGGGCCCCCTGGTGGTATCCCGGAAACCCATGATGCCCGCGGAGCTTCATTCCGTGACCGTGGCCATCCCGGGCATGCGAACGAGCGCCTACCTCACCTTGAAGAGGTGGATGCCGGGGCTGGATGTGCAGCTCGTTCCCTTCGATCAGATTCTGGAATCCGTGCTCGAGGGCCGCTTCGACGCGGGGCTGCTCATCCACGAAAGCCAGCTCATGTACAAGGAGCGCGGGCTCCATCTGGTGGTGGACCTCGGCGCCTGGTGGAAGGAATCCCTCGATCTGCCGCTGCCCATGGGGGGAAATGCGATCCGCAGGGATTTGCCCGAGGATGTGAAGGACCGTTTTGCCCGCCTGATGCGCCGGAGCGTGGAAATGGCGCGCAGCCAGCACTGGGAGAGCATCGACTACGCCCAGTCCTTTGGCCGGGGCATGGACCGGGACATGGTCAGCCGCTACGTGCAGGGCTGGGTGAACGACTTCACCGTGGATCCCGGACCGCGGGGCCGCGAGGCGGTGAAGCGACTGCTGGGGCTCGAACCGGTGTGGATCCAGGGCTGATCAGTCCCTCGCCGCCTCCAGCCGGATCGCCACCCGCAGCTTCCGTTCTCCCCGCTGGACGTCCAGGTTCACGGTGCTGCCCAGGGGCAGGGATTCCACGGCATCCAGCAGGCCGTCCCAGTCCTCGACGGTCCGCCCGTTCACGGCCTGGATGAGATCGCCGGCATAGACTCGCCGACCCTCCACGCTGAGCGCCTGAAGCCCGGCCCGGGCGGCGGCTCCGCCCCGGAGGACCCGGCCCACCATCACGCCCTTCTGGGGGCCGAAGGCGCGCTCCACCAGCCGCGGTTCCACGGGCTCGAAGCCCAGGTCCGGGCGCTCCAGGCGACCCCGGGCGATGAGCTGGGGCACCACGCGGTTCACGGTGTCCACGGGCACGGCGAAGCCGATGCCGGCGNNGGGTGAACGACTTCACCGTGGATCCAGGGCCGCGAGGGCGGGAAGCCGTGAAGCAATTGCTGGGGCTCGATCCCCTGTGGAGGCAGGGATGATCGTTCTATGATGGTCTCTCGGGCTTAGGATCATCATGGCGGAGGAAGGCACAAAACGGCGGGAACCGTGGGCCACGATTCTCGATGCGCTTCATGCCGAACTCCTGTTCGTGTTCTGGTTGTTCTGCGTGGCCTACCGCTTGGTGGCCCACCCCGCAGCCCTGGTCTGGATCTACGTCTATTCGAAGCCGTGGCGCCGGATCGTGGCGCTGGCCTTGGTAAGCCTTAGCATCTTCGCGGGAATCAAGTTCGTGCCCCTGCTCTACGCACGGTTCGATCTGGTGTCCGAAGCGGAGTTCCTGGCGCGCACATCGATGGGCCGCAGCGATGACGAGACCCGGGAGCTGTTGGTCAGGAAGGCCTTTCAGTGCGGTTTCACGGATGTAATGGAGGAGGAGCATGCCTTCACCATCGAGCACTCCTTCAGCGATGAGGGGCTATCGCTTTGCACAGTGACCATGGATGTCAGGCAGCCGATTTCCATCGTTGGCTCCTTGCGCGTCCCCTTCCGGGTGCGGACCCGGGTCACCAAGCCCGTGGATCCGATGCGGGAGAGACCTGCCAACCTCACGGATTGGATCGACCTGCTGTAGGCGATCAATCACGGTGCTGCCGCTTCCAGCCGCATGGAGGTTTTCACCTTCTGCCCATGGCGGACTACCTCGAGCTGGATGGTGCTGCCCAACGTCGCCGCTTCGAGGGCATCCAGGAAGTGATCCATGTCGGGCGTTGCTTTGCCGTTCGCGCTCACGATGACATCACCCAGCACGAACCCGCGCCCCGACCGGGTGATGCCCTGGAGACCCG
>DCFP01000165.1:33530-33752 GCA_002319925.1 Holophagaceae bacterium UBA1801 | reverse complement strand
GGCGCGGCCCCGCCCCGATGCACCTGAAGCACGATGACTCCTTCGGGAGCCTTGAAGTAGTCGCGGTAGTTCTCGGGAAGCGGATCGAAGCCGGGATCGGGACGTGCCGCCTGACCCTTGGAGATGAGCTGTGGCACGACGCGATTGACGGTGTCCACGGGCATCGCAAAGCCGATGCCGGCGCTGCTTCCCGAGGTGCTCTGGATGGCCGTGTTCACGCCG
>DCFP01000165.1:0-33276 GCA_002319925.1 Holophagaceae bacterium UBA1801 | reverse complement strand
GGATGGCCGTGTTCACGCCGATGAGCCGGCCGGAACTGTCCAAAAGGGGACCACCCGAATTGCCAGGATTGATGGCCGCGTCGGTCTGGATGACGCCGGAGATGCGTCGCCGCGTGGCGCTCTGGATCTCTCGGCCCAGGGCTGACACCACGCCGGTGGTGAGGGTCTGATCCAGACCGAAGGGGTTGCCGATGGCCAATACCCGCTGACCCACCTGGAGATCAGCGCTGGTGCCGATGGGAATGGGCCGGAGCTGCGCCGGACGGGTCACCAGCTGTAGCACCGCCAGATCCTTTTCCGGCGCCAGCCCCACGACCTTGGCCTGGTGGGTGGTGTGATCGCTGAGCGTGACCTCTAGATCCTGGGCCTGCTCGATGACGTGGTAGTTGGTGACGATATGCCCCTGCTCGTCCCAGATGAAGCCCGAACCTGTGCCCGTGGGAACCGCCTGGACGTCCGCCGAGAACCAGTCCTGCTGGAAGGCGATGGAGGTGATGTAGACGACTGAAGGCTTGGCTTCCTTGAAGCGGTCGATGAAGACCTGTTCCTCGGTCAGAAGGGGCCCGCGTTTCGTTATGGGGCGGGGCCCTACGGAAACCCTCTGCAGGGCCTGGCTGCTGCACCAGCCCACCAGCACTCCGGCGCAAATCAAGATGGTTAGGATGATGGCTTTTCGCATGAAAACCCCTGGCAGGTTCACTCCCACAATGTAGCGGGAACGCGCCTGCCAGGGTTAGCCTCAGTCGGTCAAGCAACCGGATTGAACGGTCAATCGCGGACGATGCGGGTGCCGACCTTTTCGTAGTCTTCCCTTTCGAGGGCTTCGGGTGTGGTGATCAACACCTCGTGTCCGCCGGCCTTGATGAAAGCCAAAGCCGACTCGATCTTGGGACCCATGGAACCGGGCGGGAACTGGCCTTCCGCCAGGTGCTTGGCCGCTTCGCTGGCGGTCATGCGATCCATCCAGCGCTGGGTGGGCTTGCCGAAATCGATGGCGACCTTGGGGACGCCCGTGAGGATCACGTAAGTGTCCGCGCCCAGCTGCTCGGCCAGGAGCGAGGAGAGGCGGTCCTTGTCGATGACCGCTTCCACGCCTACCAATAAACCGGAGACGTCGCGGATTACCGGGATGCCACCGCCGCCGCCGGCGATCACGCAATGGCCGGATTCCAGCAGGAGCTTCACTGCATCCAGCTGGATGATCTCCAGGGGTTTGGGTGAGGGCACCACCTTCCGCCAGCCGCGGCCGGCATCTTCCTTCATGTGCCAGCCCTTTTCCTTCATGAGTTCGAGGGCGCGGAACTCCTTGTAGAAGGGACCCACGGGCTTGGTGGGGTTCTGGAAACCGGGATCGCTTTTGTCCACCACGACCTCGGTGAGCACGGAGGTGACGGGCGTCTTGAGGTTCATGAACTGGAGGCGGTTGATGAGCAAGCGCTCGATCATGTAGCCCATAGAGCCCTGGGTCATGGCGTCGCAGATGTCCAGTGTGTAGGGGGGAATGCGGTTGGCGCCGGCTTCCTGCTGGATCAGGATATTGCCCACCTGCGGCCCGTTCCCGTGGACGATGCAGAGGGAGAAGCCCGCCTTGATGACGTTGGCGAACATCTCCGCGCAGGCCCGGGCGTTCTCGAGCTGTTCTTCCTGGAGGCCGCGCTCTTTCTCCTGCAGGAGCGCGTTGCCGCCGATGGCGATGAGAGCGATTTTCTTGGACATATCGATACCTCAAGAATCAAAGACTGGAACCGCGAAAGTCGCGAATAAAAAAATCTTTTGCGTGCGCGAGGCGTTTTCGCGTTTTTAGCGGTTCCGTTTTCTGTTAGAGGGTCGCTACCATGACCGCTTTGATCGTGTGCATGCGGTTCTCGGCTTCGTCGAAGACCACGCTGTGGCGGCTGCGGAAGACCTCGTCGGTGACTTCGCGGATATCGTGACCCAGCTCCTTCTGCTCCTTGGCCAGCTTGGTCTCGAAGTCATGGAAGGCGGGCAGGCAGTGCAGGAAGAGCACGTCGGGATTGCCAGTCTTCTGGATGAGTTCCATGGTGACCTTGAAGGGGGTGAGCTGCTTCACGCGTTCGGGGATCTGGGCCTCCTCGCCCATGGAAGCCCAGACATCGGTGTAAAGCACGTCGGCGCCCTTCATGGCTTCATCGGCGTTGTCCGTGATCTCGATCTTGGCGCCGGTCTCCTTTGCCACTTCGCGGACTTTGGCCAGGATCTTCTCGTCGGGGTTCAGGCTCTTGGGACCGAAGCCGACGAAGTGCATGCCGGTCTTGGCAGCACCGTACATCAGGGCGTAGCTCATGTTGTTGCGGATATCGCCGCAGAATACCAGCTTCACCTTGTTGAGGGGCTTGCTGCAGTGCTCCTCGATGGTGAGGAAGTCGGCGAGGATCTGGGTCGGGTGATCGATATCCGTGAGGCCGTTCCACACGGGCACGCCGGAGTGCTTGGCCAGCTCTTCCACCACGCTCTGCTTGAAGCCGCGGTACTCGATGCCGTCGTAAAAGCGGCCCAGGACCTTGGCGGAATCTTCCAGCGATTCTTTCTTGCCCATCTGGGAGCTGTTGGAATCCAAGAAGGTCACGTGGGCGCCCTCTTCCAGCGCGGCCACTTCAAAGGCGCAGCGGGTGCGGGTGGAGGCTTTCTCAAAAAGAAGAACGATGTTCTTGCCCTTGAGCAGGTAGTTGAAGACGCCCTGGCGCTTCTTGGTCTTCAGATCGTGGCTGAGGTCCAGCAGGTAGCGGACTTCCAGGGGCGTGAAGTCCATGAGGGTGAGGAAGCTGCGACCTTTGAGGTTGACGGCCATGGGAGGCTCCTTTGGATGTTCACTCAACCCAGTTGAGGATCTTGCCAAGTAGAGGAATGCATTCAGCGGGACTGCCCGTTCCCTGATGCTTCAAGAACCGTCCGCAAAGGATCGGTTCCGGGTCCGTTCTGATTGAGGATCTCGCACGGATCCTCGCTTCTGGTTTCAATCCTAGCAGAGTGGTCAGGGGTCAGGGGTCGGTGGTCAGTTAATGAGGGGCGCCATAGGCGCCCACCTAACAACTGACCACAGACCACCGGCCACTGACCACTCCTGATCACACTCCGTCGGCAATGAGGATCGCGGGAGCAAATCCCAGCCCATCGGCCTCCTTGGGCACCTTCATTCCCCAAAGGGCGATGCGGGAAGCGTAGGGGCGCCAGAAGTCGGGGCGCTTGGCAACCGCCCGAAGGGGTAGGTGGAGCATGAGTTCGGCGGGGAGATCGTCCAGTTCTTCCGTGGTCAGGTCATTGGCTTCATCGGTTTCCCAGAGGAAGCCGCAGCGGGCGGCGGGGCAGGCGGCCCAGAGCTGGAGCGACTCGCTGTGCTCGAAGCTGGAGAAGAGGACGCGGTCCAGAGCCTCCGAGGCTTCCACGGCGGCCAGGGCCTGCTGCCAGCCGGGCTCGCCCTTGAGTTCGACGTTGATGAGCTTGGCGGGAAGATCCAGCACATCCGACAGTCGTGGTACCTCCTCGCCATTCTTCAGCGGAGGCAGTGTCGTGGATTTCATGCGCCGGAGTACGCCGCTGCCTTTCGCGGTGCGCGATAGATCGTCGTCGTGCAGCACCATGCAGACGCCATCCTGGGTGGGCTGCACATCCAGCTCGAAACCGTCCATGCCCGCGGCCAGGGCCGCGCGGAAGGCCTCCATGGAGTTCTCCAGATGCTTCGCGGAATAGCCTCGATGGCCGAGAAGCAAAGGCATGGGGCACCTCCAGAGGGTCCTTATTGTCGCAGGGAATTTTCCACTTCGGAACGAGTCCGGTCCTCATCGTAAGGTGGACACTAATGGCGGCATAAGCTATTTGGGTATTGACGCGAATCCATGGATGGGCGAGTTTAGAGATCATGTGTTTCGCGGCTGACGAGATTTCCTCCGCCTCCGGCATTGGCGTCGGGATGGGGATCTGCGGCCTGAATATTAAGTCCACTACCTGCACCATGGGTACCGGTACCGGTTCCCGGTCGAGGGCGTGGACGGCTTGATCTAGAACGATCCCTTCCGTTTCCGCCCCGCGAATCCCACGCGGGGCTTTTCGCATTCACCCTTCCAACCTG
Source organism: Holophagaceae bacterium UBA1801 (assembly GCA_002319925.1). GTDB lineage: Bacteria > Acidobacteriota > Holophagae > Holophagales > Holophagaceae > UBA1801. The sequence goes on along the minus strand of DCFP01000165.1, from coordinate 29,189 downwards.
TGAGGCCGCCATGTCCAACCAAACCCAATCCATCCGCGTCATGAAGTTCGGTGGTACCAGCGTCGGCGACGCCAAACGCATGCGCAGCGTCGTGGATCTCGTGGAGGGGGCCCTGGTCTCGGACCGCGTGTGTCTGGTGGCTTCCGCCATGGCGGGGGTCACCAATCTCCTCGTCAAGGCCGTGGATCCTGGATCCCGCCAGGAGAACGAACACCTGCTGGAGAAGTTCCGGGATATCCACGAGGCGGCCATTGCGGAACTCCAAGGGGAACTGGGAGAACACGCCCCACCCCTGCGGGAGGAACTGGCGGACCTCGTGGCGGAGTGCGATCGGCTCCTGAAGGGCGTTTCGCTGCTGGACGAGTGCTCGCCTTCGATCCTGGCCCAGGTGTCGAGCCTCGGCGAACGGGCTTCCTGCGCCATTCTGCTGGCGCTTCTCAAGGCGCGCAGACTGGATCCCCATTACCTCGATCCCCGGGAATTCATCATCGCCAACGGCGATCCCATCCAGGCGCGACCCCATCTCGATGAGATCCGGGCCCAGTTCCAGCCCCTGCGCACCAACGGCAAGCGCCTCTGGCTGCTGCCGGGCTTCTTCGGTGGCGATCCCCAAGGCAAGATCGTCTCCCTGGGCCGGGGCGGCTCCGACTACAGCGCGGCACTGGCGGCCCAGGCTCTGGACGCCGATCTCCTCGAGATCTGGACGGACGTGGAAGGGATCTTCAGCGCCGATCCCCGCGTGGTGCCGGATGCCTTCTCCATTCCTGAGGTGAGCTTCGACGAAGCCATGGAACTGGCCCACTTCGGCGCCAAGGTGCTGCACCCCAAGACCATCACGCCCGTGCGCGGCCTGGGCATTCCCATCCGCGTCTGCAACAGCTTCAAGCCCGAGCACCCCGGCACCTTGGTGAAGAAGGACGTGGCCACGCCGGCCCGGGGTCCCCGCGGCATCTCCTTCCTGAAGGACGTGGTCCTCGTGAACGTCACGGGCTCCGGCATGCCCGGCGTGCCCGGCATTGCAGCCCGGGTGTTCAGCGCCCTGGCGCGGCGGGACATCTCGGTCATGCTCATCACCCAGAGTTCTTCCGAAGTTTCCATCTGCTTCTGCGTGAAGTCGCCGGACGGCCCCCGGGCCGTGGAAGCCCTGCAGGAGGCCTTCCGGGCTGAACTGGCCGCGGGCCTCGTGGACCGCATCGAACTCACCGAGGGCCTTGCCATCCTAAGCATCGTGGGCGACGGCATGCACCTGAAAGTGGGCGTGGCAGGCACCTTCTTCGACGCCCTGGCGGATGTGGACTGCAACGTGGTGGCCATCGCCCAGGGGTCCAGCGAGCGCATCATCTCCGCGGTGGTGAAGGAAACGGACGGCGAGCGGGCCATGGCCCATGTGCATCACCGCTTCTTCGACACCTGCGAGGTCCTGGAGATCGTGCTCTTCGGCGCAGGCAACGTGGGCGGCTGCCTCTTGGGCCAGATCCAGCGCCAGCAGCCCCGCTTCCTGGAAAGTGGCCTGGAGGTGCGCGTCGTGGCCCTGGCCGATGACAAGCGCATGCGCCTGGAGAACCGCGGCATTGATCTCACCCATTGGCGGGAGGACCTGGCCACCATGGGCGAGGCCACGAACCTGGACCGCGTGCTGGCCTTCATGCGGTCGCGACGACCCACGCTGCCGGTGTTCGTGGATTGCACCTCCAGCGCCGAACTGACGGCCCGCTACCCGGAGATCTTCGACGCGGGCCTCCATCTCGTGGTGGCCAACAAGAAGGCCAACAGCTCGAACCTCGCCTTCTACCAGGAGCTGCGGAAGCGAGCGGCCAGACATGCCCGCCGCTTCCTCTACGAGACCAACGTGGGCGCGGGCCTGCCGGTCATCGACACTGTGAAGAATCTGGTGAAGACCGGCGATCATGTGCTGCGCTTCGAAGGTATTCTCTCGGGCTCCATGTCCTTCATCCTCGGCCTGCTGGGGGATGGAAGCGCTCTGTCCGAATCCGTCCGGGCCGCCAAGGAACGCGGGTTTACGGAACCCGATCCCCGGGACGACTTGAACGGCATGGACGTGGCGCGCAAGCTCCTCATCCTCGCCCGGGAGATCGGCCTGGAGCTGGAACTCTCGGATGTCGCCGTGGAAGGCCTCCTCCCGGCCCACTTCGACGCCAGCGGTGACATCGAGGGCTTCATGGCCCGGCTGCCCCAGCTGGACAAGGAGTTCAAAGAGCGTGTGGAGACCCTGCGGGCCAAGGGCCAGGTGTTGCGCTACATCGGCAGCATCACGCCCGAAGGCTGCCGGGTGGGCCTGCAGGCCGTGGGCTACGAGCATCCCCTCCATGTCATCAAGGGCGGCGAGAACGCCCTCTCCTTCCTCACGGAGCGCTACCAGCCGCACCCCATGGTCATCCGTGGCTACGGCGCGGGTGGAGAGGTGACGGCGGCAGGCGTCCTGTCCGATGTCCTCCGACTGGTGTCCACAAGGGCGGTATCCTGAAGCGAAGGCGGGTCCATGCGACTGGTGAGCACGCAAAATCCCCGGAATCGCGCCTCCTTCCTGGAGGCCGTCCAGGCGTGCGTGCCCAGCGGCGGCGGGCTCTACGTGCCCGACCCGCTGCCCTGCTTCCGTGATATCCCCCGGCTCCTCGAGATGGATTTCCACTCCCGTTCCGTGGAGATCCTGCACCGCATGCTGGATGGGGAACTGGACCGGGATGAGCTGGATGCCCTGGTGCGGGAGAGCTTCGACTTTCCCGTGCCGCTCCGGCTCTTCCGGGAGCGGATCTTCGCATTGGAACTGTTCCATGGGCCGACCCTGGCCTTCCAGGACTTCGGCTGCCGCTTGGTGGCCAACACCCTCTCGCTCATCGCCGACAAAGAGGGGATGAAGCTGCGGACCGTGCTCACCGCCACCACGGGCAACACCGGTGCGGCTGCCGTCCATGCCTTCTGGAAGCGGAAGGGCTTCCGGGCCATCGTGCTCCACCCGGAGGGACTGATCCCCACGGTGCAGGAGCGACAGTGCACCGCCTTCGACGCGAACATCCTGAACTACGCGGTGGAAGGTTCGTACGACGATTGCCAGAACCTCGTGAATCGCTGTTTCGAGGACCGGGAGCTGGCCTCGGGGCTGAACCTCACCTCCGTCAACAGTCTCAACCTCGGCCGCATCCTCGCCCAGGTCGTGGTGTACTTCGAAGCCGTGGCCCAGCTTCAGGCGCTCTCCCTGCGGGATGCGCCCGTGATCGCGGTGCCTTGCGGCAATTGCGGGAACCTCTACGCCGGGCTGCTGGCCCAACGCATGGGTCTGCCCGTGAAGGCCTTCGTCATCGCCACCAACGAGAATGCGAGCGTGCCGCGGTATCTGGATACGGGCCAGTTCAAGCCTCGCCCTGCGGTCTCCACCCTCGCCCAGGGAATGGATGCAGGCCATCCCAGCAACTGGGAACGCATCCAGCATCTCTTCAACAACAATTTCGACGCCATGCGCGCCGCCTTCCGGTGGGGCAGCTGCACCGATGCGGAAACACGGAAATCCATGTGGGAGATGAACGCGGCCGGGTATCTTCCGGATCCCCACGCCGCCGTGGCGCACAACGTTCTGCAGGAGCGGTTGGGCTTGACCGAGGTGGGCATCCTCCTCGCCACAGCCCACCCCGCGAAATCCGCGGAGCTTCTCCAGAACAAGATGAATCTCTCCCTTGAAACACCGCCAAGCCTGGCTGGCGCGCTGGCTTCCTCCGGCAAGCCCAGATCCCTGGCGGCGGATTTCGAGGCCTTGAAAAACGAGCTCCTCAACTAACACTCACAAGGAACAACAATGAAGAAGGTCGGTTTCATCGGTTGGCGCGGCATGGTCGGGTCAGTGCTCCTGCAGCGCATGGAAGAAGAAAAGGATTTCGACGGCAGCTTCGAGGCCGTCTATTTCTCCACTTCGCAGATCGGCGGGAAGGGTCCATCGGGCTCAGCCTTACTGGATGCCTTCAGCATCGAGGCACTGTCGGCGCTGGACATCGTCGTCACTTGCCAGGGTGGCGACTACACCAACGAGGTGCATCCGAAGCTTCGCGCCGCGGGCTGGAAGGGTTACTGGATCGATGCGGCCTCGGCCCTGCGCATGAAGGACGACGCCATCATCATCCTGGATCCCGTGAACCGCCAGGTCATCGACGAAGGGCTGGCCAAGGGCATCAAGGACTACATCGGCGGCAATTGCACCGTGAGCCTCATGCTCATGGGCCTGGGCGGGCTCTTCCAGCGGGACTGGGTGGAATGGATGAGCACCATGACCTACCAGGCCGCTTCGGGCGCTGGCGCGAAGAACATGCGGGAGCTGGTGCGCCAGATGAAGGCCATCGGCGGTGTGGATCCCGCCATTCTCGACGACAAGGCGGACATCCTGGACCTGGACCGCGCTGTGAGCGGATTGCTCCGGAACGGCGTCTTCCCCACGGAAAACTTCGGCGCGCCCCTGGCGGGAAGCCTCATTCCCTGGATCGACAAACCCATGGAGAACGGCCAGACCCGCGAAGAATGGAAGGGCATCGCCGAGACCAACAAGATCCTGGGCACGAAGAAGCAGATCCCCGTGGACGGCCAGTGCGTGCGCATCGGCGCCATGCGCTGCCATAGCCAAGCCGTAACCGTCAAACTCACGAGGGAGGTGCCACTCAGCGAGATCATCGCCGCCCTCAAGGCCCACAATCCCTGGGTGAAGATCGTGGAGAACACCAAGGAGGCCACGCTGCGGGAGCTTTCCCCTGCCGCCGTAAATGGCACTCTCGCTGTGCCCGTAGGCCGCATCCGCAAGATGAACCTGGGTCCCGAATACCTCACGGTCTTCACCGTGGGCGACCAGCTCCTCTGGGGCGCCGCGGAACCCGTGCGGCGCATGCTGCTCATCTTGCTGGGCTCGAAGCGGATCTGAGATGACTGAGATCGTCCCCATCACGAGCATTCCCCGGCTCCGGCTCGGGAATGCCCAGGACCTCGAGGGTGCCACGGGCTGCACGGTGCTGATTTGTGAGACCGGCGCCGTCGCAGGCGTGGATGTTCGAGGCGGCGCGCCGGGCACCCGCGAGACGGATCTGCTGCGCCCCGAGAATCTGGTGGAGCGCATCCATGCCGTGTTCCTGGCGGGCGGCAGCGCCTTCGGCCTGGATGCGGGATCCGGTGTGATGGCTTACCTGGAGGAGCGCGGCATCGGCTTCGACGTGGGTGTGGCCAAGGTACCCATCGTCACCGGCGCGGTGCTCTTCGATCTGGTCTGCGGCGATCCCAAGGTGCGACCCGACAAGGCCATGGGCTATCAAGCGTGCCTTGTTTCGGAATCGGGTGCATTCGCGGAAGGTTCCGTGGGTGCGGGCACCGGCGCCACGGTGGGCAAGGTCCTCGGCATGGATCACGCCATGAAGGGCGGGCTCGGCGCCTGTTGCCTGAAATCGGGCAACGTGTTGGTGGGCGCTGTTGTTGCCGTGAACTGCCTCGGGGATGTCATCGATCCATCGAACGGTCAAATCCTCGCTGGCGTGCATCAGCGGGGGCCCTTCGCCTTCCTGGATGCGGAAGCCGTGATGATCCAGCAGCAGGCGGCCACCAACCGCTTCGCGGGCAACACGACCATCGGCGCCGTGGTCACCAATGCCCGCCTCACCAAGGCCCAGGCCACCAAGCTGGCGTCCATGGCCCACGACGGCTTCGCCCGCACCATGCGACCCGCCCACACCATGGTCGATGGGGACACCATCTTCGCCCTGTCCCTGGGTGAAGAGGAAATGGACCTGAGTACTGTGGGTCTCCTGGCGTCCCGGGCCATGGAACAAGCCGTGATCCGCGCCATCACGGAAGCCACATCCCTGGGCGGATTCAGAAGCCATCGGGATCTGTGAGCCCGATACGCCTTACTTCAAGAGGAAGTTCACCAGCCGCGTGAAGACGGCCTGGATCTCGGCTGGATCCACGTATTCAGGCGGTTCGTGAACCAAGGTCCTGGAAACCTGGGACGTGAGTTCGGCGACCATCCAGGATTTCGCCAAGGCCACCCCAGGCGGTCCCGGAAGCCGCGCGGCCACCTGGGTCACCAGCTCCTCCATCTCCTGTGCCTCCTGCTTGCGGCCATCATCGCCGATGAGATGGGCCAGCTCCGTGGTCATGGCCCGCATCAGGCGGGGTCGTTCCCGGTGCATCTCCACCAGCTTTTGCAGCAGTTCGGGCAGAGCTTTTGCTGGACCTCGCTTCCCCGCGAGCACGGGCTCCAGCACCCGGTGGACGCAGGCGTGGGCCGCCGCCTGATGCTCGGCCAGCAGGGCGCGGAAGATGTCCTCGCGGGAGGTGAAGTACTGGTATAGGGAACCAATGGAAACCCCTGCCCGGCGCGCGATGGCGTTGGTCGTGGCCGAATGGAAACCGGTCTCCTCCAGAAGGCATGCCGCCGCTTCGAGAATGGCCGACACCGTCTCCTTCGACCGGATCTGTCTCGCCTCTTTCCGGGAGCCGCCCGCGGTCGGAATGTGAGCATCCAGGACCGGCTTTGCGGAACTCGGTCTGCGTTTCGCGCTTGGGCTGGGCTTGGAAAGGTGTGCGGAGCGGGTCATGGGAACGCGAGTGGATAATGTGAGCGAACGCTCACATTATAATCCCGCCAGGTTTTTCATCCACGACCTTTCACTCCCTCTGATGGAATCCCCCATGAACCCACCCGTCCTCAGCCCTGTTCCCAGTGAACATGTCCCGCACCTGATTCCGGCCTGGATGGTGCCGCTCCTGGCCCTGCCCATCCGGAGGATCTGGGACAAGCCGTCCCAAACCGTCCTGCCCCTGATCCAGGCGGGGGCGAAGATCCTGGAAGTGGGTCCGGGCAGCGGCTTCTTCACCATCCCCATGGCCCAGGCTGCGGGGCCCACGGGCGCCATTGCGTGTGTGGAACTCCAGGAACCCGTCCGCAGGCGTCTCGAAGCAAAGCTCCAGAAGCGCGGCCTTCACTGGGTGAAGGTGCGGCCCTGTTCGGATCGCGATCTGCAGGTCGATGACTTGGTAGGCGCCATGGACCTGGCCGTGGCCATCGATGTGCTGCACGAAATTCCGGATCCCCCCCGCGCCATTCTGGCCATGGCGCGCTGCCTGCGGCCCGGCGGTCGGCTGCTCGTCCTGGAGCCGAAGGGACACTGCAAGGAATCGGTCTTTCAGGCGGAAGTGGGTTGGGCCGAGCAATGCGGCCTCCTGCGGCAGCCCGCGCTGGCCAACCTGCCCTCGGGCCGCCACGGTGCGCTCTTCCTCAGGGAAGGCTGAAAACCGAGGAACCCATTCCCTGGAAGCCGCCATTTCCTGATCCCGGTTGTCCAAAGGCAGGGCAACCGATCATCATCAAGGTGCATCAGGACACTCGATATGCAGGAAATGGATCAAACGCGGTCTGCGGACCATGTCCCCGGACATCATGGACGGCTTGCCTGGGCCCTGGCCGTGATCGGCTTCTGCCTTCCACTGTTCTTCGGCTGGCTCCTGGTGGGCCGGTCCCCGAGCCTGAGCCCGGCCGAGGTCCGCCGGCAGATGACCGAGGGGAAGGTCCGGCTGGTGGCTGTGGATGCCGCCGTGCGGGCCACCCTGCCGGGCATTGGTCTCTGGCCCACCCGGGACATTCTCGCCATCCGCGAGCTCAAGGATCTGCCGGAAGACATTCGGAACGAGAACCTGGTGCTGGTCTGCCTGGGAGGTGTGCAAAGCAGCGTGGCGGCACGGCACCTGGAGCAGCTCGGCTTCAATTCCGTCCACAGCGTGCAAGGGGGCATCCAGGCCTTGATCGCCGAGGGGAACGACGAAACCTTCTTCCGGTCTTCCCCCCTTGTGGAGCAGTGGGTGGCGATCCTGAGCTTTTTCGGCGTGAAGCTCCTCTACTCCCTGCTCTCTGCCGGTTTGATCTTCCTGCTCTGGGACGAACTTGCTCCCGATCTCGCGGCGCTGCGGCGCAGCATGGAGGCCTTCTTCGTGGGAGAGGCCTTCTGCTTCGTGAACGTGATGTTCTTCGGGGACTTGAGCGTCCTCCTGGAGTACCTCCACAGCGCAGGCATGGTGATTTCCCTGGCGCTGCTGGTGTACGCGGTGCTGGAGGGCCTGGACACGCGGCTGATTCACTTCACGGGGGACAACCGTTGCGCCTTCACGAGCCCGTGCAAGGCCTGCTTCAAGTACGGCGATGTGCCCTGCGGCCTCCGCCGGGTCTTCCTGGTCGCCTTGCCCGCCTGCATCGTTTCCGCCTCGCTGCCTCTCCTGGCGCCCTTCCAGAATGCGGCCTACACCACGAAGATCCTGGGCCTGCACCATGGCTACCGGCATCCGGTGCTCGAACAGGTCTACGAGCTCCGGTTCCTGCCCTGGGCGGCCATCCTGCTCTTCGCGGCCTGCCTCCTGGTCCTGCTGGGCGTGGAGCGGCGGAAGGTGCCCCTGTCCAAGGTGCTGTTCTCCGCGGCTGCGGGCGCCGTGCTGTTCAGCTTCTTCCGCATGATCCTCGTGGCGATCTTCGCCCAGAACCTGGTCTGGTTCGCCGCCTGGGAAGAACTCAGCGAGCTGATCTTCGTAGCCATGGCCTGCTGCGTGGTGATCGTCTTCCGCCGTGGGATGCTGACCTCGGAGCGGAGCGCCCGATTCCTTCCCGTCCGGAGCGAGGCTTGAACTTTCCCGTCATCGTCCACGTGCTCGGCTGGCCGGTCCACGCCCACCAAATCCTGGAATTGATCGCCTACGGCGCCGGTTTCCGCTTGTACCTCCACTTGCGCAAACGCTGGCCCAGCGGTCCGTCCATGACCTGGGAACAGACGGGCTGGGTGATGATCGGCGCCATCTTCGGCGCGCTGATCGGCGCACGGGGCCTGGCGTGGCTCGAATCCTTCTCGTTCTACTGGGCCCACCGGGCCGACTGGCATATGCTCATGGGCGGAAAGACCATCGTGGGCGCGCTGCTCGGAGGCTGGGCGGGGGTGGAGATCGCCAAGCGCTTCCTGCGGATCGGCCACCCCTCCGGTGATGTCTATGTCTTCCCCCTGATCCTGGGCATGGTCATCGGCCGTGTCGGCTGCTTCCTCGAAGGCCTGCCGGACCAGACTTACGGCATTGCCACGTCGATGCCCTGGGGCGTGGACTTCGGCGACGGCATCCGGCGCCATCCAACGCAGCTCTATGAGATCCTCTTCCTGGCCGGTCTCGCGGGGTTCTTCTACTGGCGCATCCGGACGAAACGCCAGCACGGCTGCATGTTCAGCCAGTTCTTGTTGGCGTACCTGGGTTGGCGCTTCCTGGTGGAGTTCATCAAGCCCCGGGAATTCCTCATGTCCGGCCTGCCCCTCAGCGCCATCCAGTGGGTGAGCCTGTTGGGAATGAGTTTCGTCGCCCGCCACCTCAACGACACTTGCTGCGGTGTCGTCGCGACGGTGAAACCGGCAGAAAAACTGGAGCCACCCCAGGAGGAGAGGTTCAAGGAACTCACCAGCAGCCTATGTCCGCACTGCCTGAGAAAGGTGGAGGCCAAGGTGCTCACGGGCCCCGAGGGCGTTTTTCTCCAGAAGTTCTGTCCCGATCATGGTTCGATGCGCGTGAAGCTCGCGAATGATGCGGTCTACTGGCAGGAGAGCCGGGATCTTTACAAACCGCCCACACCGCCTCTGCGCCGGAACACGGAGATGAAGTCCGGCTGCCCCGACGATTGCGGCTTGTGCCCCGATCACGAGCAGCACAGTTGCCTGGCCATCCTCGAGATCACGGATCAGTGCCAGCTGGGCTGCCCGGTGTGCTACGCCGATTCCTCGGGGGCCAAGACGCACCGCTCCCTGGAACAGATCGAGCGCATGCTGGATTCCGCCATCGCCAACGAGGGCGAGTTGAACGTGCTCCAGATCAGCGGTGGCGAACCCTCGCTGCATCCGGAGCTGAAGGCCATCCTGGATGCGGTCAAGGCGCGGCCCATCCGCCACCTCATGCTCAACACCAACGGCATCCGCATTGCCGAGGACGAAGCCTTCGCGGATATGCTGGCGAGCTATCGGCCCGGTTTCGAGGTCTACCTGCAGTTCGATTCCCTGCGCTCCGAATCCCTGAAACGCCTGCGGGGAAAGGATCTCGCCGCCATCCGGCGGAAGGCCCTGGAAGCCCTGAACCAGCGCGACATTTCCACCACGCTGGTGATGACGGTGGTCAAGGGGGTCAACGATGGCGAGCTGGGCGAGGTGCTGGAGTTCGCCTTATCCCAGCCCTGCGTGCGGGGCGTCACCTTCCAGCCCCTCCAGGTGGCGGGGCGACTGGAGGGGCGCTCTGCCGATTCGGACCGGCTGACCCTTTCGGAAGTGCGCAGCGCCTTGCTCAGCCAGCAGGCCCGCTTCAAGGCCCAGGATGTGCTGCCCGTGCCCTGCCATCCGGAATCCCTGGCCATGGGCTATGCCCTGCGTCGAAAGCAGGAACTCATGCCTCTTTCCGCGCTGATCGATCCCCGCCATCTGCTGGAGCAGGGCGGCAACACCATCAGCTATGAGCAGGATCCGAAGCTGAAGGAACGGCTCGTGCGGCTCTTCTCGCTGTCGGCCACCTCTGCGTCGGCCGCCGGTGAGATCCGTCAGTTCTGCTGCCCGTCGGGACTGGATCTCAGCTCCATCGACTACCGGCAGATCTTCCGCGTGATCATCATGCAGTTCATGGACGCCTGGACCATGGACCTGCGCTCCCTGAAGCGTTCCTGCGTGCACATCATCCACCCCGACGGCCGCCTGATTCCCTTCGAGACCTATAATCTCTTCCACCGAAATCCGGAACACACCCTCATCTGACTAGGAGTGGAAATCATGCTCGCTCGATTAAAGCCTGGAAGGAGAAGACTGCGAGGCACTTTCCTGGTTGGTTTGGCTGCATCCATCCTGTTGTTCGGTGTCGTCCTGCTCGTCTTCGGCGCCTGTTTCCCCCGGCTCCGCTAGGGCATGGCCACCCTGCCGGAACGCCCATATGCCCATGCTGTGAGCTGGAAGCTCGAATCCCTTGAGCTCTGATCAAACCTGCGTTTTCGATGGGGAGAAAATCGTGCCCGAACTCGTGAAGCCTAAGCGTTGGAAGATTCCACTCGCGATACTCGGCGGGGTGGTGGCGGCCGTCATGCTCATCGGAATCGCACTCCTGGCCTTTGGCGCTTGCAGCCTGCCCCATTAAGGCGGAGCTCGCTGATCGATACATCTTCGATTTTGAACGCACGATCACTACGAATGAGGAGGCCCTGTGCCTGATTGGCCGCCAGCTCCAAACCGCAGGATGAATCCAGTCCTGAAGGGCTGCCTCATCGCCCTGGCCATTCTCGCTGGGCTGGCCTTGATCGGGCTCGGCCTCTGTTTTGCCGCGCTGTCCTCGATAAGCGGCCGTTGATCGATCGTCGGCTCAGATCACCTTGCCTGGGTTGAAGATCCCGCTGGGGTCGAGGGCGTGCTTCAATCGGCGCACCGCTTCCACCTGGTATGGATCCATTAAGGTGAGGAAGGCATCACGCTTGGCGAGGCCGATGCCATGCTCACCCGTGAGGGTGCCGCCCAGCCGCAGGCAGAGTTTGAATAAATCCGTCAGGTGATGCTCCAGCGCTTCGGAGGGCATCTCGCCCGCGGCAAGGAAGTTCACGTGCAGGTTCCCATCGCCCAGGTGACCGTAGGTGATCAGGGGCAGCTGGGCAACGCCTTCGAAGAAGGCCCGCACCTGGGAACGAGGCACGACGATGTCCTCGCTCACCTTCTTCGGATACTGCTCCTTGAGCACCACGGAGGTCATGCGGCGCACGGCCCAGAGCCCCTCGCGCTGGCGGGCGTCCGTGGCGGTCTGGAGATGCTCGGCCTCGTCGCCCAGCACTTCCAAAAGGCCTTCCATGAATTCGTCCTCGTGGCATCCAGGATCATCGAATTCGAGCAGCGCCAGGGCTTCGCCGGGCATGCGCCGGGCTTCTTCCGGGCCGTGTTCCCGCATCACCTTCAGCACGGCGGGATCCCAGAATTCGAAGGCGGAAGGAAGATATCCGGCGCTCACCAGCACCGCTGGCAGATCCAGCAGCGTGTGCCAATCGCTCACGGGCAGCAGCAGCGTGAGGATTTGTCTGGGTTTCGGGATCACGCGCACCGTGGCGCCCAGGATGATGCCGAAGATTCCTTCGCTGCCCACGAGGAGCTGGGCGAGGTTCGGGCCCGCGTTGTTCTTGACCGTGGAGATGCCGAAGGTGTGGACGTTCCCATCATCCATGAGGGCATCCAGCGAGAGCACCCAGTGCCGCGTCATGCCGTACTTGCAGGCGCAGGGCCCGCCCGCATTGGTGGCGAGGCTGCCGCCGAAGGCGCACTGGTCCCAGGAATTGGGATCCGGCGGATAGAAGAGGCCCTGGTCCAGCGCGGCGGCCTTCACGTCCTTCAGCATGGCGCTGGCGGGAGCCGTCAAGGTCATGTTGGCGTGGGAGACCTGGATCGCGCCGGGGTACTCGCCCATGTCCACGATGACGCTGCGCTCCATGGGCACGCAGCCCCCGGCCTTGCCCGTACCCGCGCCACGGGCCACCAGGCCAAAGCCTTCTGCCCTGGCGAGCCGCACCAGTTCACGCAAGGCACCCGGTCCGTGGGGTTTCACCACGGCCAGGGGCGATGGACCGACGAGGTGGGACTCGTCGTGACGATAGGGGTCCACCTGCTCGGGCAGGGACAGGATGGTGGCTTCAGGAAGGTGTTTCAGCGCGTCCATGAACGTAGTGTGCTCCACTTGCTTGGACGCACCGCATGGAAATGCTGTTCCTTCAGTTCACCAACGTTCCTTCACACGCGCCGTTCACGGCCGCCACGAGACCACCGGGTTTCATCATGTTGAAGACCAGGATGGGGAGCTTGTTCTCACGGCAGAGGGCGATGGCGGCGGCATCCATGACCTTGAGGTTCTTCGCCAGGACTTCCTGGAAGGTGATGTGCTCGTACATGGTGGCCGTGGGGTCTTTCTTGGGATCGGCGGTGTAGACGCCATCCACGTTGGTGGCCTTCATGACCACCTGGGCACAGATCTCGCTGGCGCGCAGGGCGGCGGCGGTGTCCGTGGAGAAGTAGGGATTGCCCGTGCCCGCGCCGAAGATGACCACGCGGCCCTTTTCCATGTGGCGCATGGCGCGGCGGCGGATGTAGCTCTCGGCCACGCGGGGCATCTCGATGCCGCTCATGACGCGGGTCTGCACGCCCTTCTTCTCGAGGGCGTCCTGGAGCGCCAGCGCGTTGATCATGGTGGCGAGCATGCCCATGTGATCGCCCGTGACGCGATCGATGCCCTTGGTGGCGCCGGAAACGCCGCGGAAGATGTTGCCACCACCGATCACCAGGCCCACCTCGACGCCCAGGCCTCGGATCTCCTTCACCTGGTCGGCGATCATGTTCACCACGGCGGGATCGATGCCGAAGTTCTGTTCCCCCATGAGAGCTTCTCCGGACAGCTTGAGGAGGATGCGCTGGTACTTCATGGGGTCTCCTTGTCTCTATAAAAAACCCGGCCTTGGAAGGCCGGGAGGGAAGGGCTTGGTGTCAGCGGCGGCTCATTCCCGCTCGCTTATGCCACTGTTCGTGTTCTGGGACAGCAGGACTGCGAGGGAATCCTGGATGCGCTCCACCACATGGTGTTCGCATCCGCGGAGGGCCGCGCGGATGGCGCTTGCCACGGCCCGGCCGTTGCTGCGGCCATGGCCGATGATGGAGACGCCCTTCACGCCCAGGAGCGGTGCGCCGCCGTACTCCACGTAGTCCAGCTTCTTCATGAATCTGCGCATGGCGGGCCGGGCGAGGAAGCCGCCCATCTTGGAAAGCCAGCTCTGCATGATGGAATCGCGCAAGCCAAATAGAATGCCCTCGGCCAAGGCTTCGGAGGACTTCAGCACCACGTTGCCCACGAAACCGTCGCAGGCGATGACATCAAAGTTGCCGTTCCAGATGTCCCGGCCTTCGGCGTTGCCGCAGAAATTGAGGTCCAGCTGCTTGAGCATCTGGGCCGCACTCTTGGTGGTGTCCGTACCCTTGCCGTCCTCTTCGCCCACGCTGAGGATGCCGACCTTGGGCCGCTTGATGCCCAAGACTTCCTCGGCGTACAGGGCGCCCATGAGGGCGAACTGGGCGATGTGTTCCGGCTTGCTGTCCACGTTGGCGCCCACATCGAGCAGCACCGTGGGTGTGCCCTTCATGTTGGGCATGGCCGTGGCCAGGCAGGGACGGTCCACGCCGGGCAGGGTGCCCAGCACCATCTTCGAGGCCACCATACCGGCGCCGGTGTGGCCCATGGTGACGATGCCATCCGCCCGGCCATCCCGCACGAGCTGGGCGGCGATGCGGATGGAGCTGTCCTTCTTGTCCTTGAGGATGGACGTGGCCTTGTCCTCCATGGTCACTACGCTGGGTGCATGGACGATCTCGGTGCGCGCGGCGAGGTCGCCGCGGATCCCGTAGCTGGCGGAAAGCGACTTCAGGCTGGACTCGTCGCCAACCAGGAGAAGACGCAAATCATCGTGGGCGGCCAGGGCGATGCCTGCGCCCTCAAGGGTGGAGTGGGGCGCGTGGTCGCCCCCCATGACATCCAACGCGACTCGGCACATGGATGGGGTGTCCGCCCTGTCCTAAACGGTCTGCTCGACGCGGACGGTCTGCTTGCCGCGGTAGAAGCCGCAGGAGGGGCACACACGGTGGGGCATCTTGGAGGTGCCGCAGTTCGGGCAGGTGCTCGCGCTCATGACATCCAGGGCGTCATGGGTGCGGCGGCGATCGCGGCGGGCGCGGGAGTGACGTCGCTTGGGATTCGGCATGGGAACTCCTCGGTTTGAATCAGGGTTTCAGGGTTCTAGGTTGAGTTTCAGCCCGGAAAGGGCTTTGGCGAGGGCGCTGGGCGCCTTCTGGGACTCGGGCCGGCAGGTGCAGGGGCCCTTGTTCCAGTTCTTGCCGCACTGGGGGCAGAGCCCCTGGCACGTTTCTTTGCAAACAGCATGCATGGGAATCTGGAGCTGGAACTGCTCGCGCACCAGCGCGTCCTCGTCCAGGAAGGGCTCCGGAAAGAAGACCACGTCGAGATCCTGGCTGCCCAGGGTGTGGGATCCCCGGACCACCAGGTCGGGATCCTTGCTGCCCAGGAAACGGCTTTCGAGGCGGAGAGCCAGCTCGAAGGGCTCCAGGCACCGGGAGCAGTTTCCTTCCCAGACCGCCTTGCCAAGGACTTCAAGGTAGAAATCCGAATTGGAAGGAAGGACGCGAAGGGACCATTCGGCGTCCCGCAAGGCTTCGCCTCTCTCCAAGGGAAGCAGAGTCGCCCGGCCTTCCGTGCGAAGGCCTTCGGCAGGGAGCCGGGAAAGCTCGATCATAGGACGCCTCCCGCGACCGCAACAGCGATCCTCGAGACGTTGGGCGACTCGGGGGATGAGAAGCCTGGCTGGCGGCGAGATGAATTCATGGCAAGGATTCGGAGTCCGGGAAAAAAACCGACAGAGAGCGCCTTGGATAATACTACCCAAGCACCCCAGTTTGCCACAAATGGCGGAATTTACAAGGCTTCATCCATCTGCGTCGCCCTCCCCGCGGTCCTTGGGGGGGAACTCCTCGGGGTGCGGATAGGCCGAGCGGAGGGTTTCGACTCCCCCCAGTTCCTGCAGCCAGTACCGGTAGGCCCGGAAACTCATTCCAAGCAGCTTGGCGGCCTTGGTCTTGTTGCCATCGCACCGTTCCAAGGCCTTCAGCATCAGATGACCCTTCATGGCGGTCAGCCAGGTTTCCAGGTCGAAGCCCTGGCTGGGGATCTCGGTGGTGAGCCGTTCGCGCTGGGAAGCCCGGTCTTCGGATTTCAGGAGGTTATCGGGGAATACTTCGATGCCCACGGGGCCGCCCGGATTCAAAGCGACGCAGCGCTCCATGAGGTTTTCCAGCTCGCGCACGTTGCCCCGGAAGGGGTACCGCCGCAGGACCTCCATGGCCTCGTGAGTCAGGTTCATGGGGGGCTTGCTCAGCTTCTTGCAGAACTTCGCCAGGAAATGGTCCACCAGAATGGGCAGGTCCTCCTGCCGGTCACGCAGGGGCGGCATCTCGATGTGCAGGATGTTCAGGCGGAAGAAGAGGTCCTGGCGGAACTGGTTGATCTCAGCCAGGTGCCGGAGATCGCGGTTGCTGGCTCCGATGACGCGGGCGTCCACGGGCCGCTCCTTCGTGTCCCCGAGGCGTCGGATGCGGCGCTCCTGGAGCACCCGCAGCAGCTTCACCTGGAGGGGCAGGGGCATCTCGCCGATCTCGTCCAGGAAGATGATGCCGCCCTGGGCCTCCTCGAAGAGGCCGCGCTTGGAGCCCACGGCGCCCGTGAAGGCGCCCTTCTCATAGCCGAAGAGCTCCGATTCCAGCAGGTTTTCCGGCAGCGCGCCGCAGTTCACGGCTACGAAGGGACCCTTGGAGCGTTCCGAATAGCGGTGGATGAGCCGGGCCACCACCTCTTTGCCCGTGCCGCTATCGCCGGTGATGAGCACCGTGGTGTCCGCCCGGGCCACCTTGCCCACCAGGGCCTGGATCTTGCGGATGGTTTCGCCGATTCCGATGAGATCGCCGATGTCCGAGACTTCGTAGTTGGAGGAGGGCTGGGAAACCGCGAAGAGGCCCTTCAAGACCTTCGTGAGTTCCTGGATATCGTTCTTGGTCTTCGTGAGGAAATCCACGGCACCGAGGTTCAGGGCGTGGACCGTGGTCTCCGTGGTGGCGAAGGCCGTCATGATGACCACGGGTATCTCAAGGCCGCGCTCCTTCATCCATGTTAGGAGATCGATGCCGGAGCCATCCTTCAGCCGAAGATCGGACACGATCGCATCGAAGGATTGCTGCATGAGGATCTGCTTGGCCTCAGTGAGCCCCGCTGCCGCAACCGTTTCGAACCCCGCGGGCTCGAGGCCGATCTGGAGGACATCGCGGAAACCCGCTTCGTCTTCCACGAGGAGTACGCGTTTTTGATTGGAGGAGGCCATGGAGATCCGGTGACGTTACGCGTCAGTATGCGCGGTCGGAGCCCTGGGGCCAATAGCATTGACGGTTCGGTGCATTTAAGAAACCATCGCAACCATGCGCTTTCTTCTGAGCCGGACCGATGTCATGGGGGATCTCGTCATCTCCCTGCCCATCATGGAACGGATCCTGTCGCGGCAACCCGAGGCCGAGATCCACTGGCTCGTACGCCCCTACACCGCCCCCTTGTTGGAGCATCTGCCCGAGATCGCAGGGATCCACCTCCGGGGCGAGGACGCGGCACTCGACGAACTCATGAACCGGTTGAAGCCCGATGCGGTGCTCAATCTCTTCCATCGGGACAAGGAAGTGATCTCCGCGGCCAAACGGGCAGGGGTGCCCATCCGGGTGGTCCGCTCCCGTGGGCGCCAGATCTGGGAAGGGACGCACATCCTTTGGAAGGGCCGGTACGGAACGGGCCGGCACGAATCGGAGAACGTCCTGGATTTCCTGAAGCCCTGGGGCTGGGAAGGGGGCGTACCCGCTTGCCCCCCGTTGGTTCTGACGGACCAGGAACGAACGGATGGCCGGATGTCCCTCGCGAAGCCGGGCGATGTCCGGCCCATCCTCGGCTTGATCCTGTCCGGCAGCGGGGCCGGTGCCGCGCCGTCCCAGGCGTGGTGGGACAAGGCGATCCCTTTGATCGAGGAGGCTGGTTGGCGAACGGTCATCCTGGCGCCGCCTGAATCCAGTCCCTTGGAATCCACAACCCTCCGTGGCTTGATGGGCCGTCTCGCCGCCTGCCAGGCCGTCCTTGGGCCCAGCACGGGTCCCATGCACGTGGCCGCGGCCCTGGGTGTTCCGCTTCTTTGTCTCATTGGGCTGCGCGTTCACCATGGTCCCGATCGCTGGGCGCCCCTCGGACCGCGGGTCCAGGTGCTGCGGTATCCGGGACCCGAGGCTGATCTCTCGGGTGGCATGGACCGCCTGGATCCCCAGGAGCTGCTCCCTCACTTGAAGCGGTTGAAATGATCCCGCAAGGCGCCACCTGGGTGCGGTTCCCACGATTCGTTGGCGATGACGGGGCCCCATCTGCGATCGCAAGGCGAAGCCGCAGCGGGAGCGGGAGCACAGCGCAGTGCGCTGTGCGATCTGGGGGTAGTCAAGGCAGAGCCCCAGCGGAGAAGCGATTTTGGTGACTATTCCTCAAAATGCCACCTGGGTGCGATTCCCGCGTTTCGTGGGCGATGCCGTCCAGCAGCTTTCCATCCTTCGCCTTCTCCGGCAGATGGACATCGGACCGCTAGTGGTTTGGGGACCCGCCGCCACTGTCGCTCTCGTGGATGGTCATGAATTGGCGGATGCGGTGCTGCTTGAGAAGCACAAACCTGGCTCCTGGGAAATGTCGAAAACCCTTCGACAGCATCAGGCTGCCCGCTCCATCCATTTCCCCAAGTCCCTACGCCCCGCCCTCGCCGCCTTCCTGGCCCGGGTGCCCGAGCGCATCGGGGTCAGCGAAAGCCTCGCGGGTCCCTTCAACACACATACGGCGTCCTTCTGGAAGGCCCCGGGCACCTTCATGGACCGGTACTTGCGCGTGCTCCGGAAACGCTGGCCGGACCTGCCGCCGCTGCCCTACCCGGATTACGACCCGAACCTTCGCGTGGAGGCGCCGGCTTCGCCCTACCTCTGCCTCATGCCGGGCTCCGTCTGGGAGACCAAGTCCTGGCCCGTGGAGCATTACAAGGCGCTCGCGACACAGGCCTCGCAGGAAGGTTTCGCGGTGGTGATCCTGGGCGCGCCCTCCGAACGTGAAATCTGCCAGGAGGTCGCAACGGCCGGTGGTTTGGACCTCAGCGGGAAGACCAATCTCCGGGAAGCCGCCGCCTGGCTTCAGGGTGCGAAGGGGGCTGTGGGCAATGATTCGGGTCTCAGCCATCTGGCCGCGGCCTGCAACACCCCCATCGTCGCCCTCTACGGCCCCACCTCTCCGGAGGGTCCGGCCATCTGGGGCCCCAAGGTTTCCATGATCCGCCTGGAGAACGTGCCCTGCGCCCCTTGCTACGAGCGGGCCTGCAAGGTTCCCGGGCGCCCGTGCATGGCCGGCATCAAGCCCGATCGCGCCTGGATGGAGCTGAAACGCCTGATGCAAGGGTAGAATCAAGGCATGAGGTAGCTCCATGAACATCCGCGCATCCCTTGCCTTGGTGGTCCCGATCGTCTGCATCGCCCAGACGCAGGGCCCCGTCATCACCTTCGAGAAGACGGATTACGATTTCGGGAAGATCGATGGAACCCGCAAGGTGACCTATCGCTTCAAGGTCACCAACACGGGCATGACCACGCTGAACATCACCCGCGTCAGCCCCTCCTGCGGCTGCACCTCCACCATGCTCGGGAAGTGGTCCCTGGCCCCGGGAGAGAGCTCCGAAATGGAAGTGTCCTTCGATCCCCGCGGCTATCGCGGGGAGGTCCACAAGTCGGTGCAAGTGACCTCGGACGACCCAGCCCACCCCAATGTGACCATCAACTTCAAGGCGGACGTGACCCAAGAGATCATGCCCAGCAGCAGCACGATCTTCCTCTATGATCTGCAGCGCACGGGCGTCAAGACCGCCACCATCCGGCTCGCCTCAGGCAATGGGCAGCCGGTGAAGGTGAAGGAAACCAAGGCCCCGGGCGCTCCCTACCTGAGCACCTCCGTGAAAATGGATGGGAACGACGCGGTGATGGAGATCAGCCTCGATGGCAGCAAGATCGCCGCGAACAAGCGCCGGGGCAGTGACGCCATCACGGTGATCACCGGCAGCGACAAGATGCCCACCATCCCCATCACCGTCCAATGGGAATTCAAGCCCGCGGTTCTCTCGACACCGGAATGGGTCTCCTGGGACGAGCCCGCCGGAAAGGAGCATGTGAGCCCCATCGCCCTGAAGCAGGCCAGCGGCAAGCCCTTCAAGGTCACGGGCTTCAAAAGCTCCAGCCCCTTGATCACCCTCAAGGGCATCACCAATACCGCGGCGCCCCAGCAGAACCTGCAGGTCGTCATGGCCGCCTCCGCCAAGGCCGACAACTACAGTGGGCAGTTGACCATCCTCCTCGATGATCCCGACCAGCCCGAACTCGTCCTCCGCGTGACTGCCAATCTGCACTGAGCGAGGTCCCCTTGACCGGCAAGCCTTCAAAGGGCAGGCACCTGCTCGCGGTGCTGGGCCTGCTGCTCGCCGCCCTCGTCTGGGGCGGCAGCTTCGTGGTCATGAAGGCCACGGTGCAGGCCGGGGTCAGCGTCGGCGCCATGCTCAGCCTGCGCTTCACCCTGGGTGCGATTTCCCTGGGGATCCTGATGCTCCTGCTGAGGATTCCCATCCGGAAGCATGAACTGCGGGATGGTGTGATCATCGGACTCGTGGTGACGGCCCTCTACTGGCTGAACGCCGACGGCCTGCGATTCACCACCGCCACAAAAAGCGGGTTCATCACGGGGCTCTACGTACTGTTCACGCCCATGGCCAGCCTCCTGTTCCGGGACCGCCTCAATCCCTCCCATGGCTTCGGGGCCGTGGTGGCCGTGATCGGACTCTTCCTCCTGGTGCATCAGCCGGGGGTTCCCTTCGGCGGCTGGAACCGCGGGGACACCGAGACCCTCGGGAACGCCGTCGCCAGCGGCTTCCACATCGCGTTGATCTCCCATTTCTCGCGGCGCTCCAACGGCGTGGTGCTGGCTTTCGTCCAGATCTCCGTGGCCATGGTCCTCTCCTGGCTCTTCACGATGATCCTGCCGGCGGAACTCACTCCCGAGGGCACGCGGTTCGCGGGGCTGCAGGGCCTGTCCGTGCTCCTGCAGCAACCCAGCATCTGGATCTTCCTGGCCTTCCAGGGAATCCTGGCGACGGGCCTGGCCTTCTTCCTCATGTGCACCTGCCAGTCGTACGTGAGCGCCACGGAAGCCGCCGTCATCTACTGCCTGGAGACCGTCTTCACGGCCATCATCGCCGCCAGCGGCATGGTGCCGGGCGTGAAGGAGGTGCTCTCCACCATGCAGATCCTGGGCGGCCTGCTGATCCTGGCGGCCATGTTCCTGGTGGAGCTGGTGCCGAAATTCCTGAATTCGAACAAGGCCGGTGCAGAAGAGGCGATAGGCTAGATCCGAGCATGCGAGGTGCGGTGTGTACATCGTCACAGGGGGAGCGGGGTTCATCGGGAGCAACGCCGTCAAGGCGCTGAACCGCCGCGGCATCACGGACATCCTGGTGGTGGACAACTTCTCCCGCAGCGAAAAGTTCCGGAACCTGGCGGACCTCACTGTCCGCGACTTCATGGACAAGCGGGAGTTCAGAACCCGGCTGGACGCAGGCACCTTCGACCTCAAGACCGAAGGCATCCTCCACAACGGCGCCTGCTCGGACACCATGGAGACCGATGGCCGCTACATGCTGGAGAACAACTTCGGGGACTCCAAGGCGCTCCTTTCGTACGCGCTCCAGCACCGGATCCCCTTCGTCTACGCCTCCAGTGCCGCGGTCTACGGCGCGTCGAAGACCTTTTCCATCGAGCCCGAAAACGAACGGCCCTTGAACATCTACGGCTGGTCCAAGCTGCTCTTCGATCAGCACGTGCGGCCGCTGCTGCCCCACATCGAGAGCACGGTGGTGGGTCTGCGCTACTTCAACGTCTACGGTCCCCGGGAGCAGCACAAGGGCCGCATGATGAGCGTGCTGCACCAACTCCTCCGGCAGCTGAAGGAAACCGGCGTCTGCCGCCTCTTCGAAGGCACCGATGGCTATGAACCCGGCGGCCAGGCGCGGGACTTCGTCTTCGTGGACGACATCGTCGACCTGGATCTGTTCTTCCTGAACGGACCGGTGCGGAAGGGCATCTACAACGCGGGAACTGGCCAGGCCCGGAGCTTCAACGCCATAGCCCAGACCCTTATCAAGCTGCTGGGTAAGGGCCACATCGAATACATTCCATTCCCCGATGTCCTGCGCGGAAAGTACCAGAGCTTCACCCAGGCGGACCTGTCCACTCTGCGGGAGGCCGGGTACACCAAGGCCTTCACGAGCCTCGAAGAGGGCATTGCGAAGACCTTGAGCGAACTTGAGGGCTGATCACAGGCCGTGCCGGCAGTGCCACACGACAGCCTGCTCAGTACCGGTCACCCACGACGCCCTGATGGAGAAGGGATTCCAGGCGGTCCAGGTGCTGCGCCTGCAGTATCAATTCCTGCGATGCCCAGTTTTCCTCCAGGCGTTCGATCCTCCGGGTCCCCGGTATCGCGGCCAGGGAAACATCGCGGGAGAGAAGCCATGCCAGTGCGACCTGAGCCGCCGGGGCTTCAAGCTCCTCCGCGATTTCGGCCACAACCCCGGCCAACCGGCAATTCCTGGCGATGGCTTCCTCCGTGAATCGCGGATTCTCCAGCCGCCAGTCACCGGGTTGCAGATCGCTTCGGGACCGGATGGCCCCGGTTAGAAAACCTCGGCCCAGGGGCGCGTAAGCCACGAATCCGATATTGAGCCGTCGGAGGATCGGCAGAATGTCGACCTCGATATCCCGCGACCACAGGGAATATTCGGTCTGGATGACGCTGATGGGATGAACCCCCTGGGCACGGGCGATGGTTTCCGGATCCGCCTCGGAGAGGCCGAGGTAGTGGACTTTCCCTGCCTTCACGAGCTCGCCCATCGCGCCGATGGTTTCCTCGATGGGCGTTTCAGGATCCAGGCGATGTTGATAATAGACATCGATGTAATCCGTACCGAGGCGCTTCAGCGAGGCGTCGCAGCAGGCCTTCACGTAGTCAGCACTGCCTTTGATGCCCCGCCAGCTGCCGTCCTCGCCCCGGGCGATGCCGAACTTGGTGGCCAAGGTGATCCGGTCGCGGCGACCCATGAGCGCCTTCGCCAGCAGGATCTCGTTCGTGAAGGGGCCGTACATGTCCGCGGTGTCCCAGAAGGTGCACCCGATCTCCGCCGCCCGATCGAGAACGCGAAGATTCTCGGCTTCCGAAGCGGGACCATAGAATTCCGACATGCCCATGCAGCCCAACCCGATGGCAGGCACGCGTAAGCCCTGTGATCCAAGCTTGATCTGTTTCATGGTCCTGGAGTCCTTTTGCTCAGCTTCGTGACGGGATTCAGGCCAAGATGGAGCCGTTGAAGCCCCACATGGCTTTCGGAAAATCTGTGAAGTTCAGGAAGATCCGCTTGGGGGGAACGTCCAAGTGCTCTGCGAGCAAGGAGCAGATGGTCTGCGTGACGGTCTGCGCCTGGTCACGACTGAACGGGACGACGCTACGCACTTCAACCAGACAGCACGGATCGGCCGTTCCCGCCATCGTCATGCCGGCAACCCGGTCGAAGAGCGTCATCACGTAGGCCTCGGGCTGGGCGAGCAGTCCGGCGAGCTTGGCCGAGCAGGCTGAGAGCATCTCACTGACAGCGACATCGCCGATCTCGGCAGTACTTCGGATGGTCATCAGTGGCATCGTTCTGCTCCTCTGGTGTCAGGCGTGTGATGTTTCCAGCGGGTTGGTTGAGCGCCGTTCCCGAGCCGCCTCAAGGAGTCTTCGTGGGATCGCCCATGGCCCAGGCGACCCCGTCGCCGCGGTCCATCGTTGCGATCGCGGCCATGTCTTCGTCATCGAGGCTGAAGCCGAAAATATCGGCGTTCGTCCGCATGCGATCGGGGCTGGTGCTCTTCGGCAGGACCGGATAGCCCTGCTGGATGGCCCAGCGCAGCAGGACCTGTGCCTCGCTCACGCCGTACTTCCTGGCCATGGCCTTGAATGGAGCGTTCTCTTGCTTGCCATCGGCCTTCATCTGGTCCGTCTTGGCGCTCTCCTGGCCCGCGGCGGCTCGCCAGGTGGAGAGCGGAACGAGGCTGCTGTAAGCGATGGGTACGACCCCGTTGGCCTTGAGATAGCGGACCAGTTCGGGTTTCTGCGACCAAGGATGGAGTTCGATCTGATCGGCCACCGGCATGGGCAGGTCCGCGGCCTTCAACTCCTCGATGTGCGTGATGCTGAAGTTGCTCACACCGATCGCCCGCGCCTTCCCCTGCCGCTTCAGTTCGACGAGGCCGCGCCACTGGGCCAGCCGCTGTTCGCGTTCGAAGGGAGCATGGATCAGGTAGAGGTCAACGTAGTCCAGCCCCAGCCGTTCGAGGCTCCCATCCAGCGAGGCCACCGTGGAGGCGGTGGTCTTCGCGGGCTGACCCCAGGCCGGATTCCCGGGCCAGAGTTTCGTGGTGACGAAGAGCTCCCCTCTCGTCAGCCCCTCGGACGCTAGGGCCTGCCGGATTCCCAACCCGACGCCCGTTTCATTCTGGTATCCCTCCGCGGTGTCGATATGCCGGTAGCCGGCGCGGATGGCTTCACTCACCACCGCGGTGGCCTCAGTGTCCGCGATGAGATACGTGCCAAAACCCAAGTACGGGATGGCGGCATCGTTGGCCAGGGCTCGGGTCTGCATGGGCTTCTCCTTGGAATGCGGCATAGGGAAACCATACGCATCGCGAGCCCGCCGTGCTTATCAGTTCCTCCAGACTGCTTGCCTAATCCTGCACATGTTGAGAGAAAATGCTTCAGGCCGCCCCGGCTGGTCTAGGATGTTCCCGAGGGCAGAATCATGCAGCTGGACGGACTGGTCGAGCAAGCAACCCGTTGCCATTGGACAGCCGAGAATGGCCATCAACAGGTCGCGACGCCGGTGGAGGGCCTCCTGCTCTTCCGGCAGGATTCACCGAGCCCGCTCGAAGCCACCCTGTACGAGCCTGTCCTCTGCCTGATCCTCCAGGGAAGGAAACAGGTGACCTTCGGTGAGCTGACCTTGTCGCTCGGCCCGGGGGAGTGTCTTCTCGTGAGCCACGACCTGCCCGTGTGCTCCAGGATCACGAAGGCTCCCTACCTGGCCTTGGTGTTCAAGGTCGACGTCGCCATCATCCGAAGGCTCTATGACGAGGTCGCAGAATCTGCGCTCGGTATCGAGAATGCTCGTGCGGCGGAGACTCATCGAGCGGACCCGGAGCTGCTGGATGCCTTGCGTCGGTACCTGGCGCTCGCCGATTCGCCCGCGGATGCCAAGGTGCTCGGCCCGCTCCTTTCGAAGGAAGTCCACTACCGCCTGCTCGCGGCCCCGTTCGGCGGCATGCTCCGCAGCCTCCTCCGCCACGAGAGCCACGCGAGCGCCATTGCCCGCGCCATCGGCCACATCCGCGGCGATATCCGCTCGCCCATCGCGATCCCGGATCTCGCCCGGCGTGTCGGCATGAGCGCATCGTCGTTCCACAAGCACTTCAAGACGATCACATCGACCACGCCGCTGCAGTACCAAAAGGAGCTTCGCCTGCTCGAAGCACGGCAGCTCCTGAGGATGGGCGGCGCCACGGTCACCACCGCCGCCTTTGATGTCGGGTACGAGAGCCCGAGCCAGTTCAGCCGCGAGTACGCGCGCAAGTTCGGAATGCCCCCAAGCCAGGATTTGGCGGACGTCACGGGCTGACCGGGGGCGACCGGATCATACGCCGCAAAGAGCCATGCGGGTTTGCAGGCACTCTCTACCGGCGGGTCCAGAGATCGAAGGGCTTGGTACCAATGAGGGCGTTGAAGGATCCCGTGGCCCGATTCCAACCCAAATAGGGCTCATAGGTTTTCATGAAGCCGTAGGAGAGTTCCACGTAGAAGTTCGCCACCATGGTGCGCACCACCAGGCCCGCGCCCTGGGCACGGGAGCTGCTGAAGAGGTTCCCAGGATCGGGGGAAATCACGCAGTAGTCGTAGCGGGGGATCATCTGCAGCGATAGCCCGAAGGGGCCATCCATGCGGAAGGGCACGCCAAGGCGGGCCGACACGAAATTGGGAGCGACGATGCTCGACGAGGGACTGCCCACCAGGAAGGAAGGCCCGCCCATCACCCACCACCGGTCCATGGGCAGATTGTTTCCGTAGCCCCACTCCAGATCGAGATCCAGGCCGACGGCGGCCATGGCGTCGGGACTGCTCAGGGGCTGAATCCCATGGGCGCGGAAGTAGCTGTACCGGAAGTGGCCATCGGGCTCCAGGCCGCTCAGCGAATTTCCCACGCCGTAGCGGCCCCGCAACAGGAGGCCCCGCCGCGGGAAGGTATGGCGATCGAAGTTGTCCCATTCCGCATCCAACTCCAGCGCGCGGTCCTTCCGGGACTGGTCCAGAAAACCCTGCCGGAAGATGGATTGTCGCTGGTCCACGAACAGGCCTGCCTTGCCCAGGCCCAGATGTCCGAAGCGATAGGTGGCTCCCAGGGCATAGTCCACGTAACTGATCCTTCCCTCCTCGAAGGGAAGGGGAATCTCGGGACTGCCGAAGCTTAGGCGCGACTCTAGCCGCTGGTCCGAGTACGAAGCTCGGGCTTCGAGGCCCGCGCCGAGGAAGGATCCGAACGGCCGCTGGACCGAAAGGGAGGCATCCTTCTGGAGCCGATTCTTGGAAGCCCCCAGTCCCAGCTCGGATCCCGATCCTCCGAAGTTCTCCAGGCCGTACTGGAATCCCACCATGCCGCCGAGGGTGCTCTCGTAGCCCAGGCTCACATCCAGGTTCTGCTTCTGGTGGTGCACGGGATCTAGCACCAGGTCGCAGCCGTCCCCGGCTGGCTTCAACTGGTAGCTGAGCTCGGCCAGGTGCAGGCGCTGCTCCGCGAGGGCCGTGAAATTGCCGAGATGGTCTGCGCGGACGGGTTTATCCAGCATCGACTGGGTGCGGGCCTCAAGGTAGTTCTTCTCCGCTTCGGGGGCGTTCTTGACTTCCACCTTCTTCAGTAACGGTTCGCGGATCACCACGTGGATCAGGCCCGTCGCCTGATCAAAACCCGAGCCTCGCACATCCACGAGGGGCGCGCCTTCCATCACGAGACCGTGGACCCAGCGACTCAGGAACCAGCCGAAGATTTCCGGATTGAACTCCTTGTCCTTCGGGCAGATGGTCTTCAATTGCGCCAGCACTGCGTTCTGCCACGAGACCGGGGCCTCCACTTGGAACCCCCGGACGGCGCCGAAGGGAAGAGCATCGATCTCCAGCACCTGGGAACCGTTCGATTCCACGACCCGGGCCTTGGCATCCTGGGCCCAGCCGTGAACCAGCAGCTGCTGCAACGCAGCAAATATGGAACCGCGATGGATGGGACGTCCTTCCGGCAACAGCTCGTGAATGCGCTGCAGAGCCGCTTCCGGCACAGCCTGCTTGAGCTCCACCCCCGCCACGGGCAGCTCGCCGTCCTGCTCGGCGGCGCTCAACATTATCTCCCGCAGCTGGGGTTCCTTTTCGTCGAAGGCCTTTCGGCTGTTGTCCACCACATTGGAGAGCTGATGGCCATAGTCGGTGAAGGGCACCTCCTTAAGGTCGGGCTGGATCACGAGGCTCGCGCTGGCCCGGCTGTCCCGCTGGCGGTTCTCGATGACGAGATCCAGGCTCCGGGCCGCCAGGGAGAACACATTGCTGACAGGCTGTGTGCCCATGGGCGAACTCACATCCACGGCAAGAACGACGTCGGGGTGGAAGTTCTCGCGCAGGGCCAGCACGGGAATATTCTCGGCCAGGGCACCATCCACATACTGCTGGCCCTCGATGACCACCGGCTGGAAGGCACCGGGCACAGCCATGGAGGCCCGCAGTGCTTCCACCAGATCGCCGCTCTTGAAGGCGCGGCCCTGGCCCGTTTCGAGGTTGGTGGAGAGGATGCGCAGGGGCATCTTCAGGAGATTGAAGTCCCCGCCTGAGAAGTAGGCGCCCCGCGCCAGGAGCCCTTCCAGGGCGCGCTGGATGGGAACGCCGGACTTCAGCCCCAGAGCCACGGAAGGAATGCCGCGGTCCATCTGCAGCGTGAAGAGAGTCCCGTTCTCCGCTTCATCCTCCTGCAGGGTGCGGCCCGGCGTGCGGAGGAGGGGATCCACGAAGGCGCGGCTGAAGTCCACCTGCTCGAAAAGGGACTGGATCTCCTTACCCGAAAACCCGCACGCATACAGCGTTCCCACGAGAGCGCCGCTGCTGGTGCCCATGAGGTAGTCCACGGGATAGCCAGTCTCATCCAACCGCTGCAACACGCCGATGTGCCCGATGCCCCGGGCGCCCCCCCCGCTCAAAGCCAGCCCCATCAGCGGCCTTCCGGGAATCCGCACCCGCGGGGAGAAGTAGAAGATGTTGTCCGGCTGAATGACCTGGACCTCGAAGGTCTCCTGGGTTTTGGGAGCTGCTCCCCGGAGAGCCGGGCCTCGGAGGCTCGCGGCCAGACCAAGCGCCGCGAGCATTCCGAGAGCGCGGAACCTCTTCATGCCAGAACCTCGGACTGGGCTTCCATGAGATGCTGGCACCCCAGCAGGCCCAGATCGAGGATGGACAGCGCCTCGTCCCGCAGAAAGCTCCGGCCTTCGCCCGTGGACTGGAATTCCACGATCTCCAGATCCTCGCCATCCATGGGCATGGCCGTCACCAGGTTGCAGTCCACCGCGGCGCGGTGATCCTCTTCGTACTCCAGGTCGAGGATGAGGCCGCTGCGGCCGTTCCATTCCTGATTCGGTTCCAGGATCCCAATGCTCACGGCCGCCACCTGGCGAACCAGGACATGGGAGAGATCGAACTTCCGCAGAGCCAAGGCCAGGGCCACCCAGGCGCCGGTGATGCTCGCGCAGCGAGTTCCGCCATCTGCATTGAGAACATCACAATCCAGGGTGATCTGCCGCTCCCCGAAGACCCACAGATTCACCGCCTGGCGCAGGCTCCGCCCGATGAGCCGCTGGATCTCCACCGTGCGGCCCTGCTGCTTGCCCCGGGCCGCCTCCCGATCCATCCGGGTATGGGTGGATCGGGGCAGCATCCCGTATTCCGCCGTGATCCAACCCCGGCCCTGTCCCTTCATCCATGGCGGAACCCGGTCTTCCAGCGAGGCTGAGCAAAGCACGTGGGTATTGCCCAGCTTCACCAGGCAACTCCCGTCCGCATGCACTTGGGTGCCCAGTTCGAAGGAAAGAGCGCGGAGTTCATCGGGTTGGCGCATTTAAAATCCAGTGGTCAGTGGTTGGTGGTCAATGGTCGGTAATAGCAACTGGCAGCGCGTCACTGGCCACTAACCCCTGGCCCCTGACCACTGATTTCAATCTTTTTCACCCGATTTTCATGTCTCCCCCCCTCAAAGGGGGTTTCCAGGAATGTTTTGAGGTAAGATTCAGCCTGGAGCGGATCCGTCAGCCGCTGGC
>DCFP01000108.1:52592-52998 GCA_002319925.1 Holophagaceae bacterium UBA1801 | reverse complement strand
CCACGTATTTCCACTCGTTGCGGGCGACCAGCACCGTATTCTCCAGTGCTCCATTTAGATCCACCGCTGATCGCCCTTCAGTGCCCGGATGGCTAAAGACCTTCATGGCCTGGATGATGGTGGCCACGCGTTTGACGCCTTCCTTCGATTGCTGAAGGGCCTTGGGGACCTCTTCCAGCAGGTAACCAGTGTCTTTGCCCTCCACCCACTCCGCCAGAGACTTGGCTTCGGAGGAGAGGAAGGAATCCACGAAGGCCCGCTGCACAAAGGCGCCTTCCATGGAGAACACTTCGCCCAGATCCTGGAAGGCGTCTTCCAGGAACCTTAGATTGTCGTTGATGTATTGCACCGGTGTGTTGATCTCGTGGGCGATTCCGGCGGCCAGCTGGCCGATGGCCTCCATCTT
>DCFP01000108.1:29670-52345 GCA_002319925.1 Holophagaceae bacterium UBA1801 | reverse complement strand
CCGATGGCCTCCATCTTCTGCGCATGGCGGAGCTGCACTTCCATGCGGTCGCGTTCGGCCTGCGCTTCCTTGCGGGCGGTGACGTTGCGGGAAACCAGCAGCACGCTATCCCGTTCCCCCGGAGCGTTCTCGACCACCGCTGCCCGGCCTTCGAAGTAGCGCCATGATCCATCACGATGAGCGAAGCGGTATTCGAATAGAGCCGTGAGTCCGACCTTGAAACCTTCGGCGAGCGCTTCGGAGACAACGGCCCGGTCCTCCTCGTGAACCCGATCCAGAAAACTGGTTTCGGCCCAGTCCCGGGAGCCATAGGCCAGGACCTTGCCGTAGGAGGGGCTCGTATAGGAGAGGCGGCCCTTGTTGTCCAGGATCGCAATGAGATCCAGTGCGTTCTCGGTGGTGGCCTTGAAAAGATGTTCGATGCGGTGGAGCTGCCGCCGCGCTTCGATCCGCTCGGTGATGTCATGGTGATGGATCACCACGAGGAGCGGGTCTTGCAGAACGTTGCTGGCGGCGAGGCCGAACCATCGCGTGTGCCCATCCGTGGTCCATGGGTAGTCCAGCGAGAGCTTTGGAATCTTACCCTTCAGCACCTGCATGAGCCCGAGGGCCACAATGGAGATATTGCCATCGGATGAAGCCACCAAGGATCCGCACGTGGCTTTGTAATCCATGCCGGGGGCAAGTCCTTGGATGAAGGGATTTCCGCAGTCACTGGCCGTCCAAGCTGCGTTCACAGTCTGGATAGTGCCCGAGGCGTCCAGGATGGCCGTGCAGGAA
This sequence comes from Holophagaceae bacterium UBA1801, assembly GCA_002319925.1. Classification (GTDB taxonomy): domain Bacteria; phylum Acidobacteriota; class Holophagae; order Holophagales; family Holophagaceae; genus UBA1801. The sequence continues at coordinate 51,565 of DCFP01000108.1, read as the reverse complement.
GCCAAGGAATCCATCAAGGCACTGAAGCACGCCTTGGGGGACGGAGAGGGGATTGGGGTGGGATCGGACACGGGCAGTTCCACGGGAAAAGGGAGCTCATTCGGGGTCTGGGCCAACGACCCAGATGGGTTCCTTCAAACCGGAGATTCGCTGGAAGTTCCGCATCTTCTCCATGTGGGAAGCCCGTAATACCGTTCCTTCGGGCACCACCAGAAGTCCATCCACGGTGAAGATCCCCTTGGAAAGCATATGGCCGACACGCAGGGACGCGACTGGAAGACGTCTCGGTTCATCGGAATCCCCCTCCGTGTGTTCTTCCAGCATCACTTGCTCAAGGATCTCCACTACGACCGGGTCGTACCATGCCATCCGGTTCTTCATGTCCGCGACGACCTCATCACGACTGCGCTTCTTGGGCAGCAAGTCCTGGAAATCGGAGGCCACCCTCAGGATGCGGGCGCCCAAGGGGATCTGATCGCCCGATACCTGGGTCGGCGGATAGCCGGAGCCGTTGTAGTTCTTGTTCATGTAGAGGATGATTTCAGCGACATCCTGGAGTCGGGGGATGTGGCGGAGCAGGTTGGAGCCGATCTCGGGCACACGGCTAAGAACTTCGCGCTCGGTCTGGTTCAGAAGAGCACCTGCGCGTGCCTTCGCCAGGACGGCCGAGGGCACCGTGAGAGCTCCGATCTGGGAAAGCACCGCGGCGAGGCTCACCGCCCAAGGATGTTCCATGCGCATGGCCGCCGCTATCCGGCGGGCGCGTTCACCCAGCACCTGGGCTCGCCCGAAGGAAATGGGATCCAGGGTGGAAAGCAGCTCCACCAGCAAATCGACACTGCCCTTGAGCGTCTTCTCCAGCAGCTCCCGTTCGGAGGTCACGAGTTCGTATTGCTTGATCCCAGCGTCCAGAACCGAGGCCAGGTCCTCGACCTCGCAAGGTTTGGTGAGGAATCGGAAGATGTTTCCCTGGTTGACGGCATCGATGGCCGTCCCCATGTCCGCATTCCCGGTGAGCATGATGCGGACAGAGTCAGGGTGGAAATGCCGTACGTGCGTGAGCAGCTCGATGCCATCCATCCCCGGCATCCGCATGTCGGAGACCACCACGGAAAACGGGCCCTCGGTCTGCACAAGCTGAAGCGCCTCTTCGCCCCCGCCTGCCGTGGTCATGCGGTAACGCTTTCGTAGGTTCCGGGTGTAGGCCGAAAGGATGTTCGGGTCGTCGTCAACGAATAGAATCTTGTGATCCATGGCTAGGGTTTCCGGAAAACGGGATCAGGAGCGTTCAGGGCGGATGAGTATGGGTTCCCGGAGATTCAGCAGCTCCGCGAGGTTGTACAGGAGCTGGATGTGCCCGGCGGAAAGCCGGATGCCAGGGAGGAGAATGAGCATGCCCTCCTGGGTGACGACCTGGGCGGCCAGGACCTGACCCTCTTTCAGGTCATCCAGGGGTGTCGGAATGCCGGGGGCGCGATGGACGGAGTTCAAGCCCATTTCGGCCTCAAGGAAGTCCTTCACCACGTGAAAGACATCGGGATCATAGAGGGCCTGATGTCCGAACAGGCGGTCCAGGCCGTAGACGAGGTCACGGTCTTGTTCGTCGCTTATCACGTCGGACAGGGGCTTCAGGATGCGGGCGCCGAAGGGAATATCCAAACCCCTAACCCCATCGTGAGGGAAGCCAGAACCATCGAATCCCTTGTTCTGGTACTGCACCATGTCGGCCACCCGCTCCAGCCTCGGGATCCGGCGGATCAACCGGGCGCCGAATTCGGGAATTCGCTCGAGCAAAGCGTGCTCATCCGTGTTCAGTGTTTCGTGAGCCTGGGCTCGCCGAAGCAGTTTCGGGGAGATGGTAAGACGCCCGAGGGGAGAAAGCAGAGCGGCAAGGCCGATCTCCCACTCGCGTTCCGCCTTTAACAGCCGGGCGACTCGGGTGGTGCGGTATTTGAGTAACTGGGCGCATCCGAAAGCCTTGGGATCCACGGATGAGAGGAGATCCGTCATGGCCTCCACGGCCCCGGAGAGCGTTTGTTCGAGAAGATCCTTCTCCGCACGCACGAGCTGGTGCTGCCGCACTCCTGCATCGATGGCCTCGATCATCTCCTCCGGGCCGCAGGGTTTAGCAAGGAAGCGGAACACCTGCCCGTGGTTCACCGCATCTATGGCGGTCTTTTGATCTGCGTCCCCCGTGATCATGATGCGGGTTGTATCCGGGCTGATCTCCCGGACATGCTGGAGCAGCTCCAAGCCACTCATGTTGGGCATGTGCATATCCGCGATCACGACTGCGTACGAAACCTCAGACTTCAACAAGCTTAGAGCTGCCTCACCGCTCGTGGCCGAGTCCAGGTCGTATCGCTTCCTGAGGTTCCTTTGATAGCCCATCAGGATCGATTCGTTGTCATCCACGATCAGAAGCTTGGGGACCATGACGACTCCTTGGATGGGGATTGTTTAAAGGGAGAGGCTTTGTTGAAGTTGTTCCAATTTGCCAGACAGCCAGGGCTTCTCGGACAAGGTTGGATCGATGATTGAGTGCGCGAAGGCAGGATGCCTCGAGTTCTTGGCATAGAAACCATCTGCGAGATGCACCGCACATATCGGATTGGGCTTCTCGATCCCCTCAGGAGATTGGGCTGGGTTATGGTGAAACTGGATGCACCTGATTATCACGGATGGTAGGCCCCAAAGGCCGATGAGGTATGCGCCTACTTCAGCATGATTGACGCCCAGAACCCGTTGCTCCGCCAAGGTATTGGGATAGTGTTGGTTGGCGACCAGGTCGAGGATCTCGTCGTAGGCCTTGGAGAAATGACGTGCAAGGATCAAGGTACCTGCATCATGCAGCAGACCGCTTGTGAAGGTGTCATTTTGGTCAGATTCTGGGGCCTTCAAGGCGCGCATGATGGCTTTGGCGTGCTGGCCCACGGAGAGACTGTGAGCCCAGATGTCCTCAAGCGTGATCGCGCGCGTGCCAAGTGGGCTGGATTCTTCGAAGATGCCATTGGCTAGGACGAGGGAGCGGACTGTCTCCGTGCCAAGGTAGGTGACCGCCTCCGTGGGATTCGATAATTCCCGGCGAAGGCCAAAAAAGGCCGAGTTGACCAACTTCAGGATCTTGGCGGTCATGCCAATATCCTGGGCAATGATCTTGCCTAATTCTGCGGCGGTGGTTTCTTCCTTGGTGAGAGCCGCCGAAAGTTTGTGATAGGTCGCTGGGATGCTGGGCAGCTTATCGATGCTCCCCACAACTTGACGGATTCTTTCACTGGCCACATCCCCGCTCAGCTGGCAGGTTTCGTTGACCAGTTTTTTGAGCAGATCAGGGTCGCAAGGTTTGGAGAGGAACTGGTGGGCCGAACCGAGGCATTGCGCGATCAACTCCTGGTCAGCGTGACCGGACAGGACAATGCGGATGGTATCGGGATACTGGGCGGCCAGCGCGTTCAGGAGCTGCGCGCCATTCATGCCAGGCATCCGCATGTCCGATACGACCACATCAAAGACCTGGCTTTTCATCCGTTCCAGGGCTTTGGCGCCACCATCCACGAACTCCATCTCCCACTCGTTCCGCATGCTCCGGAGCATGCGCTGCAGCCCCTGAAGCACGAGGGGCTCGTCGTCCACGAACAGGACCTTTTTCTTGTTGAGCGTTTCCGCCGGCATTCATACCTCCTTGAGCGGGAGGCGAAGGACGAACGTCGTGCCCTCCCCCACATTGCTCTCCAGGGAAATAGAGCCCTTGTGTTTCTCCACGATGACCGAGTGGACGATGGCCAAGCCCTGGCCGGTGCCCTTGCCCACGACCTTGGTGGTGAAGAAAGGATCAAATATCCGGGATTGAATGCCTGCTGGGATTCCACAGCCGGTGTCCTGGACACGAATCTCCACCACTTCATCCACCTGCCGAGTGCTGATCCGGATGAGCCCTTTCGTCTTGCTATCACCGGACCGGGCGTCCTCGATGGCATGTGCGGCATTGATGACAAGGTTCAGAATGGCCTGGTTGAAATCGCTTGGCAGGCAAAGTACGAACGGGAGATCTGGAGCCAAATCCAGCTCAAGATCCGCGACGTACTTCCACTCATTGCGGCAAACCGTGACGGTGCTTTCGATGGCCCGGTTCAAGTCTGTGCGGGTCTTCGTATCGCTTCCTGGATGACTGAACTCCTTCATGGCCCCGACGATACGGGTGACTCGTTTCACCCCCTCCATGGTCTGGATAATGGCCTTTGGGATCTCCTCCAACAGATAGCCTAAGTCCGCGTTATCGAACTGCCGCCGCACGGCTGAAATTTCCTCGGTGGTGAAATCACCGGATTCGTACCGGGCCAGAAGGGCTTGGTGCGCGACCACAACCTCTCCAAGAGCCTTGAAGGCATCCCTGAGAAAGATCGTGTTGTCGCCGATGTACTGCGTGGGCGTGTTGATCTCGTGGGCGATACCCGCTGCGAGTTGGCCGATGGACTCGAGCTTCTGGGCCTGACGAAGCTGCATTTCCATTTGATTGTGTTCCGCTTCCGCCTGCTTCCGGGCGGTCACATCCCTGGCGACGAACACTGCTTGGGGTACACCGCTCTGAGTGTCTCTGATGCAAGCCGCATTCGATTCAAAGACAAGGTAGGCACCGTTTTTATGCCGGACCCGATACTCAAGCCCTTCTGAGGTTCCCTCAGAGAAAAGCCGTGCAAGAGCTTCCTGGATCTTGGATCGGTCATCGAGGTGGACCAGGTCACTCAAATCAAGTCCCGCCATCTCTTCCTCGGAATAACCGAGAACTCGCTGGTACGAGGGGCTGGCATACAGCCGCTTTCCGGTGGAATCGATGATGGAGAGGAGGTCGACAATGCTGTTCGTGATGACAGAGAACAACTCCTCGCTACGCCGAAGCTTGTTCTCTGTTTGTTTTCGCTCAAGCGCGTAGCGGACGGAGCGCAGCAATGTAGCTTTATCTAACTTTCCTTTCAACAGATAGTCCTGCGCCCCTCTGCGCAGCGCCTCGATAGCGAGGTTTTCGTCGCTTTCCCCTGTGGTGATCACAACTGCAGCTGCTGGTGCTTTCTCTCTGATTCTCGCCAGCCCATCCAGTCCCTGGCTATCAGGCAAACCCAGATCCAGTATCACGACTTCTGGAACGGTTACTTTTATGGCCAGTAAAGCGAGGCTCATGCTTAGGCAGCTCTTCACCGGCCCCAAGCACTCCAGGATTTGCGGATAAATCTCAGAAAGATACTCGTCGTCCTCAACCACCAGGATGTGCACGGCTTGAGGAACTGAGTCTGGGCGTGGAAGGCTTGGAGGTTGCATGTTGGAATAAATAAATGCGTGAATGAAGTGACCAGGCCCTGTAAGAAACCGGTCTCTTCTTCCATCGTCCGCTTTCGGGGGGAAACTGAAATATTGGCAGGAGCACCGCGATCAAGCGGTCGGATCGCGTTCCAATAGGGAGAAAGAGCGGGGATCTACACCTGGAATCGACCCATGGCGGTGGCGAGACCTGAGGCCACTTCCGCTAGATCGTGGGCCGTCCTGGCAATTTCGTGAGTCGTCGCGGACATTTCCTGGGTCGAGGCGGCGTTGGAGCCGATCTCCCGGGCACTCTCCTCCATCCGCTACGCAATCTCCTTGGCGGTGGCCGACTGTTCCCGGGTGGCAGTACCGATCTCATTGACGAGTCCGGAGACATGTCTGATGGAAGACTGGGTCTTGGTCATCAAGGCAATGATGTTCTCGACCGAGCCGGTCCCGTTTGTCACGGCTGTTTGAGTGTCATGGATGCGTTTCTCGATCTCCTTGGTAGCGCCAACAGCTCGTTCTGCCAGCTTCCGCACTTCTTCGGCGACGACCGCGAAACCTTTGCCGTGCTCCCCCGCCTTGGCCGCCTCGATGGCCGCGTTCAGGCTGAGGAGATTCGTCTGGTTGGCGATTTCCTGGATCACGGTGACGACCTGGGCAATCCGTGAGGAGGCTTCGTGGATCGCCTTCATGCCCGCCGTGCTGTCGGCGGCGCCGCAAACCGTGGACTCCGTGGCGGAAACGGCCAGCTCGGTGTGCTCCACCGAATTCCGCACGTTCCCGGCCACCTGCTCGACGCTGGCCATGAATTGGATGATGGCACTAGCGACAGACTCCGTGGAGGCGTGCTGCATCTCTCCGCTCTTGGCGATCTCTGAGGTGGTCGCGGACATTTCCTCGGATGCCGCTGTGAGTTCCGTGGCTCCGGAGGAAACCGTCATGGAAGCGCCCATGGCGTCCTTGATGGAGGTCCGCAGTGCCTGAAGAGTCAGGTTCAAGTTCCGGCCAGGAGACGCTCTTGTTCGGAATCTACCGCGATATCTCCGATCGCAAGGAAGCCGAGCGAACCCTGCTTGATAGCCGGAGTCAATTGGAAGAAGCAAACGCGCAGTTGGAACTCATATCCAATTTCGACGGCCTAACGACCATTCCCAATCGCCGGTATTTCGAAAAGTTCTTCGATCTCGAATGGCGCCGACTCTGTCGTGAGAATAAACCTCTCTCACTGATCATGATCGATATCGACTGTTTCAAGCTCTACAACGATCACTATGGGCATGTGGCGGGAGATGCTTGCTTGAGGACCGTGGCCCAAGCCCTCCAAATTGCGAACCGTGCTGGTGATCTGGTGGCCCGGTATGGAGGCGAGGAATTCGTGGCCATATTGTCGGGCACCGACTCAGTGGGGGCCCAACATATCGCTGAAAAAATGCGCCAACGGTACCGAAGCTGAACATAGCCCATGCTCAATCGCCGGTAGCTCCCTATGTGACAGTCAGCGTAGGCGTCGCGACGACATCACCTTCCGGCCGGAGGGATCCGGTTGAGGCCTTGATGAGGGCTGATCAGGCGCTTTACCAGGCCAAGTCCAACGGACGCAACCGCGTCGAGGCGAACAAAGCTTAGGCAATGCCCGGGATCGTTGCTGGTCGCCATTCATTTCGATTTGGAACCAGTTTTCTGGCCGTTTAGGTTAAACCTTAAGGCTTCGCATCTGGGTCCCAACCGTGGCGAAGTGGCATTCCCTGCACCATCCTGGGAGAATTTATGCTGACCATTCTTAGCCGCCAAGAAGGAAACGCGGTGGTGCTGAGCCTTCTGGGGTACCTGGAGTTCTCAAGTATCGCTGACATGAGGAAGGAGCTCCATCGCACGCTTTCCAAGCAGGCCCCGAAGCTCTTGGTGATCAATCTGGAAAAAGTCCGGTTCATCGATTCTTCCGGAGTTGGGTCGCTCCTCAACGCCCACAACGTCATGAAGACCAATGGAGGGGCGCTTCATCTGTGCGCTCTCGACCCGAAGATGAGAAACATCTCGGATTCACTGGGTATATCGAAATTGCTGGCAATCTTCCCGGCCGAAAGCGAAGCGCTTGGCGGGCTCTCAAGCTTAATCTCATGGCCGGAACGACACCTATTCGTGCCCTGCGCTTGATACACTAATTCTTGTCATGAGCGATAAGTTCGTGTTTTATCAATACTTGGTTTTATTACTGGATGAGCATAGGCTCCAAAGACAAAACGTCCCTCGAACTCTTTACTCAGAAAAGATTTCACCGGACACAGGATCCTCAATCTCGAAGGGAGTCCTACATTGATCGAAGCTAAATTCACTACGGGCACTCAGCGGATGGTCATCATAGGAGCCGGCACTGCAGGAACGGCCGCATTGCGCCTGTTTAGCCAGTATCCGGGCTTGATCGTGGGAATCGCCGACTCGAATCCAGAGGCGATTGGTTTCAATCTTGCGCGAGAGCTGCAAATCCAGATCTTCACCGATGCCGTAGAAGCTATCCGATCGACCAAAGCTGATCTCATCTTCGAGGTGACGGGTGTCCAGTCGGTGACGAACGCGATCACACCGGAGGCCACAGCGCTTGGTGCAACGTTGATCCCCAGCCGAGTCGCCAGGCTCATGATGCAGGCCGTTGAACACAAAGCGGAAGGCGTGCGGAACCATGTCATGGAGAAGATCAGTGAGGTAGAAGGTGAGATCACTAATGGCACTCAGGAGATGGAGACGACCCTTCTCCAAGTCCGGGCAATCATGTCCCAACTCCAAATGCTGTCGCTCAACGCAGGAATAGAGTCCGCCAAAGTTGGAACCCATGGGAAAGGATTCCATGTCATTGCAGAACACATGAGCAAGGTGGCCGAACAGGTGCGTACGCTCACCCAGAAAATGGAAACGATCAATACCGAAATACTCAGCATGTCGGAGAAGATCAGCTCGATCACAGAATTCGTGCGTTAAACGAGTTTCAATTCATCTCCGGTTCCAGGAGTCGCTCAGTTTTGTGGTGATGGCTGATCCACCTTTCTTCTGCAGCTCTGTAACGGGCTGTGGGAGGACATCTACGTATGCTGAGATTTTGTTCTGAAACTCGATGCTCACGATGGAAACGTCACCATCCTGACCCAAATGAATCCCGAGAGCCCATCCAAAGAAACGACCCTTGGCATTGTTCGCGAGACTATGAGCCAGCACTGCCAGAGTATTCGGCATGGGAGCCTGCATGACCAAAATCCTTGTGATCGACGACAGTCGGATGATGCGTAACCACCTGCGCAAGCTCCTTGAATCGGAGGGGTTTGAGGTAGACGATTGGGCTCCTATATCGGCCTTGGAGCTTGCAGAACAATTCCAAACTTCTCAACCTCACTTGGTGTTATCGGACTATCAGATGCCAGGGTGCAGCGGGGCGACGGTCTTGCGAACCATCCGAAGAACAAACCCTGAAACTCCAGTTGGCATCCCCACTGCCACACGGGATACGGACATGATTGATGACCTTCTGAAACGTGGTGCGAATCGGGTTCTCCACAAACCGATTTCTGGAAAAGACCTTGTGGCCTCATTGAACGCGTTGCTAGATCCGTCCTGCGAGTAGTTGATCCACTTGGATTCCTGGCATCAATCGAATTTTATTCAACTGCATTGAATGATCCTGCTCACGCTAAAGACTCCTGAGACCTCCGGGTTCTTGCGGAATCAATGCGTCTCAAGTTCCGAGGTCCTTCTTGAAGAGGAAATTCAAGGCACGTCCACGGAGGCCAGCATCAGCAATAAACACAGTTAGGCATTTGAGAATTGATTACATTGTTGGGAAAAGAGGGCTAGGGCATCGTTGCCCATTGAATCTGCCGCGGAGCCAGATAGCTTGGTTCAGCGATTTCTGAATATTCCGAGGTTCACTAGATGCGGATATGTGCCTGGTGTCAGGACGAGATGCCCTCGCGGAGCGCGGACTCTGCCTTGATCACACATGGCATTTGTGAGGCTTGTTTGATCAAGATGCACGAGGAAACCAGGGCCTTCTTGGAGCATCTACAGAGTGACCCGCAAACACTCGCGACGTAATCGCGATTGAATTGGCCAATCTTGTGAAAGGCGAAAACCGCCGTAGAACCATGACGAACTGTTGGTGAACGGCCAGGTTTTCGGCGAGCAGATCGGGCCAACTGCCCGCATCGATCGGCAGGTGGAAGGAGAGTGCCGAACCGGTACGAGAACCTGTGCATCGGCTCAGAACCCCAACGATAGCCATCATCCCATTTAGAGGTTTCGGCAAATGGCAACCGATTCCATGGCCGAAAACCAATCTTCTTGTCCCACAGGGGAAATTAAAACATGCGCCGCAGGCCGGGTAACCGAGTCAGCACGGCTGCACTCAGGCCCCAGGACGTCAGGTAGGCAAGCAGAGTGATGGCGGCGGCCTTCAAGTAGATGGAGATGGGCAGTGGCACAAACGCCAGTGCCAAGGGATAGAGAATGAGTGGATGCAGGTAATAGACACCGTAAGAATTCCGAGCCTGGCCGCGCCAGAAGGGCCTTTCGCCACCAACGTGAGCACGGAACAAGGCGACGCTAGCCATGAGGGAGGAGAAGCAGAAAACATTGAACAGTAGGGTCGTAATAGCCTTGGAAGAAACAGTAGTGACGGTGGGAGGCACAGTGAGCCGCCACCCCAGATAGAGCAAGCCGGACACGAAACACAGAGGCAGCCAGCGCAGGACCGTCGGAGCGTAGCCATCCGCGGTGAACCAGCCCCGCTGGTGCGCATAGATCCCCAGGACAAAATAGCCAATGTAAAGCGGTACTCGAGCCGGCTGGAAGACGAACACATAGATGTGGGACCACTGATCAAGCGGGTGTGCCAGACCGATCCACAGCGAAACGGCGGTCAGGGCGAGCACGATCAACGGGAAGAAATACCAAGTCGGCTGGATCACGAGCCGCTGCCAGGAGGCGAACTTGTGATTCACTGCGAATGCCAAGGCCGTGAGCGCAAAGAAAAGCAGTAGCACGCCAAGATACCAGTAGACCGATTGCTGGAAAGCCTTACCCCAGAAGTCCGTAGCCCAGAAGGTCCATAGCGACATGGGGATCCGCCTGGAGTAGTAAATCATATACGCGGTGGGTGGAGCCAGGACGAGGGACCCGAACAACCAGGGGATCCCGATCCGCACCAGCTTATCCCTCAGGAAAACTCCCGCGCCTCGCTTGGCGAGCGATGCATACGTGAAGTAACCCGCCAGGAAGAACATGATGAGCATGATCGGGACATCGATCAGCATGACGAGCACCGTGAAGAAGAGGCTTCTTTCTGGATCCAGCACATACCACCACTCGGGCGCATAGGCCATGTATGACAGCGAGGCATGCAGCAGCACCACAAGGAAGATGATGAAGACACGGAGATTGTCCAGGGCATGGTGCCGCTCGTTCGACATGGATCACCTACAGGGAAAGATCACTTCGAGGAATATTCGAAAGCCAGTGATTGACTTGAAATGCGCTTGGCAACCTCCGCACCGTTTGACTCAGATCTTGAATGCTTGAGCAGTGCCGAGCCAACCCATTAATACAAGCGAGCCAAGCCTTGTTCGAGATCCGCTTTGAGGTCCTCCGGATCCTCCAGGCCGATGCTGAGGCGGACCAGCGTTCTTCCGTCGTAGCGCGAGGGCAAGGCCCGATGGTGCCGGGCGGCCGTGACTAGGCTGTGGTAGCCGCCCCAGCTGTACCCGATCCCGAAGAGTCTCAGGGAATCGATGAAGGCGGCAAGCTTCGATGGCTCGGGCTCCTGTTTCAGCGTGAAGGAGAAAAGGCCGGTGGAACCCGTGAAGTCGCGCTTCCAGAGCGCATGCTCGGGATGGCATGGCAGCGCCGGATGGATCACCTGGCCGACTGCGGGATGAAGCTCAAGCCATCGGGCAATCTCGAGGGCCGACTGCTCGTGCTGCTTCAACCGCACCGGCAGCGTTTTCAGACCGCGAAGGGCCAGGTGACAGTCCTCAGGCTGGGCATAGGTCTCAGTGACGCGGCAGTAGTGATCCAGGGCTTCCGCGCAACGGTCCGTGGCGGTCACCGCACCCAGGAGAATGTCTGAATGCCCTGAGATGTACTTCGAGACGGAGTGGATGGAGAGATCGACCCCATGCCGGAAGGGATCCAGGTAGAGAGGGGTCGCCCAGGTGTTATCGAGGGCCGTGAGGATGCCCCGCGCTTTTGCCACGGCGGCGACCGCAGGAATATCCTGGATCTCCAGCGAATTGGATCCGGGTGATTCCAGCAGGATCAATCGGGTATTCGGCTTGAGGTAGTCCACGATGTCGGCGCCGACGTTCGCGGGTACGCAATTGAAGGTCACGCCGAACCGGGACAGGACATCCCGGCAGAAAAGCTGGCCCGGACCGTAGGCATTGTCGCAAAGCAGGATGTGGTCTCCGGCTTTCGTGAAGGCGTAGAAGGTGCCGAGGATGGCAGCCAGGCCGGACTGGAAGGCCCGGGTCAAACGCCCCCCTTCCAGCGCGCACAAGGCCTCTTCAAAACTGCGCTGGGCGGGGAGTCGATCCGTCCCGTAGAGGATTCCCTCGTAGGTGCCCGCATTGGCTCGCGTCAAGTCCTCGAAATTCTTGAACAGGACCGTGGACCCGCGATGAATGGGCGGATTGATCATGTTCGCTTCAGCCGCCCTGGGCCTGTGGATGAGTTCGGTGGCGGTTTTCATGATCTGATCCTTCGCAGCAAGTCGTCGGAAAACTCACCTGAACATACCGCTTCCACCGGTCCAGTCATATGGGCTGATCCGTTCCGGAAACGGATCGACAGTGAACCTCCGGGCATGCGCACGGTGACATCGTCGCCGACCCAGCCCAGCTTGCGGGCCGCAGCCGCAGCCGCACAGCTGGAACTGCCGGAGGCCAATGTATACCCCGCACCGCGCTCCCAGATCTCAATCCTGATCTCGGATGCGCTGATCACCTCCAGGAACTGGACGTTCGTCCTGGCCAGGAACAGAGGCGAGCACTCGATCCGGGGACCGATGCGTCTTGCAAATTCCTCGTTGACCGGTTTTCCGGACACCACACAGTGGGGATTGCCCATGGAAACGCAGGTGATGCGGCAGGTCTCGCCGCCGAAGTCGAACGCCTTGTCCACGATTTCAGCTAGGCCGGTGCCCGGAGCCATGGCACGCACATCAAAGGAGGGTGTACCCATGTCCACTTCGATCAATTTCGCTCCCGGATCCAGGACCCGTGAATGCACGCGGCCACCCTTCGTGATGACCGGGAATTCCCGCTCCTTCACGTAGCCTCGCTCGAAGAGAAACCAGGAAAAGATGCGGACGCCGTTGCCGCTCTTTTCCGCTTCGCTTCCATCGGGGTTGAAAATACGCAGGGTTGGTTCTCCACAACCCGGCAGAGGACCGTAGAGGATGCCGTCGGAGCCCACGCCGCGATTCCGGTCGCAGATGTGCCGAACGGTTTCCGGGAGTGGTTCCAGGGGAAATTCGGCCGGATCGATGACAATGTAGTCGTTCCCGAGCCCATGGTACTTTCGGAATTGAGTCATGTCGGGTCGCCCTTCAGAAATCGCCAGTGGACTGGGTGGATCCTTCTGATAACTAATCTTCCAGAGCCATTAGTTCCTCGATGGTCTGCCGGCGGCGGATGAGCCGGTGTTCGATGCCATCGCACAGAACCTCGGGTGCCAATGGCCGGCTGTTGTAGTTCGAGGACATGGTGGCTCCGTAGGCGCCCGTGTCATGGAACACAACCAGATCTCCGACCACTGCCGAAGGCAATGGTCGCGCGACGACCACGCCACCTTCGTCCTGGGTGAAAACGTCACCGGACTCGCAGAGTGGGCCCGCGATGATCGTATCCAGGATCGGCCGCTCCTCGGCGGTTCCGCTGCGGGGGATGAGACTGGCCGCGTGGTAGCTGCCATACATGGCAGGCCTCACCAGATCGGAAAAGCCGGCGTCCACGAGCACGAAATGGTTGCCGCCCTCGCGTTTCACGGCGCGGACCTCGGAGATCAACAGCCCCGACTCGGCCATCAGGTACCGGCCAGGCTCGATTTCCAGCTTCACAGCGTGCCCCAGCAGTGCCTCGATCTCCCGGCGCGCCCCATCCCAAAGCCCGAAGTAGTGATTCGTATCGACCACGGGATCAGTGTCCCGGTAGTTGACGGTGAGACCGCCACCCGTGGAGATGGCCTCCAGGTCATGTTCGGCCCTTTTCACGAGCTCTACCATGGTGCCGCACACGCGCTGGAGGTGCCCGTAGTCGACGCCGGATCCAATGTGCATGTGCATGCCGGCGAGATGCAATCTGTGACGACGGATGGCCTGGATGGCTACCGGGAGATCTTCGTGCCAGATGCCATGCTTGCTATGGTCGCCGCCCGTGTTCACCTTGTTGTGATGTCCGTGCCCGAAACCGGGATTGATGCGAAGCCACACGGGATGTCCTGGTGAGATCGAACCCAGCTGGTCCAGCATGTCGATGGAGCCTGCGTTCACAGGGATCCGGTGTTGCACCACCTTGGCAAGGGTAGGTCGATCGATGACATCGGCGGTGAAAACGATCTCCGTTGCGTTCCCGTCAGTGATGAACCCTGCGCGAAGAGCCCGTTCAATCTCTCCCAACGACACGGAATCCACCTGCACGCCTTCGCGTTTCATCAATCGCAGGATGTGCAGATTCGAGCAGGCCTTCTGGGCGAAACGGACCACATCGAAGGATCTGAGTGCCTCGATGCGCTGCCGGATGATCGCCGCGTCGTAGACCCAGAGCGGAGTTCCATGACGTTCGGCGAGTCTCGCGAGCCGGGAATGGTCCAAGGGGATCTGCATGGTGGTCACCTTTCTCTTGGCAGGATGTTCCCCGTTGAAAATCAAGTGAAATAGCTATTTTTACCGACACCATTCAATCCTGATATGAGCATCGAAGGCCGCTGCAGCGAGGCGTTCCGGGCGATCATGACGGCCGGATGCATCACCCCGATCGCGGTCACGAGGAACGCGTCACAACCCACCGCAAGCACGGGGTTGTCTAGATGAAGGGACGAGTGAGGCAATACCTCCTTCGGTCACCCATCTCGAGTCTCCGCTGGCGGCCGATGAAATCTGCGCACTTCCAGCGAGCCATTCCTTCCCAACCAAGCGGAGGCTGAAGTCAACCGATTCCAAGGTCCCGCCTTTCAACAGCCTCTCTCACCTGGAGCCCGGCCGGGTGCAGATCGACGACATCTTTCTCCAGGTTGGCGTGGCTCCGCGGATGATCGCGAAAACGGGTCGCGCCGTCCCGCATGGGCCATGGTGCAGTAAGGAATCGGTACTGCCACCGTGAATCCCTTGATGACGCTGGCTCATGCAACAAAAAGGTTGGAGCTTCAGTCATTCTCGATCTCGCTTCCATACCAGGTGAACGTCGCGTGCTGTTAGTTCCGATCTCACTCTTGCTCAAGCGCCTGCTGCAAATCCTCGATCAGGTCGGCCTGGTCCTCGAGGCCCACCGAAAGGCGGATCAGCCCGTCCCGGATGCCTGCATGGGCACGGATTTCGGGCGTCATGGAAGCGTGGCTCATGGTGGCGGGCTGGGCTACCAGACTTTCCACGCCGCCGAGACTCTCGCCCATGGTGAACCACCTCAAGGCGCGGAGAAAACGTGACACGGCGACTGACGAGGAATTCTTCAGCTCGAAGCTGAGCATGCCGCCGAAGCCCAACTGTTGCCGCCTGGCCAGGGTGTGCTGCGGATGCGAGGAAAGGCCCGGATAATTCACTACGGCCACGGCGGGATGACCAGCCAGGAACTTGGCCAAGGCAATGGCATTGGCTTCGTGGGCTTTCATGCGCAGGTGCAGGGTCTTGAGGCCGCGCAGGACGAGGAAGCAGTCGTGGGGGCTCTGACTGGTGCCCAGGGTCTTGTTGAGGGTGGCCAAACGCTGGGCGAGATCTTCGCGCTCGCGCGCGGCCACCACGGCCCCGCCGATAACATCGCTGTGGCCGTTCAGGTACTTGCTGGTGCTATGCATCACCAGATCCGCCCCCCACGCGAAGGGTCTCTGGAAGACGGGTGAGAGGAAGGAGTTGTCCACCACCAGCAACGCATCGATGGATTTCGCGATTCCGGAGAGGGCCTTGAGATCCAGCAGACGGAGCAAGGGATTCGAAGGCGTCTCCGCCCAGATCATGCGCGTGTTGGGCCTCAGGGCGGCACGCACCGCCTCCAGGTCCGCCATCTCGAGGTAGGTGACCTCGAGTCCGCAGGTCCGGCGAGCATGTTCCAAGGTCCGGAAAGTCCCACCGTAGCAGTCGATGGGACAAAGAACATGACTTCCCGCTTCCAGCAGATTCAAGACCACCAAGGCAGCGCTCATGCCCGAGCTGGTGCAAACCGCCGCGCATCCACCCTCCAGCAGGGCGATGCCATCCTCCAGGCAGGCGCGCGTGGGATTGCTGGTGCGCGTGTATTCGAAGCCCGCGCTGGTGAGCACATCCATGTAGGCGAAGGTGCTCGTCTGATAGATGGGCGGTGTCACGGATCCGTAGGCGGGATCCGGCAAGGTACCCGCATGCACGCATTGCGTCCCGCTACCGGCCGCGACCAGGCCGCCGTCCCGATGCGCCCAGCCCATGGCCGAAGGCGTGCCCGGGGGCACCACGGTCATGGAGGAAGTCGGTCTGGTTCGGCGCGAAGGGGATTTGTGCATCGTGGACTCCTGCAAGGAACTGATTCACCGCAGAGAGCGCAAAGGAAGTGAGGAAAGAGCGCTGAGAAAAGAAAGGAAAGAAATGAGAGAAGAATGGCCATCACGTCGCAGCGCAAGATCCGTTGTGTCATTGCTCCTTGCTTTCTTTGCTTTTCCTCTGCGCTCTTTCTTTCAATTCTCTGCGCTCTCTGCGGTGTGCTTTTCCAAACACGCTGGTCGACCTTACGCCAGCGCCTGCAGGATGTCCTCCTTCAGGTCCTCGGCGTTCTCGATGCCCACGGAGAGCCGCACGAGGCGGTCCGTGACGCCCAGGCTGTTCAGCACGTCGGCGGGAACGGAAGCGTGAGTGGTCTTGGCGGGGCAGCAGATGAGGCTTTCCACACCGCCCAGGCTGATGGCCAGCGTGATCACCTGGAGACGGTTCAGGAAGCGGTCCGCGGTGGCGGAGTCGGCCAGCTCGAAGGAGATCATGCCGCCGAAGCCCCGGGCCTGCTTCTTCGCCACGACATGCTGGGGATGGCTCTCCAGGCCGGGGTAGTAGACCCTCTTCACGTCGGGCACGGTGCAGAGCCACTGGGCCAGGGCATTTGCGTTGAGCTCGTGCTTCTCCATGCGCACGCTGAGGGTCTTGATGCCGCGCATGAGCAGCCAGGAATCCTGGGGTCCCAGAATGCCGCCCATGGCCTTCTGCATGAAGTGGACCTCTTCGCCCAGCTCCTCCGTGGCCGTCACCACCAGGCCTGCCACCACGTCACTATGGCCGCCCAGGTACTTGGTGGCGCTGTGCACCACGATGTCCGCACCCAGTAGCAGTGGATTCTGCCAGTACGGGCTCATGAAGGTGTTGTCCACGATCATCTTCAGATTCCGGCGCTTGCAGAGTCCCGCGATGGCTTCCAGGTCGGCCACTTCCATCAGCGGATTGGTGGGCGTTTCCACGAAGATGCCCTTGGTGCGGTCGGTGATCGCAGCCTCGATGGCCGCCAGGTTCGCGGTGTCCACGAAGGTGGCGGTGATGCCCATGCGGTTCAGGACCTTGGTGAGGAGGCGGTACGTGCCGCCATAGACCACATTGGAGACCACGAAATGATCGCCCGTGTTCCAGAGCATGAAGGTTGCGGAGATGGCTGCGAGGCCCGAGCCAAAGGCGCTGGCCCGCTTGCCGTGTTCGAGGGCCGCGAAGGCCTTCTCCAGAGCATCACGGGTGGGGTTGCCGGCGCGTGAGTATTCGTAACCCTTCGTGTTGCCTGCGGCATCCTGCAGAAAGGTGGACACCTGATAGACGGGGATGCTGAGGGCGCCGAACTGACCGTCGATCTCGTTCCCGGTGTGGAGCACCAGCGTGTCGTTGTTGTGCGTGGCTTTCATGGACAATACCTCCTACAGGCTCGGATGACCGTGCCGCATTCGACTTGGATATCCGATGGTTAAAAATTCACGGTGACGAAGTGAGTGTCTCCTAAAAACTGGATTAAATAGTCAGTCCTTCAGCCTTGCGATGAGTTCCTCGGAAGGCGCATCCAGGCTGGTCCACTCGCCATCATTCACGAGGATGAAAGGGATGCCGACGGAACCCTTCTGCTTCACCGCCTCGAAATCCGGAAGGGAATCGCGGTACTTCAGGAACATCTTCAGCTTCCCGAGGCTGTCCAGGACATCCACGAACGAGTACCGGATCTGATGCTTTTCCAGGAGTTCTTTCAGGACCATGCAATCGGGGCACTGCACGCTGCCAAAGACGAAGATCTTCTTCATGTGGGGATGCTCCATTCCTAGTGTTTGACGCCGAGGTAGGCTTTCTGGACCAGCGGGTTGTCCAACAATTCCTTGCCGGTCCCGGCCACGAGCACATGTCCGGTTTCCAGCACGAAGGCCTCATCGGCCATGTCCAGGGCCTGGAAGGCGTTCTGTTCAGCCAGCAGCACAGTGACACCCTCTGCGTTGATGTCCTTGATCGCCTTGAACATGGTCTGGACCATGATCGGCGCGAGCCCCAGTGAAGGTTCGTCCAGCAGCAGGATCTTGGGCCTCGACATGAGGCCGCGGGCGATGGCTACCATCTGTTGCTCCCCGCCCGACAGCGTCCCGGCATACTGCTTCACGCGTTCCCGCATGATGGGGAACAGGTCGTACATGCGCTCCAGGTCCGCGGCGATACCCGCCTTGTCCTTGCGGAGGTAGGCGCCCATGAGCAGGTTCTCGCGGACAGTGAGGTTGGCATAGAGCCTTCGGCGCTCAGGCACCAGACAGATTCCGCAGCCGAGGATCTTGTAGGCTTCCTTGGGCAGCGCCTTGCCTTCGAACAGGATCTCCCCGGAGGCGGGGCTGAGCAGCCCGGCGAGGGTGGTCATGAGCGTCGTTTTTCCCGCGCCATTGGCGCCGACCACGGCCACGACCCTGCCCTGGCCGACCTCGACGCTGATGTCGTGCAGGGCGTGGATCTCGCCGTACTTGACGTTTAGGTTACGAATGCTGAGCACGCTTGTACCCCTCTCCGAGATAGGCCTTCAGGACTTCCGGATCGGATTGGATCTCGTCCGCCGTGCCTTCCGCCAACCTCAACCCGAAATTCATGACGTAGATCTTCTCGCAGAGCGCCATCACCACGTCCATGTGATGCTCGATCAGAAGCGTGGTCAGCTGGAACCGGCGATGCAAAGTCCGGATCAGTTCCGCAAGCTCCAGAGACTCGTCTGGATTCATGCCCGCCGCGGGTTCGTCGAGAAGCAGCAGCCTGGGCTTGAGGGCCAGTGCCCTCGCTATCTCAAGCTTGCGCTGGAGGCCGTAGGGCATCGAATCGGCCCGCGCGTAAGCTTTGCTCTCCAGGCCCACGGCATTCAGGTATTCGAGAGCCTGCTCCCGAATGGCCTTCTCGCGGCGCCGGACGCCAGCCAGGCGCAGGAACGCAGAACCCAGGAAATAGGTCTCGTGGCAGTCCAGAGCGATGCACACGTTGTCCACCACGCTCAGTCTCTTGAACAACCGGATGTTCTGGAACGTCCTGGCCACGCCCATCCGGACGATCTGGTCGGGACGTCTGCCGGTGATCAGCTGGTCGTTGAAGATGACGGCGCCGGACGTCAACTTGTACACGCCGGTGATGAGGTTGAAGGCGGTGGTCTTGCCAGCGCCGTTGGGGCCGATGAGGCCCATGAGCTGGCCCTGCTGCAGATCGAAGCTTATGTCCTTGCAGGCGGTGATGCCGCCGAAGCGTTTCGAGACGGCTTTGAGTTCCAGCATGGGTTTCGTCTTCGCGGCCACGGTGAGGCTGTTCATGCCTTGCCTCCCTTGCCGAGCCGGCCCAGGAAGTTCTTCACGAAGGCGAAGGAGATTTCGCGATAGCCCATGAGGCCCTGCGGGCGGAAGATCATGATCAGGACGAGCAGGAGCCCGTAGGCCACCAGCCGCCAGATGTTGGCGATGCGCAGTATCTCCGGGACGCTGATGAAGATCAGCGCGGCCATGACGGGACCGCTGATGCTGCCCATGCCCCCCGCGACCACGGCGGCCGTGAATTGCGTGGACATGTAAGACGTGAACATAGAAGGCTGGATGAAGCAGAAGTAGTGCGCGAACAAGCCGCCGGCGATGCCGCCGCAGGCGGCGCTGAAAATCAGGGAACGGAGGCGGCCCAGGAAGATGTTGACCCCCATCATTTCAGCGGCCACGAAATCTTCGCGGATGGCGATGGCCGCGCGTCCATGCCGGGAATGCGTGAAGTTCCAGGCGATCCAGATGACCACCGCGGCGACCGCCAGGATGACCGGCAGTGACGTATAGTTTGCGATGCCGGGAAGCCCGCGGGCGCCCTGGGTGATGGGCAGGTTCTCGAGCAGCACGCGGGTCGCCTCACCGAATCCAAGGGTCGCGATGGCGAAGTAGTCCGTCCGCAGCTTGGCTTTGAGGGTGGGATAGCCGATGAGTAATCCCACGAGCCCGCTGGCAGCGGCAGCCGCCAGCAAAGCCAGATAGAAATTCACGCCATAGAAGTAGGTCAGGATCGCCGCGGTGTATGCGCCAATGGCGAAGAAGGCCGCGTGTCCGAGGGAGAACAGGCCTGTGAAACCCGTGAAGATGGCGAGCCCAACCGTGGCGATGACGTAGATGAGACCCAACGAGAGGATGCCGGAAAAGTATTGGCTCATGCGCTACACCTTTTCCTCGAGGAACCGGCCGAAGAGGCCGGTGGGCATCACCATCAGAAGCAGCACGAGCAAGGAAAAACTAAACACAT
The DNA here is from genome assembly GCA_002319925.1 of Holophagaceae bacterium UBA1801. GTDB lineage: Bacteria > Acidobacteriota > Holophagae > Holophagales > Holophagaceae > UBA1801. Next base: position 31,305 of record DCFP01000108.1, on the reverse strand, counting down.
CACGCACGACTGAGGAGACGTACGCGGAAACGAAGGTCTCCAGCACGCCGAGAAGCACGCCGCCCACCACCGCTCCCGGAAGACTGCCCAGGCCGCCGATGACCGCGGCGATGTAGGCTTTGGCCGTGATCCAACCCATGGTCGGGTACACGATGTACTTCATCCCCAGGAACATGCCGGAGATTCCGGCGAGCGCGCCCGCGAAGCCGAACACGAGACCGATGAGGGCAGTGATGTTCACGCCATTGAGCATGCACACGTCGATGTCGTAGGACGCGGCGCGGATGGCGATGCCCGTCCGGCTGCGCTGCAGGAAGAGGTTGAGGCTCATGATCGCGCAGAAGGAGAAAGCTATCGCGAACACGTCCAGCAGCCCGATGGAAATCCCGCCGAAGGCGAGGTTGTGCGTCTTGAACAGCTCGGGAAAGCTGTAGAACCTTGCTCCGATGGTCGCGTAGACGAGATTCTCCAGAAATATGGACGTGCCCATGGCGCTGATCATGAAGAAGAGGGACGAGGCCCTCCGCTTCCTGAGGGGACTATAGGCGAGCCGTTCGTTCAAGTAGCAAAGCGTGGCCGAACCCAGGATCGACACGATGATGGACACCCCAACCGGCATCCCCAGCTTCACCATGGCGTAATAGCCGATATAGGCACCCAGCATGATGATGGAGCCGTAGGCGAAGTTGCTGAAGTTGAGGATGCTGAAGACGAGGGAGTAGCCCACCGCCATGAGGGCGTAGATTCCACCAATGGCGAGGCCGGTCAGCAGGGTTTGGATGAACAAGGGAACTCCTCAGGGAAGGGATCACCGCGGAGACACGGAGCGCACCGACAAGCAAGAAGACCTATGAAGGAGTATCCACACCACCATCCGAATCTCTGCTCTTGCCGCTTTTCCTCCGTGCCTCCGTGGTGATTTTCTGTCCTCTACTGCGTGACGAACTTGGTCTTGAACACGATCTTCCCGTCCTTTACCTGCTGGATGATGGCGGGCTTGTTCAGGGGGTTGTGCGTGGCAGGATCGAGGGTCACCTTGCCGGAGAGACCTTGGACATCCTTGGTCTGCGCGATCTGGGCCGTGAGCTTGGCGGGATCCGTACTGTTGGTCTTCTGGATGGCATCGATGATGGTGTAGAGGGCATCCAGCGCCATCACGGGGTTCGGCATCACCGGCTCAGCATTGTATTTGGCCTTGTACTCGGACACGAAGCCCTGGATGTCCGGGTCTTCGAGGCTGGCGATGTTCACGAAGAAGGAGCCTTCTGCCGCGCCACCGGAGAGGGGAACCAGGTCCGGGCTCGCCCAGCCGTCGCCGCCCATGAAGGCGGGCTTCATGCCGAGATCGGCGGCCTGCTTCATGATGAGGGACGCTTCCTTCTGCTGGGTGGGAATGAACAGCATGTCGGGCTTGCTGCCCTTGATCTTGCCCAGGATGGCGCGGAAATCCAGTTCGCCGGAGCGGAAGGCCTCGCTGGCCACCACCTTGCCCCCCTGCTTCTCGAATTCCTCGGTGAAGTACTTGCCGAGGAAGGAGGAGTAGTCGGAGCCCACGTCGTAGACGATGGCGGCGGTCTTGAGCTTGAGTTCCTTCGCCGCGAACTGGGCGGCCACGGTGCCCTGGAAGGGATCGAT
>DCFP01000108.1:0-29417 GCA_002319925.1 Holophagaceae bacterium UBA1801 | reverse complement strand
CCCTGGAAGGGATCGATGAAGCACATGCGGAAGGCCGTCTTGCGCACCTGGTTGGTCTTGTCGTCCACCGTGACCTTGGGGTTCGTGGCGGTGGTCGCCAAGAAGGAAACATTGGCGGGTTCAGTCACGGAGGTCATGGCGATGGCCACACCGCTCTGGCCGGGGCCGATGATAGCGCAGACGCCATCGCCGATGAGCCGCTTGGTCACGTTCACGCCCTCGGTCGCGTCACCGCGCGTATCGTAGGCGATGAGCTGCAGCTTCTTGCCGAGCACCCCGCCCTTCTCGTTGATCTTCGCGATCTCCATTTCCACCGAATTCTTCTCGGGCTGACCCCAGACCGAGTTATCACCCGTGAGGGCCACGGCCTGGCCGATCTTGATCACGTCGGCGTCCTTCTTGCCGCAACCCACAAGAGCCGCACCCAGTGCGATAGCGACCGGGATCCACGTTCTGCGCGCCAAAGTCATACGTACACCTCCAGGAATTGAATCCTTCGATAATTCGCCGAATCGGCGTTGTTTGAGAAAAGGTAAACGAGCGCTTGGCGAAAGATAGCAGCATGCGTGCCAAGGATTTCCTTTGTGAAATTCAAGTCGCATTCTGGGCGATCCGTTCACGTCGCGCATCTGAAAACCACAAGCCGCATCGAGTGCCCGCGGGAACCATGCCGGAGCCAGGAATGATGGTCCATCGATGAACTTGAAAATGCATGATATTGGCAACGAAATGAAACGGGTTCAATGGGATAATCAATTAACCCAAATATCCCAATGACACCGGAGGCCCCGTGCCCATGAAAATCGCACTGATCACGGCCTTCTCCTGCGTGGCCAAGGTCCATCAGCAGACCCTGGAACGGCTGTTCGGCCAGGAGATCGAACTCCAGCGCTATTCCTACGACAACGGCAACATCTCGGAGCGGATCGAAGCCGATGTCTACCTGATCTCCATCTATCAGATCTACCTCAATGTCCGGAAATGCATCCCTGAAAATGCGAAGACGATCATCATCAACAACACCATCACGGAAGAGCAGTACCAGCAGGTGGCCGCGCTTCCTGCAGGGATGACCGTTCTGCTGGTGAACTACAGCGTTGAAATGACGATGGACACGATTTCGCTCTTCCATCAGCTGGGACTGAACCATCTGGAGTTCGTGCCCTGCTATCCCGGCGTTGCCACGCTGCCTCATCTGGATGTGGCGGTCACGCCCGGTGAAAGCCACCACGTCCCCTCCTTCGTGAAACGTGTGCTCGACATCGGAGACCGCGTGATGGACGCCCGGACCATCATCGATATCGCGACAGCACTGGGCTTGGAGCGACTCCTGAAAGAGGAACGCTTCGTCGAGTACTTCAAGTCCATCCGGATGAGCCCTGACAGCGTCACCTTCCTCTTCGATCGCACCAACATCCTGGAGAGCCAGCTGTCCAGCCTGCTGGATGTGCTGGACGACGGAATCGTCATCATCGAGAAATCGGGCATCGTCTATTCCGGGAACCGCAAGGCACGGGAAGTCCTGGGACTTCGCGAAGAGTTCGCAGGAATGCGCGCCGTGGACCTCATCCCAGGAATCCACTTCGAGAAGGTGCTGAAGACTTCCGCCGAGGTGGACTACACCCTTGTGAAGATCCAGTCCCGGGATGTGTCCGTGAAAGTGGTTCCCGTGATTGCGAAGGGGGAGATCCGCGGAGCGCTTGCGATCGTCAACACCTTCGATGAGAAGGAAAAGAATCAGCAGCGGCTGCGTTCCCAGCTCCTGGGGAAAGGCCACCGGAGCCGATACACCTTCGATGACATCGTGACCATGGACGAGTCCTTCCTGGAAGTGAAGCAGCTGGCGCGAAAGAAGGCGAAATCCGATGCGTCCGTGCTCATCCTCGGCGAGACGGGCACCGGCAAGGAACTCTTCGCCCACGCCATCCACAACGCCTCACGGCGCAAGGGCTGGCAGCTCGTGGCGGTCAATTGCGCAGCCCTTCCCGAGAGCCTGCTGGAAAGCGAGTTGTTCGGGTACGAGGAAGGCGCCTTCACCGGTGCCCGGAAAGGCGGAAAACCAGGCCTTTTCGAGCTGGCGCACAAAGGCACGATATTTCTCGACGAGATCGGAGAGATGAACCTCGGCCTCCAAGCCAGACTGTTGCGAGTCCTCGAAAACCGGGAAGTGATGCGGATCGGCAGCGACCGGATGATCCATGTGGACATCCGGATCATCACCGCAACCAACAAGGACCTCTGGAGTCTGGTCGAAGAAGGCAGGTTCAGGAAGGACCTCTACTACCGGCTGAATGTCCTTCCCATTGAGATCCCGCCGCTGAGAGAACGCAGGTTGGACATTCTCTTCCTCCTCGGCCACCTGCTGAAGACGATGAACCTCGAGGTGGAATTCACGGACGACGCCAAGGACGTGTTCGAGCACTACCCATGGCACGGGAACATACGCGAACTGAAGAACTGCGCAGAATACCTTGTCTATCTCGACAAGCGCGTGATCGAAGCCAAGGACCTGGCCCCCATCCTCAAACGGCCGCAGCCCGCAACCGGCGCCGAAGAAAACACCTTGGACAAGCGTCTTGAATCCATGGGACCGGAACGGGAACACTGCCTCTTCCTGCTCGAGTGCCTGTATGCCAATCACCAGCAGAAACTCCGCGCAGGACGCCGCACCCTCTGCCAAAGCGCCCTGCAGCAGGACCGATTCCTGACGGAAGGACAAATCCGCAAGCTATTGCTTCAAATGGAGAGTCATGGTCTCGTGCACCTGACCCCAGGCAGAGGAGGCACGACCATCACCCAAAACGGGATCGAGCTCCTACAGAAAACCAACAGGCGACCGATCAGGACAGCCTGAAGCTGGAGCCGCCGCAGAGCAAAGGGATCAAGACCTTAGGCCGAGGACTCCTCTGGTAAAGGTGTAAGTGCCATTGCTTATCACGGGTTGTCACCCTTCGCTCGGGCATTCCTCCGATAGGACACGTGTACACCGCGCTGTTTCAATTGTGTAAGAGGGGTTGCAGCGGTGCGAGGGGGAGGATTGGCTGGCGCTTCTTGTTTCTTCTCGGGCTCTCCGGGGGCTTGGGTTCGCCGACTTGTGTGTCGATTCTGATCGCGGAAAAGATACCGGGAATCAGCGGGGGATTAGTCCTCCAGTCCCGGACAAAAGGGTCATCAGGTTCAATGGCGCAAGCTCTTTCCACTTCTTCAGGCCACTTGGGACTCCAGCAGGTGAGCATCGCCAGGAAACGGGCGATGGCACCAGCCAGAAACAGTGGCGAAAACATAATCCAGAAAGGCACAAAATCAATGGCGAGCATCAGGCGGCAGCACCCATACAACGGCGATTCCCAATGGTTCCCGATGGGGATGCAGTAGGTCACCTGCTCGCAGGAATCCTTGGGATCTTCCTCCATGTAGCGGCGAATGTACTCCCAGAAATTCATGATTCCCTTCACATCTCCCTGGAAATTCAACAGGAACGTGTTTCGCACGGTTACCCGGTCTTTATCCAGGATGAGACACTTCAATCCGAAAGTTGATTCATACCGGCCAATGTTGTTCCAGCCCGCACAGTACACCTCGTCCCAAGGCGCGCTGGCCACGGTCCCATCCCGGCGCATGATGTAGACCATGCGGTTTTTCCGGTTGAAGCGGATGGGCTCATAGGTGCGGCGAAAACCATCGATACGAAAGAGCAAGTAGCATAAAAAGAGAAACGGTGAGCTTAAAACAATCGCCAAAATATTTACAGAAAGACCACTCCAATCGCCTCTATTTGTTTCAACAATAAAAAACCAAATACCAGAAACAAAAATAGTTCCCATAAAAGCGGCTATAATCAATCCGATTCCTGCCATCACTCCTTTCCAGTTGTGGTAAACATCCACAGCTTCGAGGTAAGTCGAATTGATGCGTACGGTACTCAACTGATCAAAAAGACAAATATTACGCCGTAATTTTTGATCTAAGCATAACTCCCGTTCCTGGTCAGTTAGGGGACGATCCGTAAATTGGGAACGCAGCTTGTTGAATTTGAGGAATTTCATTTCATGCCATCGCGGCTTGGAACTGGTGGCTTTCCAATGTGAAGGGATTGAAATGCTCCCCTCGGCCCCAGCAACTATGCGCCACGCAATGCTCCTTCCTGGCCTGGCTTTCTGCACTCGCAACTGCCATGGCAACGTATACACCAGCTACCATCAGGGCGAAGCCTAGACCGGGGACACCACGAATGACGATGCCGGTGCCCGTGTTTATCACGAGTTGTCATCCTTCGTTTGCGCCTTCCTCCGATAGGACACATGCACACCGCGCTGTTTCAATTGGGTAAGAGGGGTTGCAGCGGTGCGAAGAGGAGGATTGCCAGGCGCTTCTTGTTTCTTCTCCGGCTCTTTGGGGGGCTTGGGTTCGCCAACTTGATTATCGATCTTGATCGCAGAAAAGATGCCGGGAATCACCGGGGGATTATTCCTCCAATCCCTGACATAGGGGTCATCTGGGTCTATGGCGCAGGCTCTTTCTACTTCTTCAGGCCACTTGGGGCTCCAACATGTGAGCATCGCCAGGGAGCGGCCAATAGCGAACACCAAGACCAATGGAGAATACAAAATCCGGAAAATCACACCTTCAAAGTTGAGCATCAGGCGGCAGTACCCATATAAGGGCGATTCGAAATGATTCCAAATGGGGATGCAGTAGGTCACCTGCTCGCAGGAATCCTTGGGGCCTTCCTCCATGTAGCGGCGAATGTACTCCCAGAAATTCATGATTCCCTTCACATCCCCCTGGAAATTCAGCAGGAACATTTGATGCACAGTTAGGCGGTCTTGATGCAGAATGAGACATTTCAGTCCCTTGGTATCTTCTTGGTACCGACCAAGATTGGCCCAGCTTGAAAAATAGACTTCATCCCAAGGCGCACTGGCCACGGTCCCATCCCGGCGCATTATGTAGACCATGCGGTTTTTCCGGTTGAAGCGAATGGGTTCATATGTGCGGCGGAAACTATCAACACGAAAACAAAAATAACCAATCAAGAGGAAAGGGATACTTGTAACCAACAAGGCTATTAACACTTGAGGGCCAGCCCATTCCCCTTTGAGGATGTCACTAATTTCAAAACACATGCCCCAAATAAAATTATAGCCAACCAGAATTAAAAGGAATAACCCAATCCCTGCTAGCACCCCTTTCCAGTTGTGATACACATCCACGGCTTCTAGGTAAGTCGAATTGATGCGTACGGTACTTAATTGATCAAAGAGAGGGATATTTCGCCGATATTTTTGATTGAGCTGGAGCCTCCGCTCCTCATCGGTAAGAGGGCGATCGACGGATGAAGGTATGAATTTGTTGAATTTCATTTCAGGCCATTGCCGCTTGGAATTGGTGACGTTCCAAGGTGAAGGAATTGAAATGCTCGCCTCGACCCCAGCAGCTATGCGCCACGCAATGATCCTTCTTGGCTTGGCTCTCTGCGCTCGCGACGGCCATGGCAATGTATACACCCGCGATCATCAGGACGAAGCCTAGACCGGGGACACCGATGAAGAAGATGGGACTGCTCCCCATAGTGGCGGCAGCGCCGTAGACCCACATCCCCTCGGTGGCCCAGCTCAAAATGATAGCCGGTATCAACGCCGTGGCGGAGACCAATGCGACCCCCAGGTTCACGCCTGCAGAATATAGAAAAGCGCTTGCTAGAGATTGTTCTCCCTTGTCTCTCGCATGCCGATACTTTACGTAATCACAACCCGCAAGTAAGAGCCCACCCGCAATTCCCAATAGGGCGAAGCCTTGGGTAAAGCGGCCTGCGATCTTGGTGGGCATGGAACTTTTCCCGAAAGGTTCATGCTCCAGGATCTTGAAGATGGCTTCATTCACACAGGCGACCCCAATGACTGCCGAGGCAATCTTACGACGCTCCAGGTCCACTTTTTCCTCTCCGCCAGCCTTTCGTGCTTCCTTATCGAATTCGCACCACATGGCGAAGGACAGGGCCGCGCCCAGAATGCTCGCGCCGATGGAAAGTTTGCCGGGCGCGTGGCTGCCGTGCGCATGGGCTCCAGCCTTAGCAGGCTCTACCTTCACCGCCTCAACATCTTCTGCCGCGATTCCGGCTGCGCTGATCTCGGTGGGAGGTGCGGATTCCTTCATTTCTCCCAGCGCAAAATTCTTTTCCAGGAAAACCACCCGCCGTCTTCCGACCACTCTGACGTATTTCTTGTTGGCCAGCTTGCCGGGATCTATCTTCAGAAGGTTGGTGGGGAGGTTTTCGATCTTCTCCATATCCCCCATGATCACAACCTTGATAGAACGGACTTCTGAACCTGCCGCAGGTGCCTTCCCGATCTGATTGGCGGAGGGCATGCCATAGGTCTTCTTCGCTGTCCGGAACAGGCGATTGAGCAGCCCTTCAAACTGCTGCATGGGGATCGTCTTTCTGACTTGTTCAGGGAGCGCTTCGTAAAAGGCGGCGAGCATGACCCGGTCGGCCTTCGTGAAAGCATTCAAATCCATTTCCCAGATTCCCGCCCACTTGCGGTTGCCCGCATGGGCGGCGGTCAATCCCGGAGTGATCCCCTCGGTGGGATGCAGGGTGATGATCCTGGAGCAATCCTTTGCCGTGACATCCCGTGTGGCCCGGGCGATGACACCGGAGGTGTTGACCGTGAGCTTGCCCACGGCCGCCTCGTGCTCCAGAGGACCAGTGGAGACTGTGGCCAGCGGAACCCCTTCGGATGATGGAATGGGCTGTCCCTTCGGGGCCTCAGCTATCACTGGAATGTTCTTCCTTCGTTTGCGCCTTCCTCCTATAGGAGACATGCACGCCGCGCTGTTTCAGCTGGGTGAGAGGGGTTGCAGTGGTGTGAGAAGGAGAATTGGCTGGCGCTTCTTGTTTCTTCTCTGGTTCTTTGGGGGGTTTGGGTTCACCAACCTGCTTGTCGATCTGGATCGCGGAAAAGATGCCGGGAATCAGCGGAGGATTGTTCCTCCAATCCCGAGCGTAGGGGTCATCCGGGTCTATGGCGCAGGCCCGTTCCACTTCTTCAGGCCACTTTGGACTCCAGCAGGTGAGCATCGCCAGGAAACGGGCAATGGCACCAGCTAGAAACAGTGGCGAAAACATAATCCAGAAAGGCACAAAATCAATGGTGAGCATCAGGCGACAGCACCCATACAACGGCGATTCCCAATGGTTTGCGATGGGGATGCAGTAGGTCACCTGCTCGCAGGAATCCTTGGGATCTTCCTCCATGTAGCGGCGGATGTACTCCCAGAAATTCATAATTCCCTTCACATCTCCCTGAAAATTAAGCAGGAAGGTGTCTCGTACCGTGACCCGGTCTTTGTCCAGAATGAGACATTTCAAACCGAAGACGGACTCATACCGTCCGACGTTGTACCAGCTTGCAAAATACACTTCATTCCATGGAGCACTCGCCACGGTTCCATCACGGCGCATGAAGTAAACCATGCGGTTTTTCCGGTTGAAGCGAATGGGCTCGTACGTGCGACGAAAGCTATCGAGACGAAAACAATAAAAACTTATTAGCAGAAAAGGAATAGGGATAATAAAAGCCAATATATTACTTAAAAGGCCACTCCAATCGCCTTTACTTGTTTCGAGGAAAAAAAACCAAAAACTAGAAAAGAAAAGAGTTCCAGTAATACCGGATAGAGCTAATCCGAACGCCCCCGGTGCCCCTTTCCAGTTGTGATATACATCTACAGCTTCCATATAAGTCGAATTGATGCGGACAGTACTCAACTGATCAAAAAGACGGATATTGCGGCGTAATTTCTGATCTAAATGAAGTTCTTTTTCTTCGTCAGCTAAAGGGCGATCCGTAAATTTAATTTTGTATTTTTCGAACATGTTGAATTTCATCTCACCCCATCGCCGCTTGGAATTGGTGACTTTCCAATGTGAAGGAATTGAAATGTTCGCCCCTGCCCCAGCAGCAATGTGCCAGGGTGTGGTCCTTCTTAGCCCCGCTCTCTGCGCTCGCGATGGCCATGGCAACGTAAACACCCACGACCATCAGGACGAAGCCTAGAGCTGGAACTCCAATAAAGAAGAACGGGCTGCTGCCCATGGCAGTGGCAAATCCGAAAACCGCCGTTCCCGGGGTGGCCCAGCTCAAGATGATGGCAGGTACCAGAGCCGTGAAGGAGACCGCGGCGATTGCTGCATTCACGCCTATAGACATGGCAAAAGCTGATGCTAGAGACTTTTCTCCTTTGCTTTTAGCATTGAGATATGCTGCTGTATCACAACCTGCTAAAAACAACCCACCCACGATTCCCACCAATGCAAAACCTTGGGTCAAGCGGCCTGCGATTTTGGCGGTCATGAATGCCTTCCCGAAGGGCTCATGCTCCAGGATCTTGAAGATGGCTTCGCCTGTGCAGGCCGCCCCAATAACTAACGAGGCCCGGCTTCGCCACTCCAGGACCTCCCTTTCTTCCCCACTGGCCTCTCCTGCTTCCTTGTTGAATTCGTAGGCCATTACGAAAGATAAAATTGCGCCCAGGATGCTCGCGCCGATGGAGAGTTTGCCAGGTGCGTGGCCACCATGTGCATGGGCCCCGGCTTCAACAGCTTCAGCCTTCTTCGCGAGTTTAGCATCTTCAGCCGTTAATGCTTTCGCACTTATCCCAGCATCGGGTGCGGGTTCCTCAATGACTCCAAGGGAGAGGTTCTTTTCCAGGAATTTTACTTGCCGATTCCCAACAACCCTTACGTATCTCTTGTTGGCAAGCTTGGTGGGATCCAGCTTCAAAAGATGGGTCGGCGTGCTTTCCATCCCTTCTATATCGGCCATGATCACGAATCTGACCGGACGGGCTTCCGCACCTGCCACTGGCGCCTCGCCGACTGGTTTGGATGAAGTCATTCGACTGGTCTTCCTCGCTATTGAATTGAATCGCCTGAGTGGCTCTCCAAACTGCCGGATGGGTATCGTCCTCTGGACCTCTTCTGGAAGACTGTGATAGATGGCCGCGCACACGGCACGGTCGACTTCAGTGACAGAATTCAGATCCATTTCATATATTCCCACCCATTTGCCGCTACCCGCATGGACGGCGGCCAATCCTGGGGTGACCCCTTCGGTCGGGTGCAGGGTGATAATCTTGGTGCAATCTTTTTCTGTGATATCCCGCGCAGCCTTGGCGATGACACCTGATGTGGTGGCTGTGAGCTTGCCCACGGCCGCCTGCTGCTCCAGGGGACTGGCAGGGATCCTTTTCAATAGGGCCTTTGCGGCGTGCTGGCTTTCTAACGTCCTCCAATAAACCTCGCCCTCTTGGTTACCCCTTTCTACCTTTTCCAGGGTGGGTACGACCCATGGCTCGGCTTCATCCGGGGAGGTTTCATTTCCAGGCTTTGGCTCTTCGCCGCCACCCCCACCGCCGTGTGTGGCAGCCGCGGATAAGTGACCTTCTTGCTCCGGGTCATAGGCTTTGCCGAGTTCCTTTAGCACAGCCTTCCAAGGGATTTCATCCTCGCTCCAGCCTGCCTTAAGGGCCTCTACTGCTCCCTGGCAGTTCGTCAGGAAGGCCCGCACGAGCAGGTTCTGCTCATCAATGGCAGCGTGCATCCATTTGAGCATGTGATCGAAGCACTGGGACTTGTTCTGCACGCCTTCGTAGCAAAGGTTGAGAGTCTCCGTGAAGGCCACGCCAATGCCGGCATCCGCGTATTCATAGACCTTGTCGAAAACGCTGTTGAAGTAGTCCACGAACCGCTTGCTCTCGCACCAGGCCACGTGCGCCTTGGCCAGGGCCACGATACGCTCGCGGTCCATCTTCTGATGCTCATCTGCCAGCTTGCCTTGCCAGGCGGTGTGGGCTTCCTGGTCGTAGAGGTTCTTCTGGCTCCATTTGGCGATGGCTTCCTGTCTGCCCATATGCAAGTCGTAGTCGATCTCGTCGCCGACAGTGAGGCCGGACATGGGCTCGTCCGAATCAGGGCGTTGGCTCTTGGCATAACGGAAGATCTTCTCACGCTTCTCCTTCGCACCAAAAGGCGGGCCTACGTAAGGCTTGGCGCAGTAGTCCATCCAGATCTCACTCGATATGTCATCCACAGGGATCGAGGAAATGGCCCCGAAATGGTCCTTGTGCTGCCGGTAGACCTTGGCCTCCGCCACGGCGATGGCTTCCCCCCGCAGTTGCTGGATCCCCTTATCCGCCAACATGGTCCACTTGAAAGTCTTCTTGGTTTCCATGTAATTCGGGTTGGGTTTCAGATCCTCGTCAGTGATGTCGGGATGATTCGCCCGCCATTTTTCGGTGGCTTCCCGCTGGGCCTGGGCGATTTCGTAATCGATCTGGTCCCCAACGGTGGTTTTCGACAGAGGTGCATTGGGGTTGTTCCCGTTCTTGTAGCGAGCCACTTCGTTGTAGTTCTTCTCCGCCCTGGTAAGTGGCCTGTTGCGGTACTGGTTCCAGACGGCTGGATCGCCCCAAACATCCGGTCCACCCCCAAGGATGGCTCGGTGCTGATTGAGAACCTTCTCTTTGGCTTGTTCCCGCACCTTGGTCAGTTCCTGGCTAAAAGCGTCATCGGCGCAGGACCCGGCAATGGTCACTGCCGGGGGTTTGTAATTCGGGTCCTTCTCCTCGGTCCATTCCAGGAAATGAGTGGACATGAGCCTCGCCAGATCCATGGCGATGCCTGCCGGATCTTCCACCGCTAGGAGCGCCGCGCCATCCAGATCCGCGGCGGCGACACCCAGATTGGCCATCTCGAGTTTGCAGAACGGTGCTTGGCTGAACGAGAAGGATTTTGCGTCAACACAGGCACGGGGCACGCCTTTGGGCTTCTTGGAACTTGGATCGCAATACATCTCTGCCACGAGCTGATCCGTCTCGTTCAGTGGCGCCATGTGCGGTGTGCCCTTTGGATTGCCTTTCCATGCTTGAGGATCGAACAGGCGCATGTGCTTCTTGCGCACACTCTCATCCATGTGCGAGTCCAAGGTGCGGTGCGTCCACCGGGCATCGGAATAGCCGATCCAGACCTTGGCATCGGGAGGGATAAACAGCGCGCCATTGACTGAAGGGTGCTGCAAGGGGTCGTAAGGTGTGTGCTTGTCGGGATCCGATGCATCCCCAGGTGCGTTTGAGGAGGCGCTGCCAGCATTCGGCAGGTGATAGCCCTCCAGGTAGTTCAGATTGGCATTCTCATCGATGCCATAGATCCGCCAGCCTTTGTCCTTCTCGCTGAAGACGTAGAGAAATCCGGGCCTCAAACGGCGGAGGGTGTAGTGGGTCTTCGGGCCAAGCTCGATTTCCTTGCCGCCCTCTGCATCGGTCACCTGGAACGGCGCCTTCACGTGTGGCGCTTTGACAAGGCCCCCGGAATATTGCTTGCGACTGATCGCGTAGCGGACGGGAAGGAAAGGCACCGTCACAGGGATTGCAATTGCCGTGATTGATTTGGCGGCCAGTTCCTGGGTAAATCCAACTCCGGTTTGAATCACCCGCAGGGCAAGATCGTCGTACATGCTTGGCTCCGGAATGGGGCTAATTATCGAATAGCTTGATCTTCACAGCGGCGGGGTTGCGCGTGGCCACTCTGTCGGTAAGGCCATTGGTGTCCGTATAGCCTTTGTGGATCTTGCCTTCCGGCGTGACCATTTCATAGCGGACGCTGGGTCTCGGGTTGTTGTTTCCATCATGGATGAAGAATCCGTGATCCTGGACATCCCCTTCCTTCGCCAGATGCGGCATCTCGTACGTCTTCGGCATGGGCATGACGACATTCCACTTGGCCTTGCAGTTGACGTTCTTCGGGGCCTTGAAGGTCATGCTGCCGCCGCTGAGTTCGACCTGGCAGCCGCCGGCGGTGAGGGTGGCCTTGCTGGGTGAGGCGAGGTCGATGCCCTGGTTGCAGGCGATGAGCTTGGTTTCTTTCTCGCCGGTGATTTCGATGTTGCCTTCGTGGGCTTCGATGGCGACGTCGCCTTTGCCTGCGAAGAGCTTGATGCCGGTCATGGCGAGCGCGGACCAGGCATCCTGGATAGCCATGGCGAACTTCCGGCCGATGGCGAAGTTGGCGTCGCCGCCAGTGGCGATGTGGAACTTCTTCCCGGTGGATTTGACGATGGTGCCGGGGGTGCCTTCCACGATGCCTGCGGGGCTGGAGAGGCCGAGGATGGACTTGTCGAAGGCGGCCACTTTCTCGTCAGCCTTACCATTCGGGTAGTTCTTCGTGGCCTCGGCGTTCTTCTTGAGCTGCTTGGTGGTCTCGTTGGCGGCCAGCGAGCCTGCCTGGTGGTTCTCGGAGGCATCGGACAGGGCCTTGGTGAGGTCGATGGAGGCCTGGGTCTGGTTCACCAGCTCCTTGGGATCCAGGTGCTGGCCTGATGCATCTTCGCGGCCATCGGTGCTGATGAGCAGACCCTTCTCGGCCCGCATGGCGCCCCAGGCGTCCGTGCGCAGCTCGAAGCCCTCGCCCTTAGGCGTGGCGTCGGCCTTGCTCCGCGGATGCACGAGGTGACCCAGGCTCAGTTGGCTCTTTTCGTGATCGCTGGAGAACTTCGTGCGCAGCTCGTGATGGGTGTCGTCGAAGATCAGTTCGTTGGAGCCCATGCCATGGTGCATCTGGCTCCGGATGCCAGACATCGTCTTGTCCAGGGGCAGGCCGGAGACGTTCTGGAAGGAGGCGGGCGGCTTCACGCCGTTGTAGGTGCTTCCCACAACAATCGGCTTGTCCGGGTCATCGCCGAGAAACTGAACAAGCACTTCGTCGCCCACCCTTGGGATGAAGTTCCCGCCGAAATCGCGGCTGCTCCAGACCTCGGATTGCCGCACCCAGGCGCTGTCTGCATCGGTATCCGAGGCGCCGCCATCCGGGTGCTCCTCAGGTCGTGTGAACAGGAAGCGGATCTTGATGCGTCCCAGTTCATCGGTGTGGACCACGGAGTTGGAAGGGCCCACGACTCTCGCGGTGAGGATGCCGGGCACGGGAGGCTTGATCTCCTCGGCATATGTGGGAATGCCCCGGCGCAGGCACGTGAAGCGGTTGGTGTAGGGAAGTTCGTGGGGGTCCCGCTCGCCGCCCAGGAGGCCTGACAGCCCACCCTGGAGATCCTTGGGCAGGTTGTTGAAGGCTTCCGTCTCCAGGCGCGTGATCACGAAGTCCCGGTCCTGGGGATCGTCCTGGTCCTGCACGGGATGCTGGATGAGGGAGAACCACGTGCCTGCCTGGAAGAAGCGCACGGAGCTTTCACCTTCGAAGTACTTGGTGCGCTGCTCCTTTACCTGCACCCGGCGCGGGCCCAGATCCTCGAAGGGATCTGGGCCGTGTTCCTCCAGATGAGGTTCGTGACGGTAGTCGTCCAGGGAACTGGCCAGGTCGTTGCCGTACTCGCCCTGGTCCGACTGGCTGCCCTCGGAGGTGCCATGCACGGAGGCATTGGCGTGGTTCCAGGAGGTGCGGGACACGGAGCCGCTCTGCAACGTGCGATGGGCTTTCCACTCGGTGATGGCATCGTACTGTTCGGTCCCATCGGCGCGATGGAAGCGCACCGTTCCGGCAGGATTTGGATCCAGGACGTAGGGATCATCGAAGAGCACCAGGACATGCTGGGGATGGTCCTGGGTGCTCTCGGGCGCGGGCTCGATGACGTAGGAGATGCCCTCGTGGGCCCAAAGGCGCCGGAGGTAGGCTTCATCCGGCTCGTTGTACTGCATCCGAAACGCTCGCGCCGGATAGTCCAGGGAGCAGCGGTCGTCGAGCTTGAAGGAGGCTGCGAGAATCGGGTTGTTCTCCAGGTGCTCGCCGATGATCTGCCGGGTCAGGGCTCGGGCATCAAGATTGTTGAACACACGTGCGGTGATGCGGTGCTTCAACGCGGAGAGCGCGGATTCGATGATGATCCGGTACTTCGCGAAACCGCCGTCGGAACCTTCCTGACGGACTCCGAGCACCAGGCCACAGATCTCCCGCTCCGCACAGGTATCTGTGAGGATCGTGACCATCACGGGATTTCCGAGGATGCTTTTCAATTCCACGTTGTCGTCGCTGGAGAGAAGCTCCAGCTCGTAGTGGAAATCGCCGTTGATCTCTTCATGACCTGTGAGGACATGGGGCAGGAACTTGTCCTCCGCAATGCCGCTGTCGGCGGAAAAGTACACGCGCAGGATGCGGGTCTTCTGGGTGAAGGCCGAAGCAAAGGACGCCAGGAGCGAGGAAAGGTCACTCAGCTTTGAAGCAGGGCCGCCGAAGGCTTGAGCAGCTTGGGACAGCAGGCTCATGGGGACAACCTTTCATGGGGGAAATGGTTCGATGCGCCGCGATTTCTTGAGTCACACAATGCCCCCGCGCCGCAGGTTGGCGGCTTGCCGCCCGTCGTCCACGTCGAAAGGAAAGGAATGAGTTATATTGACGGCTTTCGGGAATCTTGAAAAGGTGAAATGCGTTAGTCAAACACGAGAATCGACTATTTTTTCATGCCTTCGATCGAGTGAATCCAGTTCGGCCTTGGATCAACTAAACCAAAGGCCGGTTGGAAAATACCAATAACGGCCGCAGCAATCACCTCTTTCGCCTGGCTTTTATTCTTCGCGCAATGCCTCGGCCACCGCATAGTCGATGAGCCGGCGGGCCACGGAGAGGCGGTGGGGAAGATTGGGGAGACGATCCACGGGAAACCACTGGGCATCGGTGATCTCACCTTCCTGGCAGTGGATTTCGCCGCCCGCGTACTCGGCCAGAAAGGCGACCATGAGCGAGTGGGGGAAGGGCCAGCATTCGCTGCCGAAGTAGCGCAAACCGCGGACCTCCAGGCCCACCTCCTCTTGAACCTCGCGCCTGACGCAGTCTTCCAGCGATTCGGAGGGCTCAACGAAACCCGCAAGGGCGCTGTAGATGGGTGTCCCAAAGCGCGCACCCCGGGCCAGCAGTAGCTCTCTCCCATCGAGCCCTTTCCTCGTCACGAGAACCATCATGGCGGGCGCGATGCGGGGATAGCAGATCTCCCCGCAGGAGGGGCAGTGACGGGCCCGTCCCTCGTCGCTCACCTCCATGGGCGTGGCGCAGGCGCCGCAATGACGGTGGGTCCGTTCGAACTCGAGAACTTGAAAGGCCCGTCCAGCGATGGCCACAAGTTCGTCAGGCAGGCAGTCGAAGAGCTTGCGCAACGACTCCAGCTCGCAGCCCGGAGGGACAGCCTCTTCTCGTATTCGACCCGCCCAGCAGGGAATTTCGCCCAGAAGCCCGACGCACTGCGTGCCGGTGACCTCGGTGGGCGGCACGTCACCTTCGGGTACGGCGAGAGCAGCCGCCTCCGCAGCGGACGCACGGATCAGGAGCCTTCCTCCTTCGAACAGGAACCAGAGACCGCCATGTGGACTTGGATTAGGAACTGACCACAGCGGAGTGAAGGAAGCGGGAAGCAGCATCGATGACAAGGAAAACGCAATTAGGGCTGGACAGCAAGGGCTCGGATCTCCGACGGCCGACTATCTCATCCCTTCGGCTTCCTCAAGCATCCAATAGAAGCGAAGGACTGACGAACGATGCGGATCATAGTGGTCGCCGCCATTTGGATGGGGTCGTGGTTCGCTGGGATCGCGGATCAGCCCTTGCTTACCGGATCGGCTGCCTTCACGGACTATCGCACCCAGCGTCCAGGGGTCATGCGCCGCATCACGATCGCCGATCTGCCGGCACCAAGGACCCAGGAGAATTCGGTCAATCCGCCGCGTCTCATCGCGCGGCCCAGGGACGCCTGGCCCCAGGCACCACCAGGATTCAAGGTGCAGTTGTATGCCGAAGGATTGAGCGCGCCCCGCCTGCTCCGCACAGCGCCCAACGGCGACTTATTCGTGGCTGAAAGCCGCCGCGGGGAAATCGTCGTGTTCCGCGGTATGACGCCCGAAGGCAAGGCCCAGCGCATGGAGACCTTCGCCCAGGGCCGGAACCAGCCTTTCGGGATCGCGTTCTATCCCCCGGGCCCGGACCCGCAATGGATCTATGTGGCCGATACCGATGCCGTGGTGCGCTACCCCTATCGCAACGGAGACCTGAAGGCCCGCGGCGGCGCACAGACTTTGGTCAGGCTCCCCGGCGGCGGCCGCCTTTTCGGGGGTGGTCACTGGACGCGGGATATCGCCTTTTCGCTCGATGGGAAAAGGCTGTTCATTTCCGTCGGATCACACTCCAACAACGACGAGGTGGATGGCAACCCATCCGAAGCGGACCGGGCGGACATCCTGGAATGCGGGCCCGATGGTTCCGGTCTTCGCATTTTTGCTTCCGGCATCCGCAATGCCGTGGGACTCGCTGTGCATCCAATCACCGGTGAACTATGGGCTTCGGTCAACGAGCGCGATGGGCTTGGGGACAACCTCCCGCCGGACTACATCACGCATATCGAGAATTCCGGCTTCTACGGCTGGCCCTGGTTCTACATCGGTGGACACGAGGATCCGAAGCACCGGGGCAAGCATCAGGAGTTGAAAGACAAGGTTCTTGTTCCCGACGTCCTGATCCAGCCCCACAACGCCTCGTTGCAGATGACGTTCTATGAAGGCAATGGGTTTCCCGAGAATTACCGCGGGGATATTTTTGCAGCCCAGCACGGCTCCTGGAACCGCACGCTCAGAACGGGTTACGAGGTGATCCGTGTCCGGTTGCTCCACAGCGGCCGCGCCACGGGGGAATACGAAGACTTCCTCACGGGTTTCGTGACCTCGGATGGCCAGGTCTGGGGCCGTCCCGTGGGCGTCACGGTGGCTTCGGATGGATCACTCCTCGTCACCGATGATGGCTCAGGTTCCATCTGGAGGTTGAGCTACGAGGGAACACCGAGCGTCCCCGCTCGATGAAGGAATTGCCCGAGACGTCATTGTTTCTCGATCCCATCGGGGGGTGTATTCCTGAGTTTGACCTGCTCCTCCAGCCAGGCATAGGCCTGTGCTTCATCGGTAAACAGTTCCGTAGACTGGATGGGTTCCGAGAAGGCGATGAACTGCCTGGCAACACCGTACTGCATTCCCTCCTTCGTCAGAACGGCACCGACCGCACCTGGATCCGCGAGAAGTGAGTGAAAGGTCGAACGGACTAGACTACGCAATTCCTCGACGGAAAAGGTCGGACGCGAGTTCCTGACATCACATAAGGTTATCCAGCAGCCAGTCCGCTTCTGGATACTCAGTTTCTCTGTCCAGAAATTCTTCAAGTCGGCGATGGTGACATCCCCATGCCAGCGCTCAATGAACACGCCCGTATTCAATTCGAGATCGAATTCTAGGCCCATGACTACCTCAGCGATCTATTCGACGGATTGACCGGCACGGATGAATCCGGGCAGCGAAAAGTGAATCAATGCCTGGATTGGCTCGGCACCTCTATGATGGAACATTCGGGGTTGCACCCATGTCCCCAGGCTCTGGTCCATCCATCGCGCTAACACTCTTGATCGGCACTCGGCTTCTGGGCCAGGATGCTTTGCCACTGCCCATCCCGATTCCCGGTGCCCCAATGACTCGGGAAAGCGGTCTGCCATCCACTGCCAGAAACAGCCAAGGACTTCTGAAGGTTTCCATTCCCATCGGAAATACGCTCATCGACATGATTCAGATTCCAGCGGGAACGTTCCAGATGGGCTCGGAAAGTGGCCGTGCCAACGAACGTCCCGTCCACACGGTGACCATCGAAAAGCCGTTCTGGATCTCCAAGTTCCCGATCACTCAAGGCCAGTGGCAAGCCTTGATGGGCTTCAACCCGTCCCGCCAGAAGGAGGCAGGCCCAGACGCGCCGGTGGAAAGCGTGACCTCGGCATACCGCGGTAAAGGGAATCAAGGGACTGCACTCCGTGCTATCCCGCAAAGCTTTACAATCAGGAAGGATCCTGTTTCCGGATCCGATCCTGGAGATCCGCGCAGGTCCGGCCCAGATCCTTGCAGGTGGAGAGATAGGGACAGGGCTTTGTGAGGACTTGTTCCGTACCATCGGCGTTCTTCAATCGGATGGTGTAGATGCAGAGGTCCTCGGAGGGCAGAGGCTCTTGGTTCATGGGATCAGTTTAGCGTCGAACGCAACGGATGGGCTTCAAGGCCGGCCCGGCGTGTGGACGGCGAGCAGCGATCCAGCGTTGATCTTGATCGCGGCGCGCGTTTCGCTGAACAGGTTGCTGATCCCCCGGGAGTCTCCTAACCGTAGTGTTTCGTCCTTCAGTGGATAGACCAAACCCTCCGTGCCCAGGCCCGAGGCGTCGCCTCCGATCGGGATGAGACTGAGCGTGTCCCCGGGCTGGCCTGCGATCACATTGACTGGTGGCCGCAGGATGCGCGCCGTGGATTCGCCGTCCCAGATCTCCATCCGCGGATGACTGAAGCTGGGAGCGGCCAGCAACAGGGTGTTCGCGATGGTCATGTCCATTCGTCCGCCAAGGACGCCCACGAGCACCAGGAACTCCGCATTCCGCCGAATGGCGCAACGGATAGCCAATTCAAGATCCGTTTCATCCTTCTGCGCCGGATGACGCTCGATGAGAACACCCGACTCTGTAAAAAAGGCCAGGTTCGCAGGCGAGAGGGAATCGAGATCGCCCACGATGACATCGGGCTTGAATCCCCATAAACGACAATGGTCCGCGCCGCCATCCACTGCGATGACTTCATCGAACGGGGTTTTCAGCACCCGATGGACGGTGCTTTCCCGCATCTCTCCGCTGGCGATGATGAGCACCTGCTTCATGGTCGTCCTTCCTTGCGGCCTCAGGTTCGCCGTGACCAACGCCACTGTCAAATGATCCAGATCAGCGGGAAGCCTTGACCGGAAATCCCACTGGGGTACATTGGAACGACATCTTAAGGGGTGGTCTTCCGGTCGCGGACTGGGAAGGCCTGAGATCAAACCCACGGAACCTGATCCGGATAATGCCGGCGGAGGGAGGGCTCGATGAGCAACCGAATTCGACGTTTTTTCCATTCCATGGTGCCTGCCATGGCGCTGCTAGCCTGCACGGCCAGCAGCTTGCGCGCGCAAACCAAGGAACTGGTGGTCTACGCCTACGATTCATTCGTTGCTGAGTGGGGCCCCGGTCCCAAAGTGATTCCTCTGTTCGAGAAGGAATACAACTGCAAGGTGACCATGGTTTCCAAGGGTGATGCGGGCCAGGTGCTCTCCGCCGCCATTCTCGAGAAGGCTTCGCCCAAGGCGGACGTGATCCTCGGCCTCGACAACAACCTGGTGCGCAAGGTCATCCAGTCGGATGTGCTCGATTCCTATACACCGAAGAATCTCTCCCTCGTCGCAACCGGTCTCGATTTCGACCCCACCCATCACCTGATTCCCTTCGACTACGGATTCTTCGCGCTGATCTGGGACAGCCAGAAGCTGGCCAACCCGCCCAAGACCCTCGCAGATCTCACGAAGCCCGAATACGCCAGGAAGCTCATCCTGATGGATCCCCGCACGTCCACGCCCGGCCTGGGTTTCCTGGCCACGGTGGTGGCGACCCAGGGCGAGAAGTGGCCGGAATTCTGGAAGGCGTTGAAGCCCTCGATTCTCACGGTCACCCCGGGTTGGGATGCGGGCTACGGCATGTTCACGCAGGGCGAGGCTCCGCTCGTGATCAGCTATACCACGAGCCCCGCCTACCATGTGGAGAACGACAAGACGGACCGCTACAAGGCCATCGTGTTTCCCGAAGGTCTCGTCATGCAGGTGGAGGGCGCTGGCATCGTGAAGGGCGCCAAGCATGCGGATCTGGCGAAGAACTTCATCGAGTTCATGCTGACCACCAGGTTCCAGAACGAGCTGCCCTTGACGCAGTGGATGTACCCGGTCAACGCCAGCGTTCCGCTGCCCGCTTCGTACAAGGCCGCACCCAAACCCGCGAAGGTGCTGAAGGTGGATGGAGCGGCCCTGGACAAGGCCCTGGCCCAGTGGGCCGATATCGCGTCGAAGTAGCTTGTGTTCGAGAGGAAGACGGGAGCCGAACTGACAGTGGGTGGCAGCCGCGCCTGGCTTAGCGTGATCAGGCTTCTGCCGTGGCTGCTGGTGGCTCCCCTCTTTCTCGTGCCTTTTGGTGCAGCCGTTTCGGCATGGTCCTTCGGGGCCACTCCTTCTAACCAGGCTTCCCTGGTTGATCGACTGCTGGCTGTCCTGAGCAGTCCTTCCATCCTGGCTGCCCTGCGCTTCAGTCTCGTGCAGGCCTTGATGAGCACGATCCTTAGCCTCGCCCTTGGCCTTCCGGGCGCCTGGCTGTTGGCCCGTCATCGCTTTCGGGGACGCAGTCTCTATGCAGCTCTGAGCGGTATTCCCTTCGTCTTTCCACCGGTGCTATTCAGCCTCGGATTCGTCCGAGCCTGGGGACGGAATGGCCTCGTCAACGCAGGCCTCATGAGCCTCTTCGGATGGCAGAAGCCGCCCCTCGACTTCGCCTATTCCCTCTCGGGCGTGGTCATCGCGCACGCTCTGCTGAACTTTCCTCTGGTGGTCGCCCTGGTGGGAGCCGTGTGGAGCCGGCTGCCGAGGACTCCGGAGGATGCCGCGCGCTGTCTGGGCGCGGGAGAAGGCCGCATCCTCACCACGATCACCCTGCCCTCCGTCCTTCCTGGCATCGCGGCCGCCGCGTCTCTTGTCTTCCTCTACTGCTTCATGAGTTTCGCCATACCGCTGACGTTGGGCGGTGGGCCGAATTTCGCCACGCTGGAGGTCTCCATCTATGCCTCCGTCATCGGCGAGCAGAACTTCGCGAAGGCAGGCACGATCGCACTGCTGGAGGGTTGCTGCGCGGTGGGCGTACTCGTGCTCTATTCCCTTCTCAACGCACGTTCGGCTGCGGCCTCCACGGATGCGCCCGCCGAACGTGTGCCGTTGTCCGCTTTGCGCCCCTCCGCGCGGCGGCTATCCGTGGCTTGGCTTCTGGCAAGCGGAGCCATGGCGCTCTCGCCGCTCTTCGCGTTGCTGGTTTCCTCCTTCACGCGAGTCGGGCGTTGGGGCGGCGCGCCCACCTGGTCGCTGGAATCGTACTTCAAGACGTTCACGGATCCCGCAAGTCTGCGCGCCATGGTGGATTCCGCGCTGCTGGCCCTCGTCGTGGCGGGGTTGGGTGTCGGCATCGCCACGCTGCTGCTGATCGGCGAACGCCGCTCGGGAAGAACCGGGATCCGCGGCGTTTTCTTCGCGCTCCCCGTGGCTCTTTCATCGGTCATGCTTTCCCTGGGGTATCTCGTGCTGTTCCCTCTTGGGGCAAGTGTCGGTGTGCTGGCCATTGTGCAGGCGACGGCGGCGTACCCCCTGGCTTGGCGGGCCTTGTCCGCGGCACGGTCCCGAATTCCCGCGGGTCTGGATGAAGCCGCCATGCTGCTCGGCGCTAGCCGGCCACGAACGCTCGCCACCGTGGATTTGCCTCTGCTGCGGCAGGCACTGCTTTCGTCGTTTGCTCTGTGCGCGGCCATCAGCCTGGGCGAGATCAACGCAGCGCTGATGCTCAACCCGGCCGACTTCCCTCTGCTGGGTCTGCGCGCCTACCGCTTGATGGGAAGCTACCAGTATCCGCTCGCCTGTGCCCTGGGCGTGATCGTCTGTCTGTTCGCGGGCCTGGCTTTCGCCGCGGCGGACCGGCTTTCGGATGAAGCGCGTTAGGGAGGCCCATGTCATTCCTCGAGATCGAATCCATCCAGAAGGACTACCCGGACTTTTCCCTCGAGATGGGCTTGAGCTGCGAGCAAGGAGAGATCGTCGTCATTCTTGGCCCTTCCGGTGGCGGCAAGACCACCTTCCTGCGCATCATCGCGGGTCTCATCGCACCTGATCGGGGCCGTATCTTTCTCGAAGGCAAGGACATCACGGGTCTGCCGCCCCGCCAGCGCGGGGTGGGCATGGTGTTCCAGGACTTCGCCCTCTTCCCGCACTACGACGTGGCGGGCAACATCGCCTATGGCCCCAAAGCCCACTACCCGCGGTCGGAGCCAAAACAACTCGCGGCGCAGGTCGAGAAGCTCCTGGAGCGATTCTCGTTGCCCGGCTTCGGCCCCCGCAGGATCCAAGGCCTGTCCGGCGGCGAGCGACAGCGCGTGGCGCTGGCACGGGCGCTGGCGATCAACCCAGGTCTCATGCTCTTCGACGAGCCCTTGGGCTCTTTGGATGCCACGCTGCGCAAGGAGCTGCGCGGCGAACTGCGGATGCTGCAGCGGGAGATGGGCTACACCTCCATTTCCGTGACCCATGACCAGGAGGATGCCCTGGCCGTGGCGGACCGGATCGTGGTGGTGCGCGATGGCCGAGTCGTGCAGACGGGCACGCCCGAAGAGGTTTATGCCCGGCCGAAAACGGCCTTCGTCGCCACCTTCTTCGGCGATGCGAACCTGATCCCGATGCCCGATGGGCTGCGGTTCATCCGCGCGGAGCAGATCGCACTCGCTTCGGAAAATCCATCAACGGCGAACTTGTCTCTGGATATCACCGTTTCCGATATCGAATACCGCGGCCGTGATTACCTGGTCAAAGGACAATCGAATCTCGGGAAAGACCCGCTCCAGTTGTGCTTCCGCATGGCCCATCGTCCTCGCGTGGGTGATTCGGTGCGAATCGCGTTCCCGGAGTCCTCGCTGCTCCCGATCATGGATGACCGGGAAATCATCAAGGGCGTTTGAGGCAAGTCCGGAAGGAAGTTCCCTCCTGGACGCAGGCCACCGGCACGCCTTCCTGCGCCAGTTGTTCGAGCAAGGGTGCCGGTTCGAAATCGCTGCGCAGAAGCACGATCGCTCCAGCGGGTCCAACGGCAAGAGCCTGTTTCACCGCTGCGAGCGGATGGCCACCCTTGGTCAGGAGCGAGGCTGCGTCGAGCTCCGCAGAGACGGCTTCCGGCTGGTACCAAGACGGCCACTCGCTTTTCTGCGGTTCCGCGGCCGAACCTTTTTCAGCGGGTTCATCTTCCTGGCCGGTTTGCTGGCGAAGGAAGGCGATGAGATTGGGCAGCGGTACGCCGCCCATTTTCGCGGTGTGCTCAAGGGTCGCCAGCTTCGCGACCGTGGCCCGGAGCACGGGATTGCGCAGCTTCGAGAAGGCGGGAATGTACTGGATGAGGGGTTCTTCCAACCCCGGGAATGCGTCAAGCAGAGCGCCGATCCTGGTGAGTGCGTTGATCTCCATGTCAGGCCTCGTCGTACTGCAGCAGGCGGCGATCGCCTTCGAGGGCGCGCAGGCGCGTGAGGTCCTGGGTCACCTCGAGGGTGCCGAGGTACGCCCCGGCGCCGTCGCGCACGGCGAAGTAGCGGATGTGGACGAACTTCCCCTGCATCTGGATCCAGAACTCCGCCACGTTCTGGCGGCCCGACTTGAAGTCGGAGAGGATCTTCTCTACGATATGCACGCTCTTGGGGGGATGGCAGTTCTGGACGGCCCGGCCGATGATGGCGCGGGAGCGCTCGAAGACGCGGTCCGGGCCTTCGCTGAAGAAGGCCACCCGGTCCTCGGCATCCACGAAGGTGAGGTCCACGGGCAGATTGTTGAAGAGGCCCAGGAGCTGCTCGAAGGAAAGGGTTCCGCTGGGGAACTGCACGGCCTTCGCGGGAGGAAGGTGCAGCGCGTTCTTCACGACCTTCGGTTCAGGGGGCTCGTAGCCGGAATCCGGGGCGACCAGGCACCACCCGTACTCAGGGCTCTGGCGATGGACCTCGGCCCATTCCTCTTCCGTGAATAGACCCATGGTCATGGGGAAGAGGATGTTCTCCTCTTTGTAGATCATGCCGTCCAAGGCGGAGAGAGCCGGTTCCAGAACGGTCTCCTTCAATATTTTCAGTTCGGCCCCCGTCAGGGTTTCCTCGCGCAGCGCCGTGAGCGCGGCCTTCAGGAACTCGCGGACTTCATCATCCTTGCCCCACATGACCTTGCTGGGACCACTGGTGCCATGCCGCTCGAGCACGCTGAAGACCAGCTGTTCCTTGCGGCGGAAGTGCTTCTCCACGTCCATGAGCGGTTGGAAGGCGGCCAGCACATCCAGGCGTTCGGCCTTAGGTGTGACGGCATCGGACATTGAGGCCAGGCTCGCCACCCGCAATTTCGCCGTCTGAATGGCGGCGGCCAGGGCCTTGTTCTCCTTCTGGAACTGGTGCACGGGATGACCTGCAGGAAGGGCCTTGGGTGCCCGGGGCTCGGCCATGACGTCCTTCAGCACATCCGCGTGAAGATCGCACATGGACCGCACTTCCTCATGGGACATGCCATCGGCCATGAGCTGCTGCTCCATGGCCGCGATCTCGCTGGCATCCACATCCGAAACGATGGCCTTCAGCCGCTCCCGGACATCCTCCGGTGCTTCCCCGCGGTGAAGGTGCAGGATGACCTCTTTCAGTGTCTGGATCCGCATCCGCTGGTTGTCGATCAGTTCGCTCATGATGTTCCTCCTGGAGAATCCGTCTTCAGGAGAAATATCCGACTAAATCAGTCAACCAGCCTTGATGGGCGTCAAGACTGAACAATTTCCAGCATCAAGGAAAACAGGATGGACGGGATGAAAAGCAGAATTGCCTTGCTTTACATCCTGTCCATCCTGTTTTATTTCTTTGTATTGCTTTGCTGTTTATTGTCCGCCTACGGCATCAGCATGCCGCCATTGACGCCGATGATCTGGCCGGTGATGTAGCTGGCTTCCTCCGTGGCGAGGAAGGCCACGGCGGCGCCGACGTCTTCCGAGGAACCCATCCGGCCCAGGGGAATCTGGCGAATGAACTCGGCCTTCACGTCATCACTGAGCTTGTCCGTCATGGAGGTGGCGATGTAGCCGGGCGCCACGGCGTTGCAAGTGATGTTGCGGCTGGCGAACTCGCGGGCAACGGTCTTGGTGAGACCGATGAGGCCCGCCTTGGAGGTGGCGTAGTTGCTCTGGCCCGCGTTGCCCATCTGCCCCACCACGGAGGCGATGTTGACGATGCGGCCCCAGCGCTGCTTCATCATGGTCTTGGCGACGGCCTGCGTCGCGATCCAGGCGCCCTTCAGGTTCACGTCCAGCACGAGGTCGAACTCATCCTCCTTCATCTGGATCATGAGCTTGTCCTTGGTGATGCCCGCATTGTTCACCAGGATGTGGAGCCCGCCATGCCGCTCAACGACGGTATTCACGGCTGCACGGATACTGTCGGCATCGAGCACATCGAGCAGCACATAGTCGGCCTTGAATCCTTCCGCCTTGAGCGCGGCGACGACCCGCTGCAGATCCGCTTCGGTGCTGGGAAGGCTGGCGCACACGACCATGGCCCCCTGGCGGGCCAGCTGCATCGCGATGACCTCGCCGATTCCTTGGCTCGCGCCTGTGATTAATGCGATCTTGTCTGACAGTGAGAACATGGGAACTCCATTTTTTAGGCCGAATTTCTCAGTTTAGCAGTCGCTTCCCTTCCAAGTCAGCTGTCCAAGGCAGGAAGGCGGATGTCCTCTCACCGCTGAATAAAATCCTTCAGCCAGGTCGCGAGGGGGGCGAGGTTCGCCATGGGCGTATTGTCCCCGTACGTGGAAAGGGCTTCGGGACCGAAGAGACTCTTGAGAGGGCGATTCTCCTGTTTCAAGAGATGGTTCGCGCCGGGCAGATCGATGATCCGGCCGTGGAAGGAGTCGGGGATCTTTTCGGGTTTGGGATCCTGGATATCCTTGTCCCCCCAAGCGACCGCACAGGGGATCGTGAGTTTTGAAGCCAGTGCCCACGGATCCAGGTCCAGCGTCGACCGCACGAAGCTCAGTGTCTCCGGCGCCATGAGGGAGGCCGCGAAGATTTCCATGGAGGGGTGAACATCCTTGCCGGCGGCCGGCAGCGGTTTCCTGTCGCGGATCGCCTGGTAGACGTTCTCCAGGTAAGCCAGATTGGGCTTGGCTATGTCGTCTGGCAACCGCTTGCGGACCTGACCGGTGATGATACCCGCCATGCTCTGCCCCGGCATGTTCACGAGCAGAAGGGCATCCGCGTCCCCGGCGGCCAACAACGATAGCAGAGCCCCTTCCCCATGCCCCACCAGGAGAATCCGTTTCCCCCTGGCCTCGGGAAGGGACCGGGCCGCCTGAAGCATGGCCTTCAGGTCACCCAGCTGGGCATCCAGTGTGACATCCAGCTTCGGGTCCCGGCTTTCCACGAGCCGTTTGTCGTAGCGGAGGCTTCCGATGCCCTGCCGCTGGAACCACTGCGCAAGATCCCGCCCAGCGTGGCTTTCCAGAAATGCGCCATTCTCGGGATCCTTCAGCAGCGGGCTGGACCAGTCCCGGTTCGTGGGTCCGGAATCCGCGACCATGACCGCAAAACAGGGATGTCCCTGGGCGGACCGGATGCTGGCCTTCAAGGCAGTGCCGTGATACGCCGGGACGACGATTTCTCGATCGGCCACGGCTGGGGCCACTTGAGCTAAGGCAGGAAGCAGGAATGGCAGCATGGTGCTCCGCATAAGGAAGGGAGGCTCGAAAGAGCCCCCTCCAAGATCCCATGCTTGTTTGATCGGAAAAATTCCTGCCCCTACTTCCGCACCGCGACCGAGACCGTTACCTGCTGGCCTCCGAACACCGCATTGAAGCAGTGCTCCTCAGGGTGTTCGAAGACATAGCACCCGGCATCCTGGGCCACGGCCTCGAACAGGGCCGTAAGCTGGGCAGGAATGGAGGGGTCATCGGCAGCGTGAGGAACCGTCAGCTTTTTGATCTCGACCATGGCAACTCCAGACAGGCGTCTCCAACTGTTAGAAGCATCGGCAAACCCTCCTGAAAAATGTAGTTTCAGATCAGGGTTCCTCCAATCCGAATGCTTCCTCGAGAATGGCTTCCGCCGAATCCCCTCGCCCGGCCCTGAACACGGCTGTCGCCAAGCAGAGCCCGACGTTGTGCCCAAGGCCATGACCCTTCAGGATCAAGCTGCCATCGGGTTGGATCGAAGCCTCGCAGGCGTTGCTGGGCCAAGCGGTCCAGCCGAAACGCCGCCCCGTGGCCAGCCGCAGGGATTCAACGGAATAGGGTCCGGAATGCCCCAGCCGCAGTCCCCTCTGGCCTGGTTTCAATCCGGGTTTAACGGTCGCTTTCAGTATACGCACCTGGGCAGCGGTCAAACGCCGGAACCAGGTACCCCAACGATCCTGGGGCACCGCCAGAGAAGAGCCTGCAACTGCAGACCCATGGCCCCAGACCTCCAGGGGGCTCCAGGAAACGCCCCCCTTCGAAGTCGTAAAAAAAGCGCGGTCCGGTGCCAGATCCAACGCCGGGGCCTGGGTGGCGGCTCGAAGCCCCCCTGGTGTGGGCATCCCGCGGACGACCACGCAGTGCGTGAGGGGGCAAAAGCTCCCATCCGGGTGCTTGCCTGCGGGATGGGTGGTCAGCCAAAGGCGCAGCACCGCCGCCAGCGCCCGTTTCGCCTCGAAGGGAGCGCTGGCGCCCAGTTCGCCCTCCGTGGCCGCCGCAATCCATGTATCCGCCTCCGTGATCCAGGTGAGCTTCCATCCCTTCTGAACCCCATCGATGGTCACTTGGCCATCAAGCCTGGATACAGGCGTTCGCGGCCCGAAATGCACCTCCCCCTCGAATTCAAAACGGGCGCCCTGGGCCCAGCGGAAATCGCGGCCATTCACCTTCATCACCCTGGGCAACCGCTCCGGGGGCCAGGCCACTTTGACCTGCAGGGTCTCCACCTGCCAGGGATTCGGGCTGGGGAGGCGCGGACTGGGGTAGACCGGCAGGGGCCGATGCTCCAGCCAGGCCCGGAGCCATTGATAGGCCCAGCGCTGAGAAGCCGTGGTACCGGATTCCAGGGCCGTATTCAATTGTTTCTGCGCCGCGGCATCCGGGTCCTGGGGCCACGCCTCGGGGGGCCGCGTATGCTGCTCTGCCCAGATGCAGGCGGCTTCCTCCTTCCACCGCTCCAGATGCTGTTCGGCCAGTCGCCGATGCGTCAGTTCGTGTCTTAAAAGCGCGCCAATATCCCGGAGCCGGAGGGTCTTCCAGGGACGCAAATGAAGGGTCGCGCCCATCCAGATGGCAGCGCGCCCAGGTGCCGATCCCGTGATCCGATCAAATTCCTCATTGCTTTCATGCAGCTGCACCGTCCAGGCACCTGGTGGCCAGGATCCGAATGTGGCCGTGCCCTTTAAAGCACCCTGGATCCAGGGTTCCAGCAGTGTCTCCGCCTCGGAATCGCCCTCGTAGACAGGCTGCGGGATTTCATCCGAGGCGAGGATCTGGAGCGGGAGGGCCCAGGGAACGAGGGGAAGGAAAGGCAGCATCAGGATTCATCAAAGAGCATCCCGTGCTGGAACGCAAGGCACTTACCACTTGGTGCGGACCCGGTAGGTCAAGGTGGCGCTTCCCTCGGCGGGGACGTTCACCAGGAACCGCGCGGTACCGGCGGCTTCCTTCGTGAAGGGGTGGCTCTTGTCGATGATCTCCCAGTCGCCGTAAATGGGCTCCAACACGTTCACGGTCACCGCCTCTTTCTTCGCGTTCTTGAGATCCACCTGGAAGGCGGTTTCGACAACGTAGTGCCATCGGCCCTGGGACCCGATGTTCTTGTAGTCCGTCTGCTTCCGGCGAGCCGTGATATCGAAGGCATCGCCCAGCTTCAACCGCACCGTTTCGTTCTTCGGCGTGTGATCGATGGAATCCTCGCCAACGAACTGGGAACGGCCTTCGCTGTCCTGCTTGTAGACGCGCACCACGCCCTTCGGGAGGGGCATGCCCATGCGGTTCTCCGTACGATTGTCGAATTCCACGAAGACACCGATTTTCTGCTTATCCCCTAAATCTCCATAACTGGACTGGTAGTAGTAGTTCTGCCCCTGGAGCAGATATTCCTTGCGCACGGGCACCTGGCTGGCGGAGAGGAGGGCTACCTGCTTGGTCTGGTTCTCCTTCAGAGTGGTGGGACGATCGAGCGTGTACAGGTGATATTCGAAGAGGTTCTCCTCCTGCATCTGAGGAGCCGCGGCCTTCATTTTAAAAACGGGTGCAGCGGCCGGCATGGCCCTGTCCACTTCCTCCTTCACGCGGTTCACGTCACCCGCGACCAGTTGGAGGGTCGCGTTGGGGTAGCTGCTCCCGCTCTGATTGGTCAGCGTCACCCAGCCGCTCAGATCTAGGGTCTTTTCATCGGGGGCGAGGTTGGCCACGTAGTCCGCCTTCCAGGAGAGCCCACCCGTGAGATAGCTCAATTCCACCCGCTGAGCCTTGTCTGCCGAGGAGTGGAGGCTCAGCACCAGCGTGGGCCGAGCCCGCAGGTTCGATGGGACCTTGGGATAAATCAAACGCCCGTAGAAGTTCGTCTCGATGCGATCCGGGAACTGCAGCACGACACCGTCGTTGGTGGCAAGCACGGTGGCTTCCTCGCGGATCTCTTTCGTCCCAGGACCATCGGGGTTGGGCTTCTGCGATATCACGGTCACCTTCTCGCCCAAATACTTCTCCAGCAGCTTCTGGGGCGTGAGCA
>DCFP01000167.1:10760-11007 GCA_002319925.1 Holophagaceae bacterium UBA1801 | reverse complement strand
TGTTGAGCATGGGGCCGCGCCAGATGACCGGGCGGTCGTCGCTGACCAGGAAGGCCATGGACATGAGCTCCAGTCCGAATTTCTTCAAGGGCATGATCTTGCCTTCCGCCGTTCCCTCGGGACCGTCCGTGATGCCGAGCATCATGCCCATGCTGGGGCCGTAGAGGTCCGCGTCCATGAGCCCCACCTTGAGGCCCTTCTGCGCCATGGCGCAGGCGAGGTTCACCGCCACGGTGCTCTTGCCCAC
>DCFP01000167.1:0-10500 GCA_002319925.1 Holophagaceae bacterium UBA1801 | reverse complement strand
TTGCCCACGCCGCCCTTGCCGCTGCCCACCATCACGCAGCGTTTCACGGTCTTCAACAGGTTCGTGAACTGGGCTTCCGGCGTGGGTTCCCATTGGAACCGGATCTCCACGGAGGCTGCTCCGGCTTGCGATAGACGCTCGGCCAAGGCCGCGCGGATCGCCGATTCGCGATCCCTGTAAGCATCCAGGAGCGCCAGATCCACGGCGACACGGTTCTCCTCCGTGTTGATGCCTTTGACGGCCTTCAGGGCAAGCAGTGTGGCACTGGTTCCCGGCACTTGATAGGTGTTCAGGGCATCGTAGATCGCCGCGCGGCTCACCTTGGACATGGCTTCCTCCACTTCTAGGGTGCCATGGAAACCGGGAACGTCACCGCCGGTCAGATGTCTTCTATAACCATGGTGTCCGGCAGTTTCTGGGTGAGGTTCTTGACACCGCTGGCCAGGAGGCCGTGTTCGTAGGTGCGGGATTGGCTGCGGAGAAGAGGCTTGCCCGGATCCAGGCCGCGGCGGATGACCTGGCCCTCGGATCCCAGGACGCGCCCCTTCACAGTGTCATTCAATTGCAGCTCGAGCAGTTCCACGACCTCGGCGGCCACGATGGGATCATCCAGCGGGAAGGTCACTTCCACGCGGTGATCCAGGTTGCGCTGCATGAGATCGCCGCTGGAGAGCAGGGTCTCCGGCGAGCCGTTGTTGGTGAAATGGTAGACGCGGGCGTGCTCGAGGAACCGGTCGATGATGGAGACCACGCGGATGTTGTCGGATAGTCCTGGAACACCAGGACGGATGCAGCAGGAGCCCCGCACGATCAGATCGATCTGGACTCCGCTCTGGCCCGCCTCGTAGAGCTTCTGGATCATGGGCGGATCCACGAGGGCGTTGAGCTTCAGGATCATGCGCGCGGGCAGGCCGTTGCGCGCATGCTGGCACTCGCGGTCGATGCGATCGATCAGGGCTTTCCGGAAATTCTGGGGGGCGAGGATGAGCCGATTGAACTGAGGCGGCCGGGTGTAGCCCGTGAGCAGATTGAAAAGGTTGGAAAGATCCTCGCCGAAGGCAGGACGGGCCGTGAAGATGCCCAAATCGGAATACAAGCGGGATGTCTTCTCGTTGTAGTTGCCTGTGGAAAGGTGGCAGTAGCGCTTGATGGTGTTCTGCTCCTGACGAATCACCAGGCAGGCCTTTCCGTGGGTCTTCAGGGCGGGCATGCCGTAGACCACATGCACGCCCGCCATTTCCAGGCGCCGGGCCCAGGCGATGTTGGCTTCTTCGTCGAACCGAGCCCGCAGCTCCACGATGGCCGCCACCTGCTTTCCCCGTTCCGCCGCGCGCTCCAGGGCCGCCGCGATGGGACTGTTCCGGCTCACGCGGTAGAGGGTCATCTTGATGGCAAGGACCTTCGGATCCTCCGCCGCCTCCCGCACGAAGCGCACGACGCTGTCGTCGAAGCTCTGGAAGGGGTGGTGCAGCAGGATGTCGTTCTTGGCGATGGCGTCGAAGACCGTGGGCGCCGCCTCGATCTGGGGCACGGGCACCGGCGGCATGGCCTGGTCTTTCAAGTGGGGAAGATCCAGCTGTCCGTAGAGCTGCATCAGGTCCGAGAAGGCCGTGAAGCCATCGGTGGGGTAGAGGTCCTCGGGAGCCAGCTCCAGCTCCTCGATGAGCGTGTCCAGCAAGGTGTGGCTGAGACCGTTCTCGTACTGCAGGCGCACTGCCGCTCCCCGGCGGCGGGAACGGAGATGTTCCTCCACGGTCTTCATCAAGTCTTCGAAAGGATCCTCGTCCATGGGCAGATCGGAATCCCGCGTGACCCGCAGAGCCTGGCAGTTCTTGATGGCATACCCGTGGAAGATCCGAGGCAGGTGCATGCGCACCACGTCCTCGAGCATCACGAAAACCTGGTGGCCGTGGATGGAAGGCACCCGCAGGAACCTAGTCGCCACTCGCGTGGGCACGTGGATGATGGAAAGCTGGGAGACGGGCAGTTTCTCCTCTTCCAGGTATTCCTCCGCTTCCAGTTCCGCCATGAGGACCATGGCGCGGTTTCCCAGCCGCGGGAAGGGATGGCCCGTATCCACCGCCAGGGGCGTGACCAACGGCAGCAGGTTGCGGTCGAAATAATCCAGGACGAAGTCGCGCTGGGCCTCATCCAGCTGTTCGGGTTTCAGGATGAAGATGCCCTGGGCGTTGAGCTGGGGTTCGAGCACCGCGTGGAAGAGCGTGTGCTGACGCGCGGCCAGCTCGTGGATCCGCTGGGAGACCCGCTCCAGGAGCTGGCGGGGCGTATGGCCGTCGGGTCCGGGCTGGGTGATGCCCGCGTCGATCTGGCGCCAGATGCCCGCCACCCGAACCATGAAGAACTCGTCCCAGTTGCTGGAGACGATGGCGAGGAATTTCACCCGCTCCAGGAGCGGCACGGCCGGGTCTTCGGCTTCTTCCAGTACCCGCTCATTGAAAGCCAGCCAGCTCAATTCGCGGTTCAGGATGTCTTCGGGTTTGGGGGCGATTCGGCTCATGAAATCAGTATCGGCCTTCTTGGTGAGTTCTTTGTGAACGGTTTCGCTGAGTGGCAGCGGCAATCCGGGAAAGGGCGGAGAAGGTGAAGGAAGA
Source organism: Holophagaceae bacterium UBA1801 (assembly GCA_002319925.1). Classification (GTDB taxonomy): domain Bacteria; phylum Acidobacteriota; class Holophagae; order Holophagales; family Holophagaceae; genus UBA1801. The sequence continues at coordinate 7,888 of DCFP01000167.1, read as the reverse complement.
ACAGGATAGTATCGATGAAGCCCATTGGCATTTATCCGGGATATCCAGGAAACATGAATACCGCGAGCACACAGGAAATCACCCCGAAGGTGGGGATCTGCATACTCAACTACCATGAACCGGACGTGACCCTGGCCTGCGTCCAGCGTCTCCTGGAAGTGGAAGGCCCAGAGGCCCGCATTCTCTGGCTGGAGAACGATGCCGACAAGACCCTCGACAGAGCGCTGGCCGTCTTGAACGCCAGCTCACTGCCCTGGGTCCGCATCGATCCGGAAGTGGATCCACTGCCGCCTGCGGGGAAAGTCGGCTTCATTTCCATTGCGGAAAATCTGGGCTACGCGGGCGGGAACAACGTGGGGCTGGAGTTCTTCCACCGCCATGGCGTCGAGTTCGCCTGGGTCATGAACAACGACACCTTGATGGCCGAGGGCAGCAGCCGGGACCTGGTCCGGGCGGCCGAAAAGGACCCGGGCATTGGGCTCTGGGGCACCCGCATACGGGCCGACCACATCAAGATGTACTACGGCGGCATCCTGCAACTGCGGGACTTTTCCATCAAGTACGCCATCGATCCCGCGGACTTGGACCGGACGCGTCTGACCTACATCAGCGGATGCTCCATGTTCCTCCGCACCAGCCTTGCGAAAGAGGTCGGCTGGATCCCCGATGACTACTTCTTGTACTACGAGGACCCCGCCTTCTCGCTGGAGATCCGAAAGAAGGGCTTGCGCCTGGGTTTGTGCCCAGAGGTGGAGGTGTTCCATCTCGAGTCCCTGAGCACGGGCAACCGCAGCGACATGATGGAGTTCTACAACCGGCGGAACCGCTGGTTCTTCATCCACCGGTATTTCCCTGAGTATCTCGCGAACCAGATGCTGAAGCGCTGGTACCACTATCAGAAGTGGTTCTTCCGCGGCAAATTCCAGCGGATCAGGATCGAGCACCTGGCCATGAGGGACTTTGCCAATGGCCGGCTTGGGCCAACGCACCGGGATTTTTCGAGATCGGGAAAACCGAGAAAAACCCTCGATTCCAAGGCATGACCATCGGCAACCCCGCATCTGTTCAATTGCAAACATGCTGAGGTGATGACGTGAGCATGGAAAACTTCAATATTGGCTATCACTGTACCGGCAAGCAGTGCGAGCTGGGTCGCGGCGGGAAGGTCGCCATGCGCTGGATCGGCACGGATTTCGAGCGGAGGGATTACACCTTCGACGACTTGAACCGGACCACGAACCAGTTCGCCAATGCCCTGGCGGGCCTGGGGGTCCGCCGCGGCGAGGTCCTCTTCACCTTCCTGCCGAAATCTCCGGAGCAATTCGTCGCCTTCCTGGGATCCCTCAAGGCCGAATGCATCACCGGCACACTGTTCTCCAATTTCGGGGAGGACGCGCTCATCGACCGGATCGGTGCCTCGGAGGCTTGCCTTCTGGTCACCCGCAAGAGCCTCTACCGCAAGATCGAAAAGGTCCGCGACCGCCTGCCGGCCCTGCGGATGGTCATCCTCACCGACATCCAGGAAGACCTGTCCACGGACGTGCTCTCCTGGAGCCGCCTCATGGCCGGCGCTTCGCCGGATTTCGCCGTGCCCGTGACGGATCCGGAAACGCCCTCCGTGTTGCACTACACTTCGGGTTCCACCGGCAAACCCAAGGGCGTGCTGCACCGCCATCGCAGCCTCGTCAAGCAGACCCAGACGGCTCGCGACATCCTCGGTTTGCGCGACGACGATATCTACTGGTGCACGGCGGACCAGGGTTGGGTGACGGGCACATCCTACGGCATCATCGGCCCCTGGAGCCTGGGCATCACCCAGGTCCACTTCGGTGGCGGCTACGACGCCCGGAACTGGATGGAACTCATCGAGCGGGAAAAGGTGTCCGTCTGGTACACGGCGCCCACGGCGCTGCGCATGCTGCTGCGGGAAGAAGCCTCTCTCTACGGTGAGTTCAATCTGAAAGAGTTGCGCCATATCTGCAGCGTCGGTGAGCCCCTCAATCCGGAGGTGATCACCTGGGGCCGCGAGGTGCTCGGGAAGGACATCTTCGACACCTGGTTCCAGACGGAAACCGGCGCCATCATGATCTCCAACCGGCCAGGGCTGGCTATCCGCCCGGGGTCCATGGGAATTCCTTACGGGGACGTCAAAGCGGGGGTCATTGCCGATGACGGCACGGAGCTAGGGGTGGGCGCCCAGGGCAACCTCTGTCTCAGGTCCGGCTGGGAATCCATGTTCATCACCTACCTGAAGAACGAATCCGCCTACCAGAGCAAGTTCCGCAACGGCTGGTACATGACGGGCGACATGGCCTGGCGGGACGAGGACGGGTACTACTGGTTCCTGGGCCGGAGCGATGATGTCATCAACACCTCCGGGCATCTCGTGAGCCCCTTCGAGGTGGAAAGCGCCCTGCTGGAGCTACCGGAAGTGGCTGAATCCGGAGTGATTGCCGCTCCCGACGAGCTGCTGTTCGAGAAGGTTGTGGCCTTCGTGCAACTTCATGCCGGTTTCGAATACACGCCTGAACTAGAATTGAAGATGCGCATTCATGTGGCGAACCGGTTGTCCTCGGTGGCCACACCCCAGGAAATTTTCCAAGTCGAAGCCTTGCCCAAGAACAAGAGCGGGAAAATCATGCGCCGGGTGCTGAAGGCCCGTTATCTTGGTGAAGAAATGGGAGACATCTCGACCTTGGAGGAACGTCAATGATCACGCTGGAAATGCTGGAACCCATCTTCCGGGAAGTCTTCGATGACAACGCGGTCGTCCTGAATCGGGACACCACCGCCGATAACATCGACGCCTGGGATTCCATTTCCCACATGAACCTGGTCCTGGCGTTGGAACTGCGCTTCAAGATCAAGTTTGCGCTCGGTGAACTGAAGACCCTCAAGAACGTGGGTGAGATGCTCGATCTGATCAACAAGAAATGCAGCAAGTAGGGGCTTGATCGAGCATGCTTTTCAATTCGTATGAGTTCCTGTTTGCCTTTCTGCCCGGAACACTGATCATCTATTTCCTGTTGCTCCATTGGCGGCTGACCATCGCCGCCCGGTCCTGGCTCCTGTTCGCCTCGCTGTTCTTTTACAGCTGGTGGAACGTCAAGTACCTGCCCCTGATCCTCTGCTCGATCCTGTTCAACTACACAATCGGCGGCCTGCTGGCGGACTACGACTCGCTGCGGAGAAAGCTCCTGAGCAAGAGGACGATCTTTGTCTTCGGCCTCGTGGCGAACATCCTCCTGCTGGGCTGGTTCAAGTACCTGGACTTCTTCATGGGCACGGTCAACGGCGTGCTGGGAACCCAGTTCCCGCTCCTGAAGATCGTGCTTCCCCTGGGCATCAGCTTCTTCACCATCACCCAGATCGCCTATCTCGTGGATGCCTACGAAGGGCTGGTGGAGGAACGGAACCTTCTGAACTACGGCCTGTTCGTGACCTTCTTCCCCCACCTGCTGGCGGGCCCGATCCTCCATCACAAGGAGATGATGCCCCAGTTCGACAGCCTCAGGAACAAGGTGATCAACTGGAACAACATCTACCGCGGGTTGGCGCTCTTCGCCATCGGCTTGTTCAAGAAGGTGATCATCGCAGATGCCTTTGCGGTATGGGCCAAGGCCGGATTCGAAGCCAACCAGCCGCTGCATTTCTTCGCCGCCTGGTTCGCCAGCCTCTCCTTTTCCTTCCAGCTGTACTTCGATTTCAGCGGCTACAGCGACATGGCCGTGGCCATCGGCTGGATGTTCAACATCAAGCTCCCCGTGAACTTCAACAGCCCCTACAAAGCCACGGGTATGATCGATTTCTGGCGGCGGTGGCACATGTCGCTCACGGATTTCGTGACGACCTACCTGTACACGCCCATCCTGCGCGCCTTCGGGAAGATCACCTTCGCCCGTTCCCTGGTGGCGATCTTCCTGGCGATGGTCATTTCCGGCATCTGGCACGGTGCCGGCTGGACCTTCATCATCTGGGGCGCAATGCATGGTCTGGGGCTGGTCATCAACCATGTCTGGGTCAAGAAGAAGCTGCGGATGCCCAACTGGCTGGGGTGGATCATCACCTTCAATTTCGTGAACGTGTCCTTCGTCTTTTTCAAGGCGAAGACAGTCGGGACAGCCATCAAGATCCTGCAGGGCATGGCTGGGATGAACGGCGTGATGCTGGACGGATCCCTGCAGGAATACCCCTTCCTGACCCATCTGGGAATCAGGTTCGGCAAGTGGCTGGCCGTCATCAATGGCAAGGACGCGACCTGGGTTCACATCATAGTGGCCTTCGTCCTGGTGCTGACCGCCCTGAATTCCATGAGCATCGTCGCGAAGGTTCGCCCGAGCTGGCGCTGGTTCCCGATCATCGTGGTCGTGGCCTTCTGGGCCATCGTGGACCTCGGGAAGGTGAGCGAGTTCCTCTATTTCCAGTTCTAGACGTTTGAGAGTGTGTTGATGCGTGCGCGTTTGTTCGTAAAAATCTTTGCAGCCTTGATGCTGGGATATGTGGCCGTCCACTGGATCCTCTGGAATGTCTGGGTCAAGGACATCGTTTCGGGCAAGTACGCGGGGGGCGACATCTGCCGGATGGGCTATGTCTACGGCTCGCGCATGCCGCGCCAGGATGTACGCACGCTGCCGCTACAGCATATCGAGGCGAATGAATATGACGGGCGGCCCATCGATGTCCTGACCATTGGTGATTCGTTCTCGAACTCCGGTTTCGTTGGTGAAAATGGTTGCTATCAGGACTACATTGCTACTTTGAGCAAGTGCTCGGTCTTGAATGTTCTGCCCATGCCCTATACCATTAGGCCCGGTGCGGATCCGGTAGGCACCTTGATCAAGCTTTACCACGCGGGCTATCTCGACAGGGTCAAGCCGAAGTCCATCGTGCTGGAATCCGTGGAGCGCTCCACCATCCAGCGCTTGGGTTATTTCGTCGACTTCGATGTCACTGCAACAAATGCAGCTCTGAAGGAACACCTCGACACGAAGGTCAATGGTTTCCGGCCCATGACCACCAATGTGTTCATCAACGATGGCAATTTCAAATTTGTTGCGAATAATTTGTACTATTATCCGATTTATGGACGCAACATTGATACGACCGTCTTCCGGCGAAAACTCAGCAAGCCCTGCTTCTCGGTCCAACGGCCGGATCAATTGATCTACTATTTCGAGGACATGTCGAGCATCCCCCTGGCGACCCCCGAAGCCGTCAACCAGATGAACACCCACTTGAATCGGCTTGCGGATATGCTGGCGGCAAAAGGGATCAAATTATATTTCATGCCTGTTGTTGACAAATCCAATCTCTACCGTGATTATGTGATTGGAAAGCCCTACAACAAGAGCGTATTCTTCGAGCAATTACGGCCATTGCCTAAACGATATCAATTCATTGATACAAAGGCGATCCTGTCCGAAGAAGTGAAGAACGGAACCAAGGACGTGTACTACCCGGATGATACGCATTGGAGCTGGCATGCCAGCGAGGCCATCTTCAAGCGCGTCCATTTCGAGAAATAGCTCGGATTCGGCCTACTGACCGAGTCCGCGAGCATTCCTCATGGAATCTCCAAGGCAATCAGGATATTCTGGGTGTTCGCCCGATTTCCGGGCACGGGCCGCCAGGCCCTGAAACCAACGAGAGGGCTGTCGGATACAGCCTGGTAGGAGGAACCATGAGCACTCCCAACACTGAGACCATCGTCGTCGCCAAGCGCGAGAAGGTTGGAAAGTCCGCGAGCCGTGATCTGAGAAAGAAGGGCCTGGTGCCCGCGACGATTTACGGCCTCAACGAACCTGCGGTCTCCATCTCCATCAGTCCGAAGATCGTAGCCCGGGTCCTGGCCAGCGAATCCGGCATGAACTCCATGCTGCATCTCCAGCGCGAGGGCACGGACATCAAGCGGCACGTCATCATCAAGGACGTACAGCGCGACGCCATCACCGGCCGCCTGGTTCACATTGACTTCATGCGCGTGGATCCCACCCACAAGGTTCGCGTCCATGTGCCCATCGTGCTCAAGGGCACGCCCATCGGCGTCAAGGAAGGCGGCCTGCTGGACTTCGTCCATCGCACCATCGAAGTGGAATGCCTCCCCGGCTTCATTCCTGGCCACATCGATGTCAACGTTGAGCACCTCCATGTTGGTGATACCGTCCGCCTGGACCAGGTGAAGCTGGATGCCCACCTAACGATCCTTGGCGATGCGCACAACGTGCTCTGCTCCGTCCATGGCAAGGCCGCTGAAGAGGAAGTCGCTCCCGCCGCCGGTACCGAAGCCGCTCCTGCTGCAGCTGCGACCCCCGAGCCCGCGGCCGCCGCTCCCAAGGGCAAGAAGGAAGAAAAGAAGTAATCCGAACGGATTCCTCATTACAAAGCGCGGCCCACGGGCCGCGCTTTTTTTGCTGACCGGCTAAACAAGAGGCACCAGACTGCTTGCCATGTGGACGCACCTCAAGAACCTCCTATGCAGGCGGAATTCCAAGGCATCCATGCCCGGTGCATCTATGCCCGATTCTCGATGGATTCTGGTTCCGCTGGGCAACCCTGGCGACGAATATGCGGCCACGCGCCATAACCTAGGCCGAATGCTGCTGCAGAGGTGGATGGAACAACGCAAGCCCGAGCGAGTCCGGATCTTCAAGACGGGCAGCCTGTATTCCCTGACAGGGGCCTGCCTCGCGCTGGTACCGGGAACGTACATGAATCTGTCGGGGCAAGTTTGCGCTGAGGCCACCGGGGCTGGTTACGATCCGAGACGCATGATCCTCTTGCACGACGACAAGGATCTTCCCCTGGGCATGGGCAGGTTGAAGCTCTCGGGCGGTACGGCTGGGCATAACGGGTTGAATTCGGTCTTCGAGCATCTCGGCACCCCAGACATCGCCCGTCTGCGCTTGGGTATCGGCCCATTCCAGCGGCCTCTGCACGAGTTCGTCCTTGGGGAATGGAGCGAGGCCGAATGGAAGATCATCGATGGGATGGATGCACCCTTCGCGCGATTCATGGGGCTTCTGGCGGAAGCTCAAGGGCTGCAGCCCTTGCTGGGGCTCGTGAATGCCGAGGCCTTCTGGCGGGGAAGCCCCAGTCCTCCAACTGGGAATCGCGCTCAGACGGATGCGGACGTGGGCTAGTTGTTGGATTCCACGAGGCTGGAAACCTCGAGAACGCCGTTCAACATGGAGCCCGAGGCGACGATCATCGGCCCCTTGGTCTTTTTCGTGGTTTTCAGGATCTGCGCTGCGAGTTCATTGCCCTTGGTATCGAAGGGCGTGAATTTGTAGGCATTGCCATCCTTGATCATGATCCCGTAGCCACTGCCTGCGCAGGTGACCTGGCAAGCGACCGTGTGTTCCCACGGTGCCTTGACCACATCCGATCCATCCGGGGCAGTGCCTGCGGTACCGCAAGCCTTATCCGTAAGGTAGCCAGCAAAGGACATGTCCGCCGCGAAACAGAGGGTGGCGGTTCCCAATGACAAACATAACGCAAGAAATTTCATGTCTTACTCCTCTATGTGGGTCATCTGGCCTGCTCGAATTGGCGCCAATGGGAAATGCACCCGGGGCCCGACCTTGAATGTGTCCTTGGATGCCGTATTTTTCTGATCGTTCGGAGGAACGACCTCCGAGGCTATGGCGGCACTATTCAGCTTGAGTGGCCGTCGTTTCCTTGAGATACTGTCCCTTCGCGTCCCCACCAGGGGACTCTCCTTGTTCCAGGGCCGTGTACCTGGGGCTTCATATCCGTGAGGAGGATTGATGCGTCGATACGAGACCATCTTCATCGCCTCCCCCGTGCTGACGGACGAACAGGTCGACGACCTTGTCCGCAACTTCGAGGGAATCATTGCCGAGCAGGGTGGCGAACTGCTCAAGACCGA
>DCFP01000035.1 GCA_002319925.1 Holophagaceae bacterium UBA1801 | reverse complement strand
TTTCACGCCGCTCGTGCCAACCAACACAGACAAAGGGGAACACCCATCAACGTGCTCCCTTTTTTTTAATGAGACGGCGACCACCGAGCTCTACTCGGTAACCCTGCGCGGGGAACTCAAGCGGAGCATGCACTGCATGCGAAGCGGTCCGGCGTAGCCGGATGGGCGTGCGCTGCCAGTTCCGCGGTGCCGAGCGCAGCGAGGATGGTTCGAGACCACTCGCGCCAACCACCAGGAACGATAGAAATCCATGTCAAACAGAGCGCATCCGAAATTTCAATAAATCGCAGAAGGCTAATTGTTTACAAAGAAGGTCAAGGGGTTTCTCTCAGATTGAAATGCCATCCATCCTTACGAACCGAATTGAAAATTCTATAAATGTTCCGACAGCTGTTTGTCTATTTCTTTTAACAAAACCTCCGCTCCGGCTATCGAAATATGTTCGTGATCATTATAATTATTGTAATTTTCACCAAAATACTTGTACGGCTCAAGATTGAAATCCCAGACAACATCATTCTTGTCAAACAATGCTCCTACTTTGGTCTGATACTCCTTGTAATTTTTTTCATTCATGGCTTCATATACTTCCTTGGGCAATGGATAATAGAACGCAAAAACCTTGACGCCATGCTGATGGGCAAATGTGATCAGCTCTTTCATCGCCTCCATGGCCTGGGGATCAATTGGAAGTCTCGGTAATTTCTTTATATTGTTGGCAAAGGCGCTTATTGCAACATGGGGGTCGCCGAAAGGAATGATATTGGCCGCCCCGTGATCATTGAACTGGAAGGCTGGCTTACTTTTATTGAAATGGGATGATAGTTTTTCATTGTAATAATCGAGCGTGAAGGTCGAGCCTAATGCAGCCCGGTACATCTCCGGTTGCATCCGGGTATCTTTCAGCGAGGAATCGTGGAAAACATAGGGATCTAGGCAGATAATCACTGCTTTAAGTTTGCCCTTCTTGATCGTATTCTCCGCCATGATTTTAAGTTCGTTGGCATTGGCTCCGAATAGCGATAAATTGTAAACATTAAGGGTATGCAATTTACCGGTATCCAACTGTACGGACAAGGACGGCCCGATCAGAATTCCATCAAAATTGGTTGGCACATATCTCAACGAAAGCAGATATTTCGAGGCACGCTCTGACACAGGGATGGCAATGCTTCGACCCTTGACTTCACGAAATAACCCAAATTCATCCATGTAGACATTAAACAATATAAATATTGTCGCCAATATGGCAGCACTCGCCAAACTTCGCCAATAGAATTTCCTAAAATCCATAATAGAGAAACTCCTGTGCTCGAATGGAGTTCATGAAAAAGAGGTTTACAAGGATAAGGACTACAATCACAAATTGATTTCGAGGACTTGGCCAAAAATTCCCTTTCTCGGCGAGCGCATTTGAATTCTTGGCAAACACCCCAAGGGCAAGTGCGGCAATTACAAGAAGGACATCAGCATGTCCGTTGATGTTTTCGAACATGCGACCAAAACTCACGCCGAAGCTCTTCAAATATGCCAAGCCATGCTCAAGGCCTTTAGGAAGAGTTGTTCCGTTTGCACCAAACATGGCTTTAATGACTTGCGTAGCCTCGGTCAAGTTTTTTGCTCGGAAAAACACGAAAGCAATGTTCACGAAGTTGAAAGTAAGAAACCATGACAGAAAATGATTCATTCTATATTTTCTTCTTCGCCAAACATGGTTTATCACCAAGGCGGTTCCATGCAGTGCGCCCCAGAGAACAAAGGTCCAACCAGCGCCATGCCAAAACCCTGAGATCAGCATTGATATGAATATCGCTATTAAAGAAACGGTAAAGGTAATCTTACTGAATAGTCTCAGGATTGGCGTGTACACGTAGGTGGTGATGAAGTCCGTCAACGTGATGTGCCATCGTTTCCAGAAGTCGATAATGCTTGTCGCCTTGTAAGGGCTATTGAAATTGATCGGCAGATCGATGTTGAACATTCGCCCGACACCGACCGCCATATCGCTATAGCCACTGAAATCAAAATAGATTTGCAGTGTATATGCCAGGCTCACCACCCAGGCCTCGATGAGCGTAATTTTGCCGGCATGAGCAAAGCCCGCATTCGCCAATTCTGCGATGGCATCGGCGATGATCACCTTCTTAAAAAGACCCAATAAAAATAGATACAATCCTAAAGTCAAGTTCCGATAGCTCAAAACCTTGTTCTTCAAAATATCGAATTGAGGCATCATATCGCGATGATGCAGGATTGGCCCAGCCAGTAGATGAGGGAAAAAGGTCACAAAAATAGCATAATTTAACAGTTTCTTTTCTTCAACCAACCCTTCGTAAGCATCAACTAAAAATGCGATCTGGGTCAGCGTAAAGAAGCTTATGCCTAGAGGAAGAATGACATGAGTGAAAATGAAATGCGTATGTAATAACGCATTAGAATTCGAGATAAAGAAATCGGCGTATTTATAATAGCCTAACAGTAGGATATTCCCAACCACTCCAATAATAAATATCACTCTATGAAAATACTTATTACTATCTTTAAAATTAGGGGAAGATAAAAAATGGCCAATACAATAATTAAATAAAATGGATCCAATAATTAAAGGAATGTATTTAAAATTCCACCAACCATAAAAAAACAAAGACGCGAACAATAACCAAAGCTTGGCCAGTAAAACCAAGCGTAAGCGATTAAGAAAGAAATAGCCCACTAAAGTTATTGGCAGGAAGGCCAATATGAATTCAAAGGAACTGAATAACATACAAACGGTAACTCCAGATGATCATGTACACACCATACGCGGCGCCAAGCCCACATCATCGCATGAGATTGATCCGCTTCAGGACCTTTTGATGGCCTGCCATCGAGTCCGGCATCGCCAACCCATTATTGCTTTAATGTTTGGTGCGGTACGCCCAAATCGAAACCCACTCCATAATAAGAAAGCTTGGCAAATACCGATAGCCATTCAAACACTTGCCAAGAGCCGTCATTTCAGCCCAGGAACCTTCGTCGCCAGCAAATAGGTCCCCATGGTACTCATAGAGCATGTCGTGCTGGCTCCGGGATCTGAAAGTCCTACACTGGGATCACCAGAATCAAATCCCCGATCCCCTGATCAAGATCGAATCGGATTCGTTATTGGTAAAAACATGTTTCAATATTCTTTTTACTTTTTTATTACATAGAATTGAAACGTGTGGCGATTGATGCGAGCCGTTCATGCATCATATGAGAGAGAGGTTTCTGATGAAAATGCCTCCACTCGCTCGAAAGATCATTTGGCTCGAGGTGGTTGCGTTTTCGTCCATCATTCTGATTGCTTGGGTGAACGAATTGGGGCTGGAGCAATACTTTCTGGGAGGCTCCCACACCCCTGATTGGCGGGATCCCATTCTCGAGACGATCGGAACATTGGCGGTCAGTATCCCCACCGTGCTCTTTTCCTGGCGGGTGACCAAGCGCCTCCACTACCTCGAGGAGTTCGTCAGGGTTTGCGCCTGGTGCCACAAAGTTGGCCAGGATAACGACTGGATTCCCGTCGAGGATTTCATCAAGAAAACCTTCAATACGGAGACCACCCACGGGATCTGCCCATCTTGCAGCCGGAAGTTGCACCAAATCCGTTATCGCGTCGACACATGACACCCCGAAATCCGGCGAGCGCTTAGGCCGTTTCCATGAACCAACTCTTCTACGATCAGGCTGCCCGTCATCCCAGGCGGCCCTGAATCGATGGCAATACTCGCCTATGCCACCGTGGCTGACTGCGCGCGGCCAGGGATATCCTTGCAAAACATTTCGGCCGCCCAGCGGTGCCTCTGGGCGGCTTCATTTCAAGCTCATTCCTGTTTCGAGATCTAGCAGTTGGCTCGATTAAATGAACAGCGCCTCGATGGATTCGGAATCCATGTCCTCGATTTCATCTGTGTTTCCACGGAGGCGGCGAGCGGTGGATTTAATGGCCTGCCGCACCTCGCGACCCGTTTTCGGAGTCGTCAACGCCACGGCGATGGCACCCAATGCGGCTCCTCCAAGCAGCGAAAACAGCACGAAATTGCTTTGGGTTCCATTCTTCACTGACATGCTCATGATTCGTTTCCTTTCGTGGCTGTGGGTCTTCATGACCGGTTCACTCGATGGTTGCAGAGAAGAAGCAACCCCCCAGGCTTCTCCTTCATGCGCTCAATCCACCAAGGGTTCCTCGGCTTGGAAGAACCGTGGTTACCGGATAGCCAATTTGATTCGGTCATTCATGCGTTGGACCGGGATCATTCATGGTGGAGTGACCTGGATGGTGCGGCAGTAAATGGGTGCCAATCCACCGGCCTCGCCCACGTCATGCATCCAGCCTGATGGTCCATGGATCCTGCTCCAGGACAAGCCCGCGCTGACGAAACTGGATGCATATCCCGGGGATGCACCGTTCAGAATTGATAGCCGGCGGAAACGAGAATGCCCCTGAGCTGGGTATCTATCTCCTGTTGGGTGCGAGGCTTGTTCAGGATCCGCTTGAGATCCACCGCGTACTCGAACTTGATGGGCAGCCCCAATCGGAGGATCAGGCCGGCACCGATGGTCGTGCGCAAGGGTGGGAATGGTGCCGCATCGCCCGGCAGCCGGGCGCCTGGTTTCAGTTTGGCGTAGACCTGCCCCGAGTCCGCGAAGATTTCTCCCCACAGGGTAGGGCTTCTGAAAATCGGGAACCGGTATTCGAGATTGAAGACGACCAGACCCTGCCCGCCGAGCGGGACCATGCGCGTGCCCTTGCGCACGGTCACTCCGTTCACTGTTTCGTAAATTCCTAGCGTGCCAACGGGGCCTAGGAAGTCCGGCTCCACGCCGCGGACCGTGAAAGGACCGCCGGCGAAAAAACGTTCCGTCAACGGAAGATCATCCACCGAAGACGATGTCGGCTTCGCGATGCCGATGCGGGCACCGGCGGTGACGACACCACCGCTTGCATCCTCTCCAATGGACCAATTCCACTGCTTTCTCACGTCCAGCTTGGCGAAACTGTACTTTGGGCCAGTGCCGAAAAGCTGGTTCGCAAGCTCGAGCCGGCCCAGGAAATAGGTGCCACGCTTGGGATCGAAGGGCTTGTCCCGGTTGTCCACCACGACCTGAAAGTAAGGCGCGCTGATGATGGTCTGGCTGCCGGGGACTCCAGCCATGATGAAGAGTTCGTCCAGCGAGATGCCGTCCATGTTGGGTTTGATATCCGTGCGCTCGTACCGGTGTCCCAGGCTCACGGTCTCGTTGTCGCCGATCTTCCATTCCAGACTGTTCGTCAAACGCCGCCGGTGGGCCAGGAAGGCCGCCTGGGTCTCCTCGATGTAGGCCGCCTCCACGTGGTACTGGGTCCGGTCACTGAGAACGTTCTTTAGGCTTCCTGGAAGGAACCAGGGGTCCGTGTATCCAACGCTGTAACTGTCCACGGAGCGGTTGAAATCACCCGTTGGAAACAATTTCCGCAACGTAGGATTCTGGATGGTAGTGTCGCCCGCGCGGATGCCCATATCCAACGTTCGCCCCATGCCCATGAAATTCAAACGCTGGGCACCCACACCGAAGTGGTACCCCTGACTCTTGTCATATCCGAAGGATGTGCTCAGGACCCAGGGCGGGCGTTCATCGGTGCGCAGGAGCAGATCGCCATTCCGCCAGGGAAGATCACTCCCATAGTTGGGGGTGTCGCTGAGATCCACCATGTCGGTCTGCTGAAACGCATCGAGATTACCGAGATTGGCTTGGGCCTTGGACAGCTTGTCGGGATCCAGGGGAACGCCCGGCTCGAGCCTTGTTTCACGGAATACGGCTCTGGCCTTCGTGACATCGGAACCCTGGACGACGAGCCGGTTAACTTTGTACCGGGGCTGGTCCGGGATGATGATGCGGACGAGATATCCTCCTTCACCGGCTTCCAGATTGAGCCGTGGCATGGGGCGCTGCACGCCGAGAGCCGTCAGCCTCTGCCGCAGAGAGGTGAAGACCGAGGCCAGATCATTCTTGATGAAGAGCAGGGGCTGGCTGGTCGTCAGCGTGAAGGTCCTGATTTCCGGCCTCGATGGATCCTGGGATTGCCTGATCCTTGCGGTCACTCCCCGCATGGCACCTCGATCACTGCGATAGACCAGGGTGGAGGCATCCGCGGCGGATTCGACGAGGGGCTTGCTCGAAAAGACCATCGTGAGCGATTCCGCAAGCACCCAGGGCAGCCACGAGGGATCCGAGGGCATCTCCAGAACGATCTTGTCGAGGTACTGCCGGTTGCCTTCACGCACCTGGTAGACCAGGTTCGCCTTGCCATCGTTGTGCTCGATGGGCATGCGGCGGATCGTCATATTGGAATAGCCCTGGTTCCAATAGAAATTCTTGATCTGGTTCTCCACGGAATTCATGAGGTCCGGAGTCGCCGGGGGCCGACCCAGGGACCACACGCTTGAGGGCAGTGCCGCGACCTTCGAAAGAGCCTGCTCGTCGAAGTCCCTGTTCTGTTCGAAGCGCAAACCGCTGACGCGGGTCTGGTCCCTCGCCTGCACCGCGAAGGTCACCGCCACTTCCCTGGGCTGGTCGGCGGTGCCTTTCAGGACCTCCCGGCGATGGGCCACCTGGGCATCCAGATAGCCTTTGTCGCGGAGGTACCGGATGATCCGGCGATCACCTTCGTCCAGCAACTCAGGGCTGTAGCTGCTGGCCCGCGCGAGGGGAATGAGGTCATTGAAACTCTTCCACCAGATGGACCAGTCGCCCTCGTGCCGCACATGCACCACTGGCCCAGCGTGCAGGATGAGCCTCAGGTTTCCCGTGGGGCTGTCCCACAGAAATTCAGCCGTACCTTCGAAGCGTTCGTCTTTCACCAAACGATTTCGCAGATTGCCAGCGGCGATCCGCTGCAGATCCTCGGTCCAGATGCTTTTCCCCGGGCGGATACCCGTGATGGATTGCAACCGGTCCGAGCTGTAGGGGGAGTCGCCGCCTTCGATCGTCAGGGACTTCACCAGATCGGGAGCCCCGGCATCGATGTTGATGATCAGTCGCGTCCCGCCCTCCTCCCGGCTGATCCGCACATGGGCTTTCGAGTAGCCAGCATCCCTCAGGTGCTGTTCGCCCTCCACTTGCCAGCGGGCGATCCGCAGATCGCCGGCCCGTCCCCCTTTGTGCATGCCGGTGAACATGCCGTTCCGCAGGGCTCGGGGAAACTCCCCGCGCCATTCACGGGCCTTGATCGCAGGCCAGGGGACCATTTCCACCACGGCGAGGACCCCGCTGGGTCCTTCCTCCAGATGCCCGTCGACCTTGCTGAACCGGTCCGTGGCTCGCACCGCCATCAAAGCAGCATGGAAGCCCTCTTCGCCGATGGCATCGCCAGCCTTCAACCCCATGGCAGCGGTGGCAAAACTCCGGTCATCCTCCGAGCCTCCGATGAACGCGATGCTGTTCAGCACCTGGACCTTCACCGCAGGAATCGAAGGGATGGCCTGGCCGAGGCATGGCGCCACCAGCAGGAGGCCGAACAAAGGCGTGGGGAGTCGAAGCGCCATCAAAATCCCGTCAGGGCGTCGTCTTCCGTGTCCATGACGGGGAAAACCGTGTGAAGGCTCGTCATCCGGATGAGACTCGAGATGCGCGCGTTCAGATTGCAGATCCGCAGATCTCCTCCCTGGTTCTTGATGGAGGTGTAGCAGCCCACCAGCTCGCCAACCCCTGAAGAATCCAGGTAACTCACTTTGCTGAAATTGATGACCATCTTCCGGATCCCCTGCTCCAGGCAGTGCCGCACGGCTTCCCCAAGTTCCTGGTCCCCGTCCCCGAGTACGATCTTCCCCTCGGGGTAGAGAATGACGATGTCCTTCTGGGTGCGATTCAGCATGGGTGGATCAATCCTTTGGGCGAGTGTCGGGAACTGCATGTGGCAAAAGGATACGCCGCGGGGCGGTTGCCGGTGAAGGGACCGGCATGGTGTGTGCAATGACCGGACAGGCCCGGTCGACCCGAGGCCATTTTTGCAGGGTTTCCATGTTCGACCTCATCTCATCCAACTCGATGATCAACACAATGGATCAGAGCATGACGCTGGCCACGCGCCGCATGGGCCTCATCGCGTCGAACATGGCCAACATCGATACCCCGGGTTACCACACCCAGGACTTCAACTTCGAGACCGCCCTGAAGAACGCCCTGGTGCAATCCAACGGGAATAATTTGCCCATGGCCAAGACCAACCCCCTGCACTTCTCGGGTAACGGTAGCTCCAGCCTCCCGATCTCCACTGGGGATGTCCATCCCGCGTACGAGCGCAACGATGGCAACGATGTGAGCCTGGACCGGGAATCCCAGATGCTGGCCCAGACCCAGATCACCTACCAGATGAGCTCCAACTTCGCTCAGCTGGAACTCCGCAAAATCCGCCAGATGATTCGTGACGCGAAGGCCTGACCATGAGCTTCGACCAGATCAGCAGCATCGCCGCCTCCGGGATGAGTGCCCAGCGCCTCCGGGTGCAGCTCATCGCCGCCAACGTAGCCAACAGCGAGACCACCCGCACTCCGGAGGGCGGCCCCTTCCGCCGGAAGGACGCCGTGTTCCAGGTTGCCGATTTTGGCAAGACCTCCGATGGCCTGCCCCTCATGGGCGTCCAGGTGAGCGATGTGATTGCCTCCAGCGAACCCTTCATCACCCGTTACGAACCCACCCACCCCGACGCCAATGCGGAAGGGCTGGTCCAGTACCCCAACGTGAACCCCGTCGAAGAGATGGTGAACCTCACGGAAGCCACCCGCGCCTTCGACGCCAACGTGGCCGTCATGCGAGCCGTCCGGAACATGGTGCTTTCGGCCCAGGACTTGCTCCGGGTCCAGTGACGGTTTTCTGACTGGCATCTTCTTCCTCGGGACCCCATTCTGACCATGTAGCACCGAGAACCCCATGGACCCCCTCAACCTCAACCCCATCTCCCCCCTCAAACCCCTGGCCGACCTGGGCCAGACGGGTAATGAGGGTGCGGCCGAAGGAACCAATTTCTCGGACATTCTCAAGCAGGCGCTCCAGGAAGTGGACGCTGCCCAGCACACCGCCGAGCAAGAGGTACGGAACTTGATGACTGGGGAATCCACTGACATGCATACGGCGATTCTGGCGGTCCAGAAAGCTGATGTCAGTTTCCAGATGATGATGGCCGTAAGGGGCAAGTTGATCGACGCCTACCGCTCAGTCATGCAAATGCAAATGTAGCGGTTAGTTCTCCGGCCATCGAAAGGACCCCATGGCTGGCGAGAACGACCTCACCTCCCAATTCCAGAAAGCCTTCCAGAGCATGACCACCACCCAAAAGGCGATGGTGGGTGCCATTCTGGCCATCGCGATCCTGGCCCTGGCGGGCTTGGGGATCTGGGCCAGCCAGGAGACCTTGGCTCCCCTGGCCAGCAACCTGTCCCCCACGGATGCCAGCGCCATCGTGGAGAGCTTGAAGAAGCAGAACATCCCCTACG
This sequence comes from Holophagaceae bacterium UBA1801, assembly GCA_002319925.1. GTDB lineage: Bacteria > Acidobacteriota > Holophagae > Holophagales > Holophagaceae > UBA1801. The sequence goes on along the minus strand of DCFP01000035.1, from coordinate 1,693 downwards.
AAATCAGCTCGGATCAATCCTCCATCAGTGTCCCGAAAGACCGCGTGAGTGAACTCAGGCTGAGCATGGCCGGCCAGGGACTGCTGACGGGCGACAAGCTGGGCTTCGAGAAACTGGAAACCCCCGGCCTCACCACCACCGACCTGAGCCAGAAGGTGATCCTGCGCCGAGCCGTGGAAGCCGATCTCTCCAAGACCTTGAAGGACGGCCTGCCCAACCTCGTCGCCGAGGCCCGGGTGCATATCACGCCCTCCAACGACAGTCCCTTCGTCACCGAGAAGGAGCCCGCCAAAGCCTCGGTCCTGCTGCGCCTGCGGGGCGCGAGGATTCTTTCCGACGAGAACACGCAAGGCATTGTCAACATCGTGGCCAACAGCGTGGAAGGTCTGACCCCCGAGAATGTGGTCGTCGTGGACCAGTACGGGCGGATCCTTTCCAAGACGGGCCAGGATGCCATGGTTGGCGCCTCGGATTCCCAGAAGAAGGTCCAGCGCGAGGAGGAAGACCACCTCGTGGGCCAGGTCACGCAACTGTTGGAGCCCGTCGTGGGGCTGGGCAAGGTGCGGGCCACGGCCCATGTGGATCTCGATTTCGACAAAGTGAAGATCAACGAGGAGAAGTTCGATCCCCAGGGCCAAGTGGAACGAAGTGTTCAGCAGAAGGACGAGAAGATCCAGAAGCGCGATGCCGGCGCCGGTCTCCCCGGAACCGCCAGCAACGTGGCCCCAGCCACAGGCGGAGCCTCCGCCATCCTCACGGAAAGCACCGACAAGAAGGAAACCACCACCAACTATGAGATCAGCAAGACGGTGCGCGCCATCGACCAGGCCACGGGCTCCGTGAAGCGCATGACTCTGGCAGTCATCGTGGACAACTATTCCACCTGGGACAAAGACGCCAAGGGCGAGCCAGTCCAGAAGACTACCCCGCGCAGCGCCGACGAATTGAAGAAGATCCGCGACCAGGTGGCCGCGGCCGTAGGCATCCAGCCCAAGCGCGGCGACGAACTCACGGTGGAGAACATGGCCTTTGCCACCCTCCAGGTGAATCCCAAGGAAGAAGCCGATGCCAAGAAGCAGTTCTGGGTGGACCTTGGATTGAAGGCCCTACCTTACGCCGCCTGGGGTGTGGTCGGCTTCATCGTCTTCTTCATGATCTTCCTGCCCATGCTCAAGCGCATGTCCGCGGCCATCAACCGGCCGACGCCCCTGCGTGTTGCCAGCGCCGAAGGTGGTGAGGCGGCGATGGCCGGCTCAGGGGGTGGATCCACTCGCAAGCCCGTCCAGGTGAAGTCCATGACGGAGATCGAGGCTGAAATCGAAGCGGAACTGAACGCCGATGCAGCCTTCAGCGCCCCGGAAGCGCGGCGCCGTGAGCTCATCAAGAAGCGGCTCCAGGACAGTTCGCACGAGGATCCCGAAACCATGGCCTCCCTGGTGCGATCCTGGCTCCTTGAGGAAGGACGGTAGGCCATGGCAAAACTGACCGGCATGCAAAAAGCCGCGGTGCTCATGGTCACCCTCGGGGACGAGACCGCATCGAATATTTTCAAATATCTCGAGGAGGACGAGATCCAGACAATCTCCCGCGAGATCGCCATCACCAAGCACGTCCAGCCGGAGGTGGCGGAAGAGGTCATGGAGGAATTCCACACCATGACCCAGGCCCGCAGCTACATCAGCCAGGGCGGCAT